>JAICJI010000010.1 GCA_025928515.1 Thermoleophilia bacterium
ATGTCGAACTCGTCGCCGATCCCGGTGCCGATCGCGGTGATCATCGCCTGGATCTCGGTGTTCGAGCGCACCTTGTTGATCCGGTTCTTCTCGCTGTTGATGATCTTCCCCCGCAGCGGCAGGATCGCCTGGTACGTGCGGTCGCGGCCAGTCTTGGCCGAGCCGCCGGCCGAGTCGCCCTCGACGATGAAGAGCTCCGCCGCGGCGGGGTCGCGGATCGAGCAGTCGGCGAGCTTGCCCGGCAGCGACGAGCTGTCGAGCGCCGACTTGCGCCGTGTCAGCTCGCGCGCCTGCCGCGCAGCGAGCCGGGCGCGCATCGCCGCGATCGCCTTGTTGCAGATCGCGCGCGCGTCCTGCGGGTTCTCCTCGAGGAACCGCGAAAGCGACGAGTTGACGGTCGTCTGGACGAGACCCTCGATGCCCGGGTTACCGAGCTTCGTCTTCGTCTGCCCCTCGAACTGCGGGTTGCGGAGCTTGACCGAGACGACGGCGGCGAGCCCCTCGCGGACGTCCTCGCCGTCGAGGCTCTCCTTCTCCTTCAGGAGCTTGAGCTCCTGTGCCTTTGCGTTCAGCGTGCGCGTCAGCGCGCTGCGGAAGCCGGAGAGGTGCGTGCCGCCCTCGACGGTGTTGATGTTGTTGGCGAAGGTGAAGACCGACTCCTGGTACGAGCCGTTCCACTGCATCGCCACCTCGACGGTGCCCTGCTCGGTCTCGCCCTCGAAATAGACGATGTGCTTGTGGATCGCGTCTTTGGCCTCGTTGATGTATGAGACGAAGTCGCGGATCCCGCCCTCGTAGTGAAACTCGACGGTCTTGCCGTCTGCGCGCTCGTCGACGAGCTTGATGTGCAGCCCCTTCGTGAGGAACGCCGTCTCACGCAACCGCTGCGTGATCGTCGACGCCTCGACGTCGAGCTCCTCGAAGATCTCCGAGTCGGGCAGGAATGTGATCGTCGTCCCACTCGGGTCGTCCTCGACCATCTTCCCGACGACTTCCATCTCGCCGGTCGGGTCGCCGCGCTCGAACTCCTGCCGGTGGATCTTGCCGTCGCGCCGAACCTCGGCGACCAGCCGCTCGGAGAGAGCGTTCACCACGGAGACCCCGACGCCGTGGAGGCCGCCCGAGACCTTGTACCCGTCACCGCCGAACTTGCCGCCGGCGTGGAGCTTCGTGAGGACGACCGTGAGCGCCGGTAGTCCCTGATCCTTCATCACGTCGACGGGGATGCCCGAGCCCCAGTCCTGGACCGTGACCGAATGGTCCGGATGGAGCGTGACCTCGATCCGGTCGTTACGTCCCTGGAGGGCCTCGTCGACCGAGTTGTCGACCACCTCGTAGATGAGGTGGTGGAGCCCGCGAAGGCCTGTCGAGCCGATGTACATGCCCGGCCTGAGCCGGACCGGCTCGAGTCCTTCGAGGACGGTGATGTCCCTAGCGGTGTAGTCCGTTTCAGTCATGAAAAAAGCCCTGCAAATTCAGCATTTGCGGGCAGTTGGAAGTGTATCAGACGGAGCGGTCGTGCGACGAGCGAGCAAGCGCGATTTTTATGACTTTCGCAACGGATTCCCGGAGCTGCGGGTCCTCGATTCCGGCAGCGAGCGCGGCAGCCTCTCGCTCGTGCTCCGGCGAGGCCTGGACGGGAGGTGCGGCCGGGGGCTCGAGCCCTGTGTCGGGCAGCGGCCCGGGTGTGAAGCGGAGCCTCGGGCGGCCGGGCAGCCGGCCCGAGATATCCGCCGCGCGCTGGGTCAGCTCGAAGCCCCAGATCGCGTCGCGAACGTGGACGACGAGCGTCCCGTCGGGCTGCGTCCTCGCAGGCCACGCGTTGCGAGCGATCTCCTCGCCGACCGCGCTCGGCCACGCTGTGACCGCGTCGCCGGCACCGCTGTCGGCGCCCACGCGGCTCAGCTCCGCCCGGATCTGCTCGCCGACGGGCTCCACTAGGCGGCTGCCTCCAGCACCGAGCCCGGCGCGACTTCGAGCAGCTGGTCGGGAGCCGTCGGCAGCATTGCGGCGTCGGTCGCGGTCACGAGCGCCTGTCCCGCACTCCGCACGCGCGCGGCGAGGATCTGCCGCCGGCCGGGATCGAGCTCGCTCAAGACGTCGTCGAGCAGGAGAAGGGGCGGCACGCCCGTCCGGTCGGCGATGGTCTCGGCCTCCGCGAGAAGCAGCGCGAGCAGAGCGAGCCGCTGCTCACCCTGCGAGCCGAAGCTGCGCAGGTCGCGATTGGCCGCGGCGAGCACAACGTCGTCGAGATGCGGCCCGAGCGAGGTCACTCCGCGCTCGAGGTCGCGGCCGAGCGCAGCATCCAGGCCTTCGAGCGTCGGCGGGTCGCCCTCGTACCGAAGCGAGACCTCGCCGAGGCCGAGCTCGTCGGCACGCGCGGCGAAAGACGGCTGCAGCAGCGCGAGAGTCTCGAGACGCTCGGCAACGAGCTCGGCGCCGAGTGTCGCTACGCGCTCGCTCCACGGCTCGATCGCGTCGCGGCCGGAGAGATTCGCGGCAGCCCGCCGCAGCGCGGCGTTCCTCTGCGCCACTGCCACGCCGTACTCCGCCGGCAGCGGCGCCCGCGCAGGCGAAAAACGGCCGAGAACGCGATCGAAGTACGCGCGGCGGGCGGCGGGCGGGCCTTTCACGACCCCGAGCCGGTCCGGCGTGAAGACGAGCGCCGAGACCATCGTACGCAGCTGCTCCGCGGCGCGCAGCGGGGCGCCGTTCAGCTGGGCGCGCTTGCCCTCGCCGCGCCGCACGGTCACCTCGAGCTCCAGCCGCACCTCACCACGTCGGCCGGCGATCGCCGCCCGCGCGCCGTCGGCTCCGAACCGCACGACCTGCGAGTCGGTGCGCGTTCGCGGAGAGAACCCCTGCGCCGCCACATGCGTCGCCTCGAGCAGGTTCGTCTTGCCGACGCCGTTCGGCCCAACGAGGAGCACCAGCCCCGGCTGCAGCCCCAGCTCGAGCCGCTCGTAGGAGCGGAAATCGCGAAGCGAGACCGTCTCGACGATCAGCGCCGGTCAGCCGGGCAGGCGAATCGGCATGACGAGGTACGTGAAGTCGTCGGCCTCGTCGGTGAGGATCGCCGGCCGAAGTGGGCTGATGAGCTTCATCTTCACGTCGTTGCCCTCGACCGACTCGAGACCCTCGCGCAGGAACTCCGCGTTGAAGCCGATCTCGAGCGGCTCGCCGCTGTAGGCGACGGGCATCGACTCCTGCGACTCGCCCACCTCGTGGGTACGCGCCACGACGATGACCTCGCCGTCGGCGAAGCGCAGCTGCAGCGGCGTCGCGCGCTGGATCATCACGGCGGCGCGGCGCACGACGTCGAGAAGCTCGGGCCGCGAGATCGTCAGTTCGTGCTCGAACGTCTCGGGCAACAGTTGCCGGTAGTTCGGGAACTGCCCGTCGATCCGGCGGGTGGTCAGCCAGACGCCGCCGATCGAGAAGAGCACCTGGTTCTCCTGCACGCCGACCGCGATCTCGTCGCCGTCGCCGTCGCCCGGGATTCGCGCCAGCTCCTGCAGCGCGCGGCTCGGGACGATGGCCTCGAGCTCCGGCGCGGACGAGGAGAGCGCCGTCTCCTTTACCGCGAGGCGATACGAGTCGGTCGCCGCCATGACGAGCTTGTCGCCGGCGAACTGGACGAGAACGCCGGTGAGCACAGGGCGCGCCTCGTCGCGCGAAGCCGCACGTGCGACCCGCGCGATCGTCTCGAGCAGGGCTTCGCGATCGACCGAGAACGTCTCGGTCTCCGTGAGCTCCGGCAACCGCGGGAAGTCCTCGGCGTTGTACGTGTGGAGTGTGTAGCTCGCGCTGCCCGACGCAACGTGGACGACGGACTCCGCGGCGCGATGCTCGATCGTCACGTCGTCGCCCGGCAGGAGGCGCGCGATGTCGACAAGCGTCCGGCCCGGCAGCACGATCGCGCCGTCGCCTTCGACTCGCGCCGGCACCGTCGCGCGCAATGAGAGCTCCATGTCGGTCGCGGCGAGGCGCAGCTCGGCGTTGTGCGCCTCGAGCAGGATCCCCGACAGGATCTGGATCGCCGTGCGGCTCGAAACAGCGCGACCGACGAGCGCGAGGCCCTGCACGAGCTCCTCCTTCGTGCAGGTAATCCTCAGCTCGGCACCTACTGCGATGTCACTCTCGATCATCTAGGGATTCTCGTAGAAGTCATAGGGAGTGTGGACGACGGGGAAGACGAGCTTCCGTGGCTTCCTTCCTGCGGTTTGCGTGTGGAGCGTCATTGTGGACGATTCGGGGGGTCCCACAGGCTGGACGCGTCAGCGGACCTGCTTCACACGTGCGGTGAGCTCTTGCACGAGGTTGTACACAGACCTGTCCTCACGGATCAAGCGAGAGATCTTCGATGTCGCGTGGATGACCGTCGTGTGGTCGCGGCCGCCGAACTCCTTGCCGATCTTCGGCAGCGACGAGTCGGTGAGCTCGCGTGAGAGGTACATCGCGACCTGGCGCGGATAGACGATGTTCTGCGAGCGCTTCTCTCCGCAGAGCTCCTCGAGCGAGAGATCGAACCGGTCGGCGACGAGATCCTGGATGCGCTTGATCGAGACCTCCGCGGCCTCTCCCTGTGGGAAGACGTCGCGGAGCACGTCCTGTGCGAGCTCGACCGTCATCGGCCGCCCGGTGAGCGACGAGAAGGCAACCACTCGCGTGAGCGCGCCCTCGAGCTCGCGGATGTTGGTCGAGACGCGGCCGGCGGTGAACGTGAGCACCTGCTCGTCGTGCACGTGGATCCCGTCGACCTTCACCTTCTTGCGCAGGATCGCGATGCGGGTCTCGAGATCCGGCGGCTGGATGTCGGTGATCAGCCCCCACTCGAAGCGGCTGCGCAGGCGCTCCTCGAGCGTCGCGATGTCGCGCGGCGGCCGGTCGGAGGACAGCACGATCTGCGAGCCGGCCTCGTAGAGCGAGTTGAAGGTGTGGAAGAACTCCTCCTGGAAGCGCTCCTTGCCCTCGAAGAACTGAACGTCGTCGATGAGCAGGACGTCGTACGCGCGGTAGCGCTGCTTGAAGCCCTCGATCCGCTTGTCGCGGAGCGAGTTGATGAAGTCGTTGACGAAGGCCTCGCTCGTCACGTAGCGGACGGAGAGCTCGGACGAGTGCTCGGCGACGTATTGCGCGACGGCCTGGAGCAGGTGCGTCTTGCCGAGTCCCGTGTTGCCGTAGATGAAGAGCGGGTTGTACGCCTGCGCCGGCGCCTCGGCGACCGCGAGAGCGGCTGCGTGCGCGAAGCGGTTCGACGACCCGATCACGAACGAGTCGAAGGTGTACTTCTCGCTGAAGCCGCCGCTCTCAGGGCGTCCGGGCATGCGTTGGACCATGCGAACGGCGCCCTCCGACCCCGCGCGAACCTCCGGCGACGCTGCCGCGTTGTCGGCGACGCGGAGCTCGAGCGGGCGCTCGATGCCGGTGATGTCGCGCACCGCCGCGCCGATCAGCCCGAGGAAG
Source organism: Thermoleophilia bacterium (assembly GCA_025928515.1). Taxonomy (GTDB): domain Bacteria; phylum Actinomycetota; class Thermoleophilia; order Gaiellales; family Gaiellaceae; genus Palsa-739. The sequence goes on from JAICJI010000010.1 coordinate 5,467, forward strand.
TGACCCTCGATCCAGTCGCGGGTGAAATCGCTCGGCACGGTGAGCACGAGCGCGTCCCCGTCGACGGTGAGCTCACGGACGTCACCGAACCACTTGGCGTACGTCCCGTGGGAGAGTGCTTCTTTGAGCCGCCCGGAGATTTCCTCCCAGAGGTCCTCAGCTGACAGCTCGACTTGGTGCTCCACCGACGCCCTGACTCCTCCCCGTCTCCGGCCCGGCGGCCAGCATAACAGCGGTTTCCACAGGGACAAAATCGCCTGATTTGCAGGCACTTCCTGCGTGGCCCCAATCCCTCCACAGGTGTGGACAGGTGTGGGGGCAACTCCCTCGAACCAATGCCCGAGCCGTCGGCGGCTGTGGACAAGCCGGTGGACAGGGCGTGGCTATACTGACCGCCGCACTGACCGCCCGACCCCGCCACCGGCGGGATTTTTCTGGCAAAGACGAGCCTTTTCGCAGTCGTGAAGCGCACCTATCAGCCCAACGTCCGCCGCCGCAAGCGCAAGCACGGCTTCCGTGCGCGCATGGCGACGAAGGCCGGCCGGGCGATCCTCAAGCGCCGCCGCGGCAAGGGCCGGGCTCGCCTCTCGGCGTAGTCGGCCCGCCGGGATCGAGCTACTAAGCTGCACCCGTGAAGCGCGCCAATCGCCTGTCCCGCTCCCGGGACTTCGATGCGGTGCATCGCCGCGGCCGCTCGGTCTCTTCCCGCTTTCTCGTTCTCTACTGGCTGCCGCAGGACGAGCCGGCCGACCCGCGCATCGGGTTCGCCGTGCCGCGAGCGGCCGGCGGCGCAGTCGAGCGCAACCGGATCAAGCGGCGCCTGCGGGAGGTCTGGCAGAAGCGGCTCGAGCGAGTGCCGACGGGCAACGACTACGTCCTGATCGTCCGCCCCGGCCTCGTCGAGGCGGCCGAGACGAACGGGTTCGACTGGCTCGGCGAGCGGGTCGACGAGCTGCTCGAGCAGACCGGAGCCCTCGCGGCATGAGTGCCGTCATGCGCGTTCCGTCGCTGCTCGGAGTCGGGCTCGTCTGGCTCTACCGGCTGACGATCGGTGCGCTCTTCCCGACGACCTGCAAGTACCACCCGTCCTGCTCCGAGTACGCGGTGCAGTCGCTCCGCCGCCACGGCCTCTTCAAGGGCAGCGCCCTCGCGGGCTGGCGGCTGCTCCGGTGCAACCCCTGGAGTCGCGGAGGCTTCGACCCGGTCCGATGATCCTCTCCACGATCCCCGTCTTCAGCCAGCTCGAGCGCGTGATGATTCACGTTCTCAACTTCTTCCACTCCAGCGTGGGCCTGCCCTGGGCGTGGTCGATCGTGGCGACGACGATCGTCGTCCGGATGATCCTCGTGCCGCTGACGATCCGGCAGATCCACTCGATGCAGTCGCTGCAGAAGCACGCGCCGCAGATGAAGGAGATCCAGAAGAAGTACAAGCAGGACCGCCAGAAGCAGAACGAGGAGCTGATGAAGTTCTACCGGGAGAACAACATCAACCCGGCTGCCTCGTGCCTGCCGATGCTGCTGCAGCTGCCGGTCTTCATCGCCCTCTACTACACGCTCAAGCACTTCCAGACGAACTTCCCCTCGTCGAAGGGTCAGGACCTCTCGTTCCTCCACTTCATCCCGTCGATCCAGGCGCACACGACGACGCACTGGGGCGGCTTCGTGCTCCTCGTCGTCTACGTCGCGAGCCAGATGGCGTCGTCGTTTTTCATGATGACGACGACCGACAAGATGCAGCGCACGCTGTTCATGGTGATGCCGCTCTTCTTCGTCTTCATCATCGCGCGCTTCCCCGCCGGACTCGTTCTCTACTGGGTGACGACGAACCTCTGGACCGTCGGCCAGGGGCTGATCACACGACGGCTCGTCGCGAAGACGCCGCCGCCGACGACCGAGCGACGCAGCTCGCGGACGCCTCCAAAGGACGACGGCTCGAGCGGCAACGGGGCGAAGAGCGAATCGCCATCTCCGAAGCCGGATCCCTCGGCTTCGCAGCGGCCGCGGCAGGTGCGGCGCAAGAAGAAGCGCACGAGCCGGAGATGAGCGAGCTCGAGGATCTGACCGCCGAAGCGACCGGGGAGACGGTCGGCGAAGCGAAGTGGGCGGCGCTGCGCGAGCTCGAGCGCCGGCATCCCGGGCTCGACAAAGCTGCGGTGCAGTTCGAGGTCGTCGCAGAAGGGGAGCGCGGCATCCTCGGTGTCGGCTACGAGCCCGCGCGGGTCGTCGCGCATCTGCCGGCCGAGGCCGCGGACGAAGCTGCAGCTGCCGCGACCACGCTCGACGAGACCGGCCAGGCCGGTGAGGCGCGAGCGCTCGTCGCGCGCATCGTCGGCACGCTCGGGGTCGACGCCGAGGTGGTAGCGCGGGACGATCCGGAGGCGATCGTCGTCACGTGCTCCGGCCCGGACGTCGGCCTGCTCATCGGCCGTCACGGCCAGACGATCGACGCGATCCAGTACCTCCTCAACGTGATCGCGTATCGCGCGCACGGCGACGAGAAGAAGGACGTCGTCGTCGACGCTGCCGGCTACCGCGCGCGGCGGCAGGCGACGCTCGAGACGCTCGCGGAGCGCGTCGCCGACCGCGTGCGCGAGTCGGGCGACCGCGAGGAGCTCGAGCCGATGACCGCGGTCGAGCGCAAGGTCGTCCACCTGCACCTCAAGGACGTCGCCGGCGTGGGCACGACCTCCGAGGGCACGGAGCCGAACCGCTACGTCGTCGTCGTTCCCGACTGACGACTGGCTTGCGGCGGTCCTCGCGACGCCGGGACTGACGGCGCTCCGCGACCTCCGCCGAGCGCGGGAGATGCTGCTCGACGATGCGCTGCGGGCGCTGCCTCTCGTCGAGACATTCGGCGGGCCGCTGATCGACGTCGGCTCGGGCGGCGGCTCCCCGGGGATCCCGCTGGCTGCCTCGCTGCCCGACCGCGAAGTGACGTTGCTGGATGCCGAGCAGCGCAAGTGCGACTTCCTTCGGCGCTGGGCGCCGCCGAACGGCGCGGTCGTCTGGGGCCGCGCGGAGGAGCAACCTACGGAAAGCTGGGGCGTGGCGCTGGCGAAGGCGCTCGCGCAGCCTCCAGCCGCGGCGGAGTTGTGCCTGCCGCTCGTTCGCACCGGCGGTGCGGCGGTGCTCTGGCTCGGCGAGCGGGCGGATCTTCTAGCGCTGGCGGCTGCCTCGGAACAGCTCGGCGGAGGGAAGCCCGAGCTGCATGACGGGCTCGCCGTCCTGCCGAAGGTCGCGCCGACCCCGCCAGGCTTTCCGCGCCGCGCCGGTATGGCGAAGAAGCGTCCGCTGGCCTAGCGACAATGGCGGGGCGATGTCCCGCATCTATGCCCTTGCGAACCAGAAGGGTGGCGTCGGCAAGACGACGACCGCCGTCAACCTCGCCGCCTGCCTTGCCGAGGCCGGCGAGCGCGCGCTCGTGATCGACCTCGACCCGCAGGCGAACGCGACGTCGGGCCTCGGGATGCGCGCGAACGGAACCTCGAGCTACGACCTGCTCGACGGTGCACCCCTCGCCGAGCTCGTTCACCCGACGGCGTTCGCGAATCTCGACCTCGTCCCCGCGAAGCCGGATCTCGCCGGCGCGGTGGTAGAGCTGTCCGGCCGGGACGACGGCGAGCGCTATCTCGCGCAGGCACTCGCCTCAGGGAGCGACCGCTACGACTTCGTCTTCCTCGACTGCCCGCCGTCGCTCGGTCCGCTCACGGTCAACGCGCTTGCAGCCGCCGACCGTGTGCTCGTCCCGGTGCAGGCGGAGTACTACGCGCTCGAGGGACTGACGCAGCTCCTCCACTCTGTCGAGCTCATCCGCCGTCGGCTCAACCCGAATCTCGGCATCGGCGGTGTTCTCCTCACGATGGTCGACGGCCGGACCCGGCTGGCGGCCCAGGTCGAGGAGGAGGTGCGCCGGCACTTCGGGCCGCTCGTCTTCCGCACCTCCGTCCCGCGCTCGGTACGCCTCGCGGAGGCCCCGAGCTACGGATTGCCCGCGATTGCCTACGACCGTCGCTCCGCCGGAGCCGACGCCTACTGGAAGGTGGCGATGGAGCTTGTCGAGCGCGCCTGAGTCCTCACTGCAGCGCCGGGGCCTCGGCCGCGGCCTCGAGGTGCTGATCGGCGGCCAGCCGGTCCCGACCGAGTTGCTCGAGATCCCGGTCGACGCGATCCACCCGAACCCGAAGCAGCCGCGCCGCCGCTTCGAGCCCGAGGCCGCGTCGGGTCTCGCGGAGTCGGTGCGCCGGCAAGGCGTGATCCAGCCACTGCTCGTGCGCCCGCGCGGGGTCGGCGGGTACGAGATCGTCGCCGGCGAGCGCCGCTGGCGCGCGGCTCGCGAAGCCGGCCGGACCACCGTGCCTGCCGTCGTGCGGACCGCTGACGACCGCGACACGCTCCTGCTCGGTCTCGTCGAGAACGTTGCCCGCGAGCAACTGACGCCGATCGAAGAGGCTCGCGCCTACGCCGTCCTGATCGACGAGTTCTCGCTCTCGCTCGGTGAGGTTGCCGAGCGGGTCGGTCGCTCGAAGCCGTCCGTCTCGAACCGGATCCGGCTGCTCGAGCTGCCCGACGACGTGCTCGGGATGGTCGAACGCGGGCAGCTGAGCGAAGGCCACGCCCGCGCCGTCCTCGCGGTTCCCGACCACGAGGGGCGCCGCCGGCTTGCGCGTGAGATCGTCCGGCGCGGCCTCTCGGTGCGGGCGGCGGAGCAGCGGGCGAAGTGGGCGGGCGCCCGGCAGCGGCCTCGCACGCACTCCGCTCCTGTCGATCCGGCGCTCGCCGACCGGGTGCGCAGCGCGATCGAGCAGCTGACCGGCCGCCAGGCGCGCGTCCTGCCGGGACGGGTGGAGCTCCCGTTCGGTGACGAGCACGACCTCGCCGAGCTCGCTGAGGCGCTCGAGAACGCGGCTACAATCGACAGCCGCGCGGGCGATTAGCTCAGCTGGTTAGAGCGCCGCTCTGATAAGGCGGAGGTCCCTGGTTCGAATCCAGGATCGCCCACTTCTCCGTGCCCGCCGCTCAGTGCAGGCGGTGCGTGCGCACGAGGTACTCCTCGACCGCGAGCAGGAAGGACTCGTCCTGGGCGAGCTCGACGAGCCGGCCCTTCGTCACGGCGTCGAGATCCCGGTCCAGGGCGACCTCCACGACGAAGCTCGGCGTCCGGCCGGTCTGCGACAGAGACGCCATCCGCAGGAAGATCCGGCGGGCGTCCTCGTTCTGGGAGATCGCCTCGAGCGACTCGATGTCGTCCAGCCAAAGGGTGCGCACGTGGGTCAAACGGCACCCGCGCACTGACGGTTACGCGGGGTTTTCGGCCGAGCGGCCTGAGCTATATTCGAGACGAGGCGCGGGCTGATGCAGGAGATGCTCATCTACGGAGTCAGCTTCGATCTGGTCGGCAAACAGCCGATCGTCCTACTGAAGACCTCCGACGGGAACAAGTTCCTGCCGATCTGGATCGGTCACCCCGAGGCTGCCGCGATCCTGATGAAGCTGCAGAGCCAGACGTCGGTGCGGCCGATGACCCACGATCTCGTCAGCGACATGCTCGAGCAGCTCGGCGCGTCGATCAGCCGCATCACGGTCACCGAGCTGCGCGAGAACACCTTCTACGCGCAGATCACGGTGCTGCAGGATGGCCAGGAGATCGAGGTCGACTCGCGCCCGTCCGACGCGATCGCGCTCGCCATTCGCGCCGAGGCGCCGATCTTCGCCGCCGACGACGTGATCGCCGAGTCGGCGATCGAGTTCGAAGGAGAAGAGGTCGACGAGGAGCAGCTCGAGGCGGAGGTGCTCAAGTTCCGCAGCTTCCTCGAGGACGTGACGCCGGACCAGTTCGTCGTCGAGAACGGCGAGGAAGAGGACTAGCGCACGACGATGAACGCGAGTGCCGCCCCGTTGAAGAGGGCGTGCACGAACATCCCGGGCACGGCGCTCTCCGTCCGGTCGCGAAGCCACGCGAGCCCGATGCCGAACGGGACGAGGACGAGCAGCGCCTCGACGAGCCCATGCGCCAGGCCGAACGCGACACCGACGAGGACGATCGACGGCCAGCGGCCGAGGAAGCGCAACAGCGACTGACCCGCACCGCGGAAGGTGAGCTCCTCGACGAACGGCGCGATCCCCGCGAAGAGGACGAAGTTGGCGGCGAAGGCGGCGGCGTGCTTCGGCTCCCAGGAGACGTTCGTGATCCCCTGCTCCTTCCCGGGGCTCTCCGGTAGCGGGATGAACGAGATGACGTACTCCCACGCGAAGATCGCGACGATCACCGTCAGGGCCGACGCGAGCGCGCGGGACCAGCTCCGCGGCCGGCGGAAGGCGAGCAGATCGAAGCGGTCGAAGCAGATCGCGAGCGCGATGCCGAGCCAGAAGGCGTACACGATCGTTCCGCCGGCGAAATTCGAGAACGAATAGAGCTCGTGATCCGCTCCCCTCGTCGTGCTGCTGCCGGAGGAGGAGAACCGTCCCGCGTAGTTGACCGCGGCGATCAGGCCGATGAGAACCGTCCAGGCGACGAGGCGCCCGCGGTTCGGGACCGACTGCGGCTCGGTGGCTTCAACCTCCACGACCGCGGAGCATAGGCTGGGGGTCATGCGCCACTTCACGCCGGAAGAGGCGAATGCCGAGCTCGAGGCCGTGCGGCCGCTCGTCGAGCAACTCGTCGCAGGCAGACAGGAACACGCGGCTGCGCTCGAGCGTCAGGAGGAGCTCGAGCAGAAGATCCGCGGCAACGGTGGCGGCATCCCGCCGGCGGAGCTCGCCGCGGCGACCGCAGAGGTCGACGCCGTCGCGCGGCGGATCGCACGGCTCGTCGACGAGATCAACGAGCACGGCGCCCAGGTGAAGGATCTCGACAGCGGCCTCATCGACTTCCCGGCACTGCGCCAGGGCGAGACGGTGCTCCTCTGCTGGCAGCTCGGCGAGGAAGAGATCGGCTGGTGGCATCGCGTCGACGACGGCTTCGCGGGCCGCCGGCCGCTGCCGCTCGATTGAGGACTTCGCCGGTCCGTACCGAACTCGGAGCGGGGCATGAGTCCGTTCTGGAAGCACATCCTGATCGCTGCGGTGATCTTCGCCGCCGTCTCGCTGCTGGCGCGCGCGCTCGACTGGTGGCTGCAGCGCCGTCCGTTCGCGCCCGAGGCCGTGACGCGCTACCGCGTCTTCCGCCGGATCGTGACCGTGGTCATTCTCACGGTCGGCTTCCTCTCGGCGCTGCTCGCAATTCCGGAGATCAGGGCTGTCGCCGGCGGCCTCCTCGCGTCTTCGGCGCTGCTCGGCATCGTGCTGGGCTTCGCCGCGCAGCGGACGCTCGGGAACTTCGTCGCCGGGATTCTGATCGCGCTCGCCCAGCCCGTGCGCATCGGCGACCGCGTCGAGTACGAGGGCTCCGCGGGCGTCGTCGAGGAGATCGGGCTCACCTACACGTTCATCCGCGCGGCCGATCGCCGGCGGATCGTCGTCCCGAACGAGAAGCTCGCCTCCGACACGATCGTCAACGCCTCGATCCGGAGCCGCGAGACGTTCGCCGAGGTCTCCCTCCCTGTCCCGCTCGCAGCAGATCTCGACGCCGCCCTCGACGCGTTGCGCGAAGACGTCGTCGACGAGCGCGACGCGACGGTCTACGTGAGCTCCCTCTCCGATCCCGCGACCGTCACCGTCCGCGCTGCCGCGGCCGACGACCTCGCCGCCGAGCGGCTCGAGCACGATCTGCGCCTGCGCGCCCACCGGCGCCTGCGCGCGCTCGGCGTCTGGACGTGAGCACCAAGCGCAAGCCGAAGCCGAAACGGCGACCGCGGCGCAGACGCCGTCTTCTCGTCGCTCTCGCGCTCGCGATCCCGCTCGCGCTGCTTGCGCTGACGGCGGCCGGAGGTGCCGTCTACTTCGGCTCGAGCTGCGACCTGAGCGCGCTGCGGCCTGTGCAGGCGACCGACAACTCGCTCGTCTACGGCGCGAACGGCAGCCTGATCGGCGTCCTCCCAGCGGTCGAGAACAGGACGGCGGTCGGGCGTGCCGCGATCAGCCCATGGCTGCCGAAGGCCACCGTGGCGATCGAGGATCGGCGCTTCTACCACCACGGCGGCGTCGATCCGGTCGGGATCCTCCGCGCGCTGATCGTCGACGTGAGCGCCGGCCACTTCGTCCAGGGCGGGTCGACGATCACCCAGGAGCTCGTGCGGAACCTCTACCTCTCGCGCGAGAAGACTCTGCAACGGAAGGTCGTCGAGGCCTGCCTCGCCGTGAAGCTCGCCCGCGCGTGGCCGAAGAGCAGGATCCTCACTGCCTATCTCAACGACGTCTACTACGGCAACCATGCGTACGGGATCCAGGCGGCGGCCGAGACGTACTTCTCGGTTTCCGCGAGCCGCCTGACCCTCGCGCAGGCGGCGGTTCTCGCCGGTCTGCCGCAGGCTCCGTCCTACTACGACCCGCTGCACAACCCCGCGGCCGCGCTCGGGCGCCGGGACGAGGTCCTCGGCGCGCTCTTGCGGAGCGGGACCATCACGCAGGCGCGATACGCGGCCGCCATCCGCGACCGCAGCCTCCAGCTCCGGCCGAGCCCGGCGTATGCGACCCGCGAGCCGTACTTCGTCGGCCATTTGGAGAACCTGCTCGAGCAGGAATACGGCGCGGCGACCGTTCGCGCGGGCGGCCTGAAGATCCACACGACGATCGAGCCGCGCCTGCAGCGCGCAGCCGTGCACGCCCTGTCGCGCGTGGTCTACGGGCGACGCGATCCCGCGGGGGCGATCGTCTCGATCGATCCGGCGACCGGCGCGATCCGGGCCATGGCTGCCGCGAGTCCGGCGACTCAGGACAACGAGCTCAACCTCGCGACGGCGGCCGAGCGCCAGGCCGGCTCGACGTTCAAGCCGATCGTCCTTGCGGCCGCGGTCGAGCAGGGGATGAACCCGTGGGCGGCGCGGTACCTCTCGGCGCCGTTCTACTACGCCCCCCTCGGCTGGCACGTGCGCACCTATGACGGGACGTACGCGGGGCCGGAGACGGTCGCCGCGGCCACGATCCGTTCCGACAACACCGTCTACGCGAGGCTTGCACTCGACGTCGGCTCCGGTGCGATCGTCTCGACTGCGCAGAAGCTCGGCGTGCAGACGCAACTGCAGCCGGCCCCGTCGCTCGCGCTCGGCACCGGTGCGGTCACGCCACTCGACATGGCCTCGGTCTACGCGACGCTGGCAGCGGGCGGCGTCTACTCGCGGCCATTCGCGATCACGCGAGTCGCCTTCCCCGGAGGCAAGGTCGACACTGGCTGGGGGCAGCTGCAGCGCGAGCGCGTGATTCCGGACTGGGTTGCAGCAACCGTGACGCGCGTGCTCGAGGAGAACATGCTCCACGGCACAGGTGTCGGCGCCCACGTCCCGGGCCGCGCCGACGCGGGCAAGACGGGCACGACGGACGACTACGCCGACGCCTGGTTCTGCGGCTACACGCCCGCGCTCGAGGCGACGGTCTGGATCGGGTATCCACGGGCCGAGACGCCGATGCTCGACGTGCACGGAGCCGCCGTCTCGGGGCCGACGCTGCCCGCGACGGCCTGGCGGCTGTTCATGGAGCGCGTTTTGGGCGGCACCGCGAACAGCGCCTTTCCGGCTCCGCTGTCGCCTGCGGAGTTCGTTCCCTGGGCCGGGCGGTACGCCTACCGGCCTACGGCGCCACCGTAGTCGTCGTCGTTCCGGCTTCCGCCGTCGTCGTGGGCGTCGTGACGGTCGGGACCGTTGTCGTCGGTGGCACCGTAGTAATCGTCGGTGTCGTCGTCGGAATCGTCGCCGGCGTCGTCGTGGGGATCGAGGTCGTCGTGTGGCCGGCCGTGGTCGTGGGCTGCGACTTCGTCGTCGGGTGTGTGGTCGTGGTCGGCGGGACGGAGTGCGTCGTGCCGGTGTGGCCCCCCGTCCGCGTGCCGGGAGTCGATCCGGTCGAGCGGTTCTGCGCAGGCGCCGCCGAGCCCGGTCGCGTCACCGCCCACGCGAGCACTCCACCCCCTGCCGCGAGGAGCACGATTGCGGCGCCCGCGAGGGCCACTCTGCGGCGGGCGTTCGACGGCGGGCGATCTGCGGGAACCGCCGGAGCCGCAAGAACCTGCGTCGCCTGTGTGTCTCCGGCCAGGACGACCGCTGTCGGAGCGTCCCCGAGCGCGCTCAGCAAGGCAGCTCCGTCTGCGGGCCGTTGCGCCGGATCCTTGCGCAGCGCCGCCGCCGTCAGCGCGGCGAGGTCGCGCGGCGCGTCAGGCTGCAGCGACTCGACCGCCGGAGCCGGCGTGCGCCTGTGCATGTCGACGAGAGCGAGGGCATTGTCCGCCGTGAACGGCAGCGCCCCCGTCAGCATCCGGAAGAGGATGACCCCGAAGGAGTAGACGTCGCTCGCCGCGCCGGCCGGCTCTCCTGCCGCCTGCTCCGGCGAGATGTACGCAGCGGTGCCCAGCACCGTTCCCGCCTCGGTGAGGGTGCCCGAGCCGGCGGTGTGTCGCACCAGGCCGAAGTCGCCGAGTTTGGGCCGGCCCTCCTCGTCGAAGAGGACGTTCGCGGGCTTGAGATCCCGGTGGATGAGACCGCGGGCGTGCAGGTGCCCCAGCCCGGCCGCCATGCCCTGCGCGACGCGATGCGTCTCGGCCGGCGGCAGCGGCCCGTGCTGCAGCCGTTCCTCGAGCGTCCCCCCGTGCAGCCACTCGAGCGCCATGAACGGCCCGGCTTCGTCCTCGCCGTAGTCGTAGACGCGCATGACGTTCTCGTGCGCGAGCGCGGCGACCGCCTGGGCTTCGCGGCGGAACCGGTCGAGATCCGCAGTCGGCGACAGGAGCTTCAGGGCGATCGTCCGGTCGAGCGTGTTGTCGTGCGCGCGCCAGACCTCCGACATGGGGCCGCGGCCCTGCAGCTCGTCGAGCCGGTAGCGGCCGGCAACTTCGTCTCCCGGTCTCACGACTACTACGGTATGCACCCACCGTGGCTTCCCTACTCACGCTCGAGGAGGCGCAGGAGCGCGTCCTCGCGCTCGCGCGCCCGCTCCCCGCCGAGCGCGTGCCGGTCGCCGAGGCCGCCGGACGCGTCACCGCGGAGGAGGTGCGAGCACGTGTGGACCTTCCGCCCTTCGCAAGCTCGGCCATGGACGGCTTCGCCGTTCGCGCCGCCGATCTTCCCGGAACGCTGCAGGTCTCCGGTGAATCCGCGGCCGGCCGGCCGTTCGAGGGCAGGCTCGAGCCGGGCTCCGCGATCGCGATCTCGACCGGGGCCGTCGTGCCGGAGGGCGCAGACGCCGTCGTTCCCGTGGAGCGTGTTGTCAAACTAGCTAACACAGTGGAGATCTCGCTCGCCGCCGAGGCGGGCGCGCACATCCGACCGTGCGGAGGCGACGTCGCCCGTGGAGAGCTGGTGGCGGCGGCGGGTGAGAGGCTCTCCCCCGCTCGCCTGGCCGCGGTCGCCGCGTCCGGCGTCGCGGAGTTGCCGTGCCGGCGCCGGCCGCGCGTTGCGGTACTCGCTACCGGCACCGAGCTCGTCGCTCCGGGCGAGTCGCTACGCGCGGGACAGATCTACGAGACGAACACGCTCATGCTCGCCTCGATGCTCGCTGCGGCCGGCGCCGAGGTCTCGTCCGAGCCGCCTGCTGCCGACGACGAGGCCGCGCTGCGGCAGGTGCTCGAGCGAGGGCTCGCCGCCGACGTCCTCGTCACCTCGGGCGGTGTCTCGGTGGGCGAGCACGACCTCGTCCGCGCCGTCGAGCGCGAGCTCGGGGTCGAGGAGGTCTTCTGGCGCGTCTCGATCAAGCCGGGGAAGCCCGTGTCCTTCGGCGTTCGCGGCGACACGCTCGTCTTCGGCCTGCCCGGGAATCCGGTGTCTGCGCTCGTCGGCTCGGAGCTCTTCGTCAAGCCGGCGCTCCGCGCGTTGCAGGGCCTGGCCGATCCACTGCCACGCTTCGAGCCGGGGCAACTCGGGGCGGGCCTCCGGCGCAACGAGGAGCGCGACGAGTTCGTGCGTGCACGCTCTCGCGTCGACGGCACGGCGCTCGTGCTCGAGCCGATCGCCGGCCAGGAGTCGCACATGATCGTCCGCTCCGGTGCTGCCGACGCGCTCGTCCACATTCCACGTGGAAACGGCAAGCTCGCCGCCGGCTCGATTGTGCGCTGGCTTCGGCTCGACGCCGCCTGACGCCGGACTACTCGTTGACGGCGTGGCGCGACTCGGCCACTCCAGAACGCCGCCGTTGCGCGAGGACGAGCGTGCGGATCAGCTCCCGCACAGGCCCGCGGCGCGGGCGCTCTCGCGGGGCGGGATACGGCGCGTAGCGTCCGGAGGCGAGCGCCGCGAGCTGCCCCGCAGCCGCAAGCCAGCCGAGCCCGATCACGAACAGAGGCAACGGCGCGTACCCACTGGCGAAGAGCTTCGCGATGTACCACGGGGCGTCCCAGCCGAGCCCGTAGTGGGTGGCGAACGACCACACGAGATAGCCGGGGCCGACCAAACCGGCCAGGAAGACGCTCGCACGCAGCCCCGGCTGGCGCGTCTGCACCTGGGGCAGCCAGAGCCAGGCGTGGAGCGACGGGAGCAGAAAGATCAGTGCGAAGGGATTCGTCGCCGCCAGCAGGAGGCCGACGACGCCGAGCGCCAGCAACGCGCCGCTGTGGCCGGCAAGGCGCTCCTCCGGTCGAATCGCTCGCCGCGGCAGGAGGCGGGTACGCGCGACGATCCACCCGACCGCCGAGAGCAGGGCCAGCGCGATCAGCCCCGAGCCCGGCCAGGAGACGTCGGTCAGCGACGGCGCGCGCCCGTCGGTGCCTCCCCAGAAGCCGAGCGCTCCGAAGACGAGGAAGAGTGCGCCGACCCAGATCCAGAAGTAGAGCCGGCTGCGGTAGCTGCGGACGGCGGGCGCGACGCGGATCCGCCGCCGGCGGCAGCGGGCGAAGAGGTCGACTGCAGCCGCGAGGAACGGGAGCAACATGGCAACGAGGACGATCTCGATCGCCCAACCGCGGATGAGCCGCTGGCCGAGATAGACGTAGCTCGTCGGCCCCTGTGTGAGCGAGACGCCCTCCTCCATCGCATTGATCGTCTCCTGGGTGGCGAGCCCGACTGCTCCGAGGTGCCCGACGTCCAGCCGGTTTTCGCCGCGTCTTCGCCCTGCGGGCGGTCTCGCGCCGGCCGTCGTCACGGTCACCGCCGGCATGCCGCGGCTGACGAACGGGGCTTGCTCGTACGGGTTGAACGGGAACCCGAGCCCCACCAGCTGCTGCAGGCCGCTCGGCCGCGCCGGATCGGTGCCGCCCGGCCCCTGCGCGAATGCCGCTCGCAGCGTCTCGACGAGGCCGGGTGCCGGGGAACGGGCGGTGTTGCCGCCGAACACGAGGCGTGGGGTCCCTCGACCTCCGATCGAATCGAGGTTGACCACTGCGAGGATGTCTTGACCTGTCTCTTGCAGTGCCGCGAAGTGCGCTGCGCCCCGCGCGCCGTCGCTTGCACCGTCCGTCGAGAGGAACACGAGCGAGACGGGGAGCGAGACGTGTTGCGCCGCGGCGGTAGGCGCGTACGAGCGCGCCAGCTCGATGAGCGCCGCCGTCCCCGACGCGTTGTCGTTCAAGCCGTTGTCGTCGCCGCTGTCGTCGCGGTGGGCCATGACGACGATCTCTCCCTGTGGAGAAAGGCCGGCTTTCTCGGCGGCGAGGTTGACGAGCGTCGTGCGGCGGCCGTGAATCGTCGCCGTGAACCGGTCGGAGCGGACGTTGAAGCCATACGGCTTCAGTTGGTCGCGAAACCAGGTCTCGGCTCCTCGGGCGCCCAGCGTTCCCGGCTGCCGGTTCGGGTAGCTCGACGTGAGGTCTTCGGCGATCGCCGCCGCCTGATCTTGCTTGAACGCCGGTGGCAGGTTCGAGCTCGTGTGGAGGGCCGGCGGGCGCGCGACGCTGAACGCGAGCAGGAGCAGCGGCAGCCCGACGAGCAGCCAGGTGCCTCGGTAGAGCCGGGCGTTGATCGGACGCTCGAGCGACCCCGGACGCGGCCGTCGGCGCTCGGGTGCGGGCGGGGCGGCCGTCACAGCTGTCCAGTCTAGGGTCGGGCCCGGGCGGTCGTTTTCCCGTGAAAACGAATGAGATTACGTCTCCGAGTCTCGGGGAAGGCGGATTGGAGTAACCATCGTGTGGAGCATTCACGTGCGCCGGTAGTAGTAGAAATCGACAGGTTTAGGGCCAGGAACCTCAGGGAACATGGCGAGAGGCTGAAGATGGGTGGCGAGGCGACATTGGTCGAGACGACCGACGAGGAGCGCGAGGGGATGCGCACCGTCCGGCTGCGGGTACCTGCTCGCGCGGAGTACGTCGCGCTCGCTCGCCTGGCCCTCAGTGGGCTCGCCGACATCCTCACGCTGCCCGACGAGTTGCTCGCCGATCTCAAGCTTGCGCTGACCGAAGCGGTCTCGAACTCGGTCCGGCATGCGTATGCAGGCGGTGCCGGCTTCGTCTCGATCGCCTACGAGCTCACCGGCGACGCGCTAGCGGTCGAAGTCGTGGACGACGGAAAGGGGTTCGATCCGGAGCGGCCGCCGCCGCTCGAGGGCGAGGAGCTCACTGAGGGAGGCCTCGGCATCTCGATCATCCGCACGATCGCGGACGAGTTCGAGCTGCACTCCCGGCCGGGCGTCCGGGGCTCGCGGCTCCGCTTCGTGAAGCGGCTGCGCCAGCCCGTCTGATCGTTGTCAACCACGACAACGATGCGGCGTAAGCTCCTCGTCGTCGTCAATCGCGCTCCCGTCACGTACGAACGCGACAAGGATGGGCAGCGCGGCGCGCGGCGGGGCGGCGGCGGTGTCGTCACGGCGCTCGGTGGGTTGCTCGCACACCACGACGTGACGTGGGTCGCGAGTGCGATGAGCGACGAGGACAGGGTCGTGGCGTCCGAGCAGAACGGTTCATTCGTCGAGGAGACGGCGGACGGAGCGGCGTACCGGCTGCGGCTCGTGGCGCACGAACCGGCTGCATACGACCGCTTTTACAACACGCTCGCCAACCCGACCCTCTGGTTCCTCCAGCACTACCTCTGGGGGCTGGGCTCCGCTCCCGACTTCGGCCCGGACCTGCACGAGGCGTGGAGCTCGGGGTACGTGCCGGTTAACGAGGGATTGGCCAGGGCGGCGCTCGAAGAGCTCGAGCGGGAGCCGGGCGCGGCGGTCATGTTCCACGACTACCACCTCTATCTCGCGCCCGGGCTCGTGCGCGAAGCGCGGCCGGACGTCGTGACGTCGCACTTCGTCCACATCCCGTGGCCGGAGGCGGACTACTGGCACGCCCTGCCTCTCGAGCTCCGCGGGGCCGTGCACGAGGGGCTCCTGGCGAACGACGTCGTGGGCTTCCACACCGAGCGCTGGCGGCGCGCCTTCCTGCTCGCGGCCGAGCGCCTGCTCGCGGCCCAGGTCGATCACGCTGCCGGGACGGTCGAGCATCGCGGCCGCACGACGCGGGTCGTCGCGCGTCCGATCAGCGTCGACGCGGCGGAGTTCGACCGGCTCCGCCACGATCCGGCGGTGCTCGAGCGCGAGGCCGCCCTCGTGGCCCGGCGGCCGGAGCAGCTGGTGTTGCGGGTCGACAGGACGGACCCGTCGAAGAACATCGTCCGCGGGTTCCACGCCTTCGGCCTCCTTCTCGAGCGTCATCCCGAGCTGCACGGCCGGGTCGGCATGGCGGCACTGCTCGCGCCGTCGCGGCAGGACATCGCGGAGTACGCGGACTACGTCGCGGCCGTCGAGACGGCGGCGCGCGAGGTGAACGAGCGGTTCGGCCGCGACGGCTGGCAGCCCGTGGAGCTCGATCTCGCCGACGACTTCTTCCGCTCGGTCGCCGGCTACAAGCAGTTCGACGTCCTGTTCGTGAACCCGGTCTTCGACGGGCTCAACCTCGTCACGAAGGAGGCGTTCCTCGTCAACGAGCGCGACGGCGCGCTCGTGCTCTCGGAGAACGCCGGCGTGCACGCGGAGCTCGGGGAGTGGGCGTTGACCGTGAACCCTCTCGACGTCTCGGGCCAGGCGGATGCGCTGTACGAGGCGCTCACGCTTGAACCGGCCGAGCGGCGGCGGCGGGCCGACGCGATCCGAGCGCACGTCCGGGAGCACGACATCACCGCGTGGGTCGACGCGCAGCTCGCCGACCTCGACGCCGTACGATCCTCATCATGAACGACCTCTCACATGTCGACGAGTCGGGCGCTGTCCGGATGGTCGACGTCGGTGGCAAGGAGCCGATGCGGCGGCGCGCCGTGGCGCGGGCGGAAGTGCGCATGGCCGCTGAGACCGCAAGACGGTTGCGCGAGCTGCCGAAAGGCGACGCACTGGCGACGGCGCAGCTTGCCGGGATCATGGCGGCGAAGCGAACGAGCGAGCTCATCCCGCTCTGCCATCCGCTGCCCCTCTCGCAGGTGGAAGTGACGCTCGAGGTGGGCGAGGAGTCGGTCAGGATCGTCGCGGCTGCGGAGACGACCGCCCAGACGGGCGTCGAGATGGAGGCGCTGACGGCGGCGTCGGTCGCGGCGCTCACGGTCTACGACATGGCCAAGGCGGTCGACAAGAAGATGCGGATCGCCGAGGTCGTGCTCGTCGAGAAGACGAAGGAACGAGTCGTCTGAAGGCTGCGGTGCTGACGGTGTCCGACGGCGTGACGGCGGGGACCCGCGAGGATCGAAGCGGCGACGCTCTCGACGAGCTGCTCCGCGGCGAGGGCTACGAGGTCGAGCGGCGCGTCGTCCCCGACGAGCGCGACGAGATCGCGGCGGCCATTCGGGAGCTGACCGCGTCGGCCCGGCTCGTTCTCACGACCGGTGGGACCGGGCTCGCACCGAGGGACGTGACGCCCGAGGCGACTCGCGACGTGCTCGAGCGCGAGGCGCCGGGCATCTCGCAGGCGCTGCGCGCCGACTCGATCGCCAAGACGCCACACGGCCTCCTCTCGCGCGGCGCGGCCGGCGTCCTCGGCTCGACGCTCGTCGTCAACCTGCCTGGCTCGACCGGTGGCTGCCGCGACGGTTTCGCAATCCTCAGGCCGGCGCTCGAGCACGCGCTCGAGCTGCTGGCCGATGCCCCGACGGCTCACGAGCAGACGTGACGGCCGGCGTCGCTCCGTCGCCGCTGCCCGCGCGGTTCGCTCGCCTCGTCAAGATCGAGCACACGGTCTTCGCATTGCCGTTCGCCTACGTCGGCGCCTTTCTCGCGGTCGACGGGACTCCGACCGGGCACGACCTGCTCTGGATCACGCTCGCGATGGTCGGTGCGCGCTCGCTGGCGATGGCGCTCAACCGGCTGATCGACGCCGGGATCGATGCGCGGAACCCGCGCACCGCCGGGCGGGAGATCCCGAGTGGCCAGCTTTCCATCGTCCAGGTCGTCGTC
Organism: Thermoleophilia bacterium; assembly: GCA_025928515.1. Lineage (GTDB taxonomy): Bacteria > Actinomycetota > Thermoleophilia > Gaiellales > Gaiellaceae > Palsa-739. Next base: position 22,836 of record JAICJI010000010.1, read on the forward strand.
TTCTGCCTCGCCTCGCTCGCGCTCTTCCTTGCCGCCGTCTGGGAGCTCGACCCGCTCGTGCACCGGCTTTGGCCGATCCCGGTCGCCGGCTTCGTGATCTACCCGTACCTCAAGCGGTTCACGTGGCTGTGCCACTTCTGGCTCGGTGCGGTCGACGGACTCGCGCCGGTCGGCGCGTGGGCCGCCATCACCGGCCGGCTGCCGTGGCAGGCGTGGATGCTCGGCCTCGCCGTCGCGCTCTGGGTCGCAGGCTTCGACCTCTTCTACGCGCTCTTCGACGAGGAGATCGACCGGAGGGAGGGCCTCCATTCGATCGTCACGCGCTTCGGCGTGCGCGGTGCGTTCCTCGGCGCTCGCCTCGCGCACGCGGCCACCATCGTGTGTCTCGTCGCGGCCGGGCTCGGGCTGTCCGTCGGAGCGCTCTACTGGCTCGGCGTCGCGGTCGTCGCGCTGCTGCTCGCGTACGAGCACTCCCTCGTGCGTCCCGGCGACCTGCGTCGGCTCGACATGGCGTTCTTCACGATGAACGGCGCGATCAGTGTCGCGTTCGCCGTCTTCGTGATCGCCGACGCCGTCAGCTGAGCGGGCCGGGGCGCCGCGACTGCGACGCCCCGGTAGAACCCGGTCGACGCTCTACGCGCCTCCGCTCCCAGGCCAGTTGGCCGGGTGACACCAGCGACCCGAGCGCAGGAAGCCCGCGCCGACGGTGCTCGATCCGATCGAGCCCGAGGAGAAGCCCGTCGTGGGGCTGAACGCCGAGCCGAGCGATGCGACGACGTGTCCCCACCTGCCCCTCACAAAGCCACGCGCCAGCCCGGATGCGTTGCCACCCGCGATCGCGGCGTTGAGCGTCCCGTGGGCCCGCTGATTGCCGGCTCCCACGATGCGGAAGTTGCCGAACAGGTGGCCGACACCGTTCGTGGTGTCGACGAGGCTCCAGGCGCGGATCGTGAGTGCGCCGGCGAGACGCGGATCTGCGCTCGTCGCCGTTCCCGAGTATGTCGCCCTCGTGGCCTGGAACGTGTCGCCGCCGTTGACGGAGCACGTCGTCAGCGAATGCTGTGTGACGGTCGTGGCGTTGAACGTCGCCGTGACCGACTGCACCGACGGAGCCCCGCGGTGCGCCGCGGCCACACCGGCAGCGGCGAGAGCCGCGGCCACGATGAAGCCCAACAGCGCGAGTCGTTTCCTGGACATGGTTCCCTCCTGATGACGGTGGTCTATCTCGTTGCAATCGGAATAAGGCACGAGCCGTGCACGGGTTTGAGCAAGGCCGGGGTAAAACGGCGGTAAAGCGCGCGAGGCGGCCTATGCTGCTCGCGTGCTCACGACCCGCCGGCTCGGCAAGCGCTACGGGGAGAAGCGCGTTCTGCGGAAGATCGACCTCGACCTCCCGCGCGGCGGCTTCCTCGTCGTCACCGGGCCGAACGGCTCCGGGAAGACGACGCTGCTGCGGATCTGCGCCGGGCTCGCCCAGCCGACCGAGGGGAAGATCGAGCGAGCGGCGACGCGCGCGCAGGTCGGCTATCTGGGGCACGAGCCGCTCGTCTACCGCGAGCTGACCGCGCTCGAGAACCTCGAACTCTACGGGCGCCTCTACCGCTTGCCCGAACGGCGCGAGCGGATCGGCATGCTGCTCGAGCGCTTCGGGCTCTGGGAAGCACGGCACGAGCGGGTCGTCTCGTACTCCCGCGGGATGACGCAGCGGCTCGCGCTCTGCCGCTTGCTCCTCCACGAGCCGGAGCTGCTCGTGCTGGACGAGCCGTACAGCGCGCTCGACGAGGCGGGAGCCGAGCTCCTCGACGCCCAGCTCTCCGAGCTCAGTGGGGAACGCACCTTCCTGCTCTCGACGCACGATCCGGCCCGCGTCGACCCGCTCGCGAGCGACAGGCTCGCGCTCGCCGTATGAGCTACGTCCGCGACGTTGGAGCGCTGGCCCGCAAGGATCTCCTGCTCGAGCTGCGGGCGCGGGACACGCTGCCGGCAATGCTCCTCTTCGTCGCCGCGGTCTTCGTCGTCTTCCACTTCGCGTTGCCCGGGACACCGTCGCGGCTCGAGACGAGTGGCCTGCTCTGGGTGGCGATCCTCTTCACCGCGCTGCTCGGGCTCGGACGCGCGTTCGTCCCCGAGCGCGAGCAGCGGACGTTCGACGGGCTCGTGCTCGCGCCGTGCGACCGGAGCGCGATCTGGCTCGCGAAGTCGCTGGCGACGCTCGCCTTCCTCGCTGCCGCGGAGGTCGTGGCGCTGCCGCTCTACGCGCTCTTCTTCCACCGCGTCGGCGGTGCGACGGTGGCCGCGGTCTTTCTTGCCGACCTCGGGATCTGTGGAGTCGGGACGTTCCTCGGTGCGATGGCTGTCGCGACGCGGGCGCGCGACCTGCTGTTGCCGCTGCTGTTCCTGCCGCTGGCGATGCCGATCGTGGTGGGCGCCGTCGGGGCGAGCGTCGTCGACTCGCCCGGGCGCTACCTCGGGTTCCTCGCGTTGTACGACCTGCTGTTCGCCGTCGTCTGCTGGGCGTCGTTCGAGTATGTCGTCGCCGAATAGCGCTGCTGCTGCGACAATCCCGGGCGTGGGTCGCGCTCGCCGGATACCCCTGCCCGCGCTCGCTGCGAGCTCGCTCGTGCTCGTCACGACGGCGCTGGTGTTCGTCTTCTTCGTCGCGCCGAACGACGCCAGCGATCTCGGCTTCGCGCAGCGGATCTTCTATTTCCACGTCTCGATCGCATTCACGGCGTATGCCTGTTTCGCCGGCGGCGCTTGGAACGCCCTCAGGCATCTCTGGAAGCGGGATCCGCGCGCCGATCTCGAGAGCTACGTCTGCATCCACCAGGGGCTGATCTTCGGGACGCTCGTGCTGCTCACCGGCTCGATCTGGGCGAAGATCGCATGGGGGAAATGGTGGATCTGGAGTGAGGACGAGCTCGTGCTCTTCCTCGTCCTCTACCTCTTCTACTGCGCCTACTTCATGCTCCGGTTCTCGGTCGACGACGGGCCGCAGCGAGCGAACCTGAGCGCGGTGTACGCGCTGTTCGGAGTCGTTCTCATCCCGGTGAGCTTCGCCGCGATCCGCCTCGCGAAGGCCTACTTCCATCCCGAGGTCTTCACGCTGCACGGCCCGAACTTCGGCGGCTCGATCCTCGTTACGTACTGCATCGTGCAGGCCGCGATGCTCGTTCTTGGGTACACGCTCTACCGGCTCGAGCTCGGCGCGAAGCTGCTCGACGTGCGACTGCGCCGGCTGAGGGAGGTGCTCGCGTGACCACTCCGGAGAAGTACGTCACCGCGGCGTATTGCGTCGTGTTCGCAGTCGTGCTCGTCTACCTCCTGATCATGGCGCTCAAGCTGCAGCGCCTCGAGCGAGACGTGGACGATCTCGCCGGTCGCGTGCCGGACGAAGACGAGGAAGAGACGTCGCAGGAGCCGGCGCAGGTTGGCTGAGCTGCTCTTCTGGCCGGCGCTGCTTCTCTACGGCGAGGCTGCCGTCGGCTATTTCGGCGACGTTAGGCGGCCGGGGCGCGCGGGGCGCGCTGCGACGTGGGGCGTCCGGCTCGGCTGGCTCGCGCAGACCGCGCTGCTCGGCGTGCAGGCTGCCCGGGATGACGGCTTCCCGTGGGGGACGTGGGCATCCTCGCTCGATCTCTTCGTCTGGCTCGTCGTCTCGGCGTACCTCATCTGGGGCTGCCGCCGGCCGTACCGGCTGCTCGGTCTCGTCGTTATGCCGCTCGCCGTGGCGTTGCTCGCCGTCGCGCGGGCGGGCGGCGGCACCGGAATCGGGAGCGCGAGCCACTACTCCAACCTCTTCCTCGTCGTCCACGTGGGTCTCGTCCTCGCCGCCTTCGCCGGACTCACGCTCGCGGCCGCCCTCTCGGGCCTGTACATCTGGCAGGAGCGGCGGCTGAGGACGCGTCCGGCGACGATCCTGCGCCGACAGATGCCTGCGCTCGCAACACTCGACTCGCTCGCGCTGCGGACGGTCGCGTGGTCCGTACCGCTGTTGACGCTCGGCGCCACAGTCGGGCTCGTGCGCCTCGTCGTCCGCGGTGACCGCCTCGACGCGTTGATCGCCGTCACGGCCGCGACGTGGCTCGTCTGGTGCGCGTATCTCGGCCTGCGCCTGGTCGGCGGCTGGACGGGCCGACGTGCCGCGTACGTCGCTCTCGCCGGCTTCGCTCTCGTCGTCGTCGTCCGGCTCGCCCTTCCGGCCACCCATTTCGCATGATCCATCTCGTCCTCGTCGGCACTTCGCATCACCACGCGCCGGTCGAGCTCCGCGAGCAGGTCGCGCTCGATCGGGAGCAGGCGCAGGCGCTCGCCGAGCGTCTCGCGGCGGAGGGGCGCGAGGCGGTCTGCCTCTCGACCTGCAACCGCACCGAGCTCTACGTCGCCGCCGACGATTCGGAGCAGGCGGAGCAGGACGCGGTGGCCGTGCTCGCGGCGCTCGGACCGGAGGTCGAGCCGGCGCTCTACCGACTCCAGGACAGGGCTGCCGCCCACCACCTCTTCCGTGTCGCGGCGGGCCTCGACTCGCTCGTGCCGGGCGAGGGAGAGATTCTCGGCCAGGTGAGAGTCGCGCACGAGCTCGGGACGACCGGCCCGCTGCTCGACCGGGTCTTCCGGCAGGCGCTCCACGCGGGCCGCAAGGTGCGCGCGCAGACCGCCATCGGCGAGAGCCCTGCCTCGGTCTCGTCCGCTGCAGCCGCGCTCGCAGAGCAGGTGTTCGGGAGCCTCGAAGGGCGCTCGATCCTGCTGCTGGGCGCGGGCAAGGTGAGCGAGCAAGCGGCTCGCAACCTCCGCAGCCGCGGCGCCGAGATCGCGCTCGTCGCGAACAGCAAGACCGACCGGGCGAGCATCGACGAGGAGCTCACGACGGCCGACGTCGTCATCGCATCGACGAATGCGGCCGGGCTCGTGCTCGAAGCGGCGACCGTCGAGGAAGCATGGCGACGCCGCAGGGGCCGCCCGCTGCTGCTCGTCGACCTGGCGGTCCCGCGCGACCTCGACCCCGCGATCGGCGAGCTCGACGGCTGCTACCTCTACGACATCGACGATCTCGAGCAGATCGTGGCCGAGACGCTCTCGGGGCGCACGCAGGAGGCCGAGCGGGCCGAATCGATCGTCGCCGCTGAGGTGGAGAAGTTCCATGAGTGGCACGCTTCGCTCGACGTCGTGCCGGCGATTGCTTCGCTTCGCGCCCGCGCCGAGGAGATCCGGGAAGCCGAGCTGCAGAAGGCGGAATCCTTGCTCGGGAAGCTCGACGACAGCCAACGACGGGCGGTCGAGGCGGTCACGGCGCAGATCGTGAACAAGCTCCTTCATCTGCCGACCGTGCGGATGAAACAGGCAGCCGCGGCAGCCGATGGGGTCCTCTATGCTGAGGCCGTGCGGCACCTCTTCGGTCTCGGCGAGGACGAGCGCTGAAGCTCGGGCAGCTAACCGGCCGCCCGCTGCCGCTGCAGGTGCCAACGGCGTTCATCCGGGTCCGGCCGCGTGGTGTCGGCTGCGCGCCGCCCGTGCGGAGACGACTGACCTGTGCTCGTCCGCGTCGGCAGTCGCGGCAGTAGGCTCGCGCTCACCCAGGCCGAGCGCGCGCTTTCCTCGCTGCGGGCGCCCGGCATCGAGCTCGTGCTCGTGCCCATCACGACCGCCGGTGACCGCGACCGGTCGCGCCCGTTCGGCGAGATCGGCTCGCGTGGCGTCTTCGTCAAGGAGCTCGAGGAGGCGCTGCTCGACCGGCGCATCGACGTCGCGGTTCACTCGGCCAAGGATCTGACCGCGTCGGATCCGGACGGGCTCGTGGTGGGGGCGTACCTTCGCCGCGAGGATCCGCGCGACGCGCTGTGCGGCGCCGCCGAGCTGCGGCCGGGGATGCGGATCGGCACCGCCTCGGTGCGGCGGAAGGCGCAGCTGCTCGCACTCGATCCGACGCTCTCGATCGAGCCGCTGCGGGGCAACATCGATACGCGCCTGCGCAAGCGCGGCGAGCGCGGTCTCGACGCAATCGTGCTCGCGGCCTGCGGGCTCGACCGGCTCGGGCTCGGCGACGAGATCGGGCAGCGCTTCGAGCCCGACGTGATGCTTCCCGAGGCGGGACAGGGCGCCCTCGCTCTGCAGGTGCGGGCCGACGACGAGCAGCTCGTGCAGGCGGCCGACCATCCCGAGACACGGGAACGGGTCGAGGCGGAGCGCGCGGTCATCGCAGCGGTCGGCGGCGGCTGCCTCGCTCCCGTCGCCGCGCATCACGACGGCCGGACACTCGTGGGTCTCGTCGCGGCGGAGGACGGATCCTGGATCGAGCGGCACACGGGTGACGACCCAGCAGCGCTCGGGGCGGAGCTGGCGGATGCGAGTACTCGTCACGCGTGAGGAGCTCGTCGCCCGCGTCGAGGCGCTCGGGCACGAAGCGGTCGTCTGCGAGCTGATCCGCGTGGAACCGCTGGGCGACGACCCGATCGACGCCCGCGCGTACGACTGGCTCGTCGTCACGAGCCGCAACGGCGCGCACGAGCTCGGGCGGCGCGGCGTGACCGCGAACCGCATCGCGGCGATCGGGCCCGCGACGGCCGAGGCGCTGCGCTCATACGGGCTGCCCGTCGACCTCGTCGCGACGACCCACACGCAGGAGGGTCTGCGCGAGGAGCTGCCCGAGGGGACGCTGCTGCTCGCCGCGGCCGAGGGCGCGCGCCGGGACGTCCTCGACGCCGACTTCCTGCCGCTCTACCGCACTGTCGAGCTGCCGCCCGAGGTACCGGACGCCGACCTCGCATTGCTCATGTCCGGCTCGGCAGCTCGCGCGCTAGCCGCGACCGGGACACGGGTTCCCGTCGTCGCCATCGGCCCCCAGACCGCGGCCGAGGCCCAGGCGGTGGGCCTGGACGTCGCCGCGGTCGCCGCAACTCACGACCTCGACGGGCTGGTCGAGGCAGTACGTTCCCTGCCGTGGTCATCACGTTCCTGACCGACTTCGGGCTCCAGGACGATTTCGTCGGGACGTGTCACGGCGTGATCGCGACGATCGCGCCCGACGCTCGCGTGATCGACGTCACGCACGGAGTCCGGCCTGGACATGTGCTGCAGGGAGCGCTCGTGCTCGCCAACACGCTCCCGTACATGCCGTCGGGAGTCCATCTCGCCGTCGTCGACCCCGGCGTGGGAAGCGGCAGGCGCGCTCTCGCGGTACGGGACGCGGAGGGCCGGTTGTACGTCGGCCCCGACAACGGGCTCCTCCTGCCGGCCGCCGACCGCTTCGGCGGTGTCGCGGCAGCGCATGAGCTCGCCAATGCCGACTACTCGCTGCAGCCGGTGTCCCGCACGTTCCACGGCCGAGACCTGTTCTCGCCCGCGGCCGCTCACCTCGCCGTCGGCGTGGCGCTCGAGAAGCTCGGGCCGCCGGTCGATCCCGGGGAGCTCGTACGGATCGAGATCCCGCAACCGGAGGTGGGACAGAACCGCATCCGGGCCGTCGTTCTCGAGGTCGATCGCTTCGGCAACCTCACGCTGAACCTCCGGCCCGAGCACCTCGAGCACGCGGAGCTCGCTGCCGGCACCCGGATCGAGCTCGTCTGCCGCGGCGACCGGTTCTACGCCGTGTCCGCGCGCACGTTCGCGGACGCGCCGCGCGGGTCGCTCATCCTCTACGAGGACAGCTACGGCAGCCTCGCCCTCGCGGTCTCGCGGGGGAGCGCAGCCGAGCTCCTGCGCATCGAGGAGGGAGGCGAGATCGTCCTCGATCTGGCTGCGCGGTGATCGACGGCCAGCGCTTCGCGCGCTTCGTCACCGACATGGTCGTCCGACGGCCGGCAGTGTGGCGGCTCCTGCGCCTGCCCCTCCGCCGGATGTTCGACGGCCTGGCGTCCACGTGGGACACGCGGATCGGCCCTCATCACCTCTGGGCGCTCGACCTGGCGCTCGAGGGCGTGTCCGCGCCTACCCACGTGCTCGACCTCGGCACGGGGACCGGCGTCGTCGCGAGGGCGCTCGCCGAGCGCTATCCGGGGGCCGAGGTCGTTGGCATCGATCTCAGCCCGGGGATGATCGAGGAGGCGCGCCGGCAGCTTCCGTCCGAGCTCGGTGGCCGCGTGCGCTTCGAGGTCGGCGACGCAGCGGCGCTCGCTGTGCCCGACGGGGCGTTCGAGCTCGTCGTCCTCTCGAACATGATCCCGTTCTCGGACGAGCTCGCGCGCGTCGTCGCTCCGGACGGAACGCTCGTGCTCTCGTTCTCGCGGGGGGCCGAGACACCGATCTACGTCGCACCGGCGAGGTCGCGCGAGGAGCTCGGGCGTCGTGGCTTCGCGGAATTTGCAGAGTTTTCGGCGGAACCGGCTACTGCGCTACGGGCAAAGAGGAGGTAGGGTCCCGGCCAACGGTCGTCCGCGACACGGTTGCACCGGTCCGAACGACCCGAGGCCCCCGAGAATGCGCAAGCGTCCACGGGGGCCTCACTGTTTGGCCGCTACAGGTGTCCGCCGAACCAGCTGACGTGCTGCTGGAGGACAGGCACGAGGAAGTAGAGGACGAACGCAGCAGACACGATCCACATGAACGGGTGGATTCGCTTCCACTCTCGACGTGCCGCGCAGATCACGGTGTAGGTGATGAAGCCGAAGCCGATCCCGTTCGTGATCGAGTACGTGAACGGCATGATCATGATCGCGAGTGCCGCCGAGAGGCCGATCGCGAGATCGTGGAAATCGATCCCGGCGAGCTTGGAGGCTGCCTCTCCCTCCGCCTCGCCTTCCATCTCGGTCAGGGTCGAGATCATGAGCCAGCCGACGACGACGAGCGCGGCGGCGGTGGCTTCCTTCGGCACCATGCCGATCAGCGGCGAGATGAACATGAACGGGAAGAAGAGAAGCCCGACCACCACGGCGACCCAGCCGGTGCGCCCGCCGGCCGCGACACCCGAGCCGGATTCGATGAAGGTCGTCGCCGATGACGACGACGCCGCGCCGCCGGCGACCGCCGCGAGTCCGTCCACGACCAGCGCTTTCTTGAAGTTCGGGATGTTCCCGTCCCGATCGACGTAGCCCGCCTGCTTGCCGACCCCGATCGCCGTCCCGGAGAAGTCGAAGAAGTCGCTCAGGAAGAGCGAGAAGACCCAGACGATCGAGGCGATGATGCCGAGCTGCGTGCTCGAGAAGGAGTGGAGGCTGATCTTGCCGAGCAGGTGGAAGTTCGGGCCTGCGTAGAGGTGGTGCCAGCCCGGCCACACGGCACCGTCGGTTCCGCGTCCAAAGGCGGAGTAGCTCGTTGCCTTGTTGATGATGGTCGCGAGGACGGTCGTCCCGACGATTCCGACGATGAGGTCGCCCCGGAAGCGGATCGCCCGCAAGGCGAACGTGAAGACGAGGCCGAAGACGGCGACGAAGATCGGCCACGTCGTGAAGCTGCCGAGTTGCACCGGAGTGCCGCTGGCCGGCACCGACGCGACGATGCCCGAATTGAAGAGGCCGATGAAGGCGATGAAGAGCCCGATCCCGATCGCGATGGCTTTCTTCAGCTCCAGCGGGATCGCTTTGAAGATCAGCTCGCGCAGCCCGCTCACGGCGAGCAGCACCATCGCGACGCCCTCGAGCACGACGAGTCCCATCGCCTCGGGGAAGCTCGCCTTGCCGCTCGCCACGAGGCCGAAGGCGACAACCGCGTTCAGGCCCAGGCCCGGCGCGATCGCGTAGGCGTAGTTCGTCGCGAGCCCCATGAGGATCGACATGACGCCGGCGACGAGGCACGTGCTCGTGAGAACCGCCGAGAACGCGAGCGCCTGGCCGAGCGGCGGATGCGTGACGCTCGTGAGGATCAGCGGGTTGACGAAGATGATGTACGACATCACCACGAAGGTCGTGGCGCCGGCCATCGTGTCCCGCCCGAACGTCGTCCCTCGTGCGGCAAAGCCGAAGTAGCGCTCGAGGAGCCCGACTCCCCGAGACGTAGCGGCAAGCGTGCTCATCTCTGTTTTGTCCTCCCTCGCGTGGTACAGGCCCGTGACGAGGAAGCTAAAAAGGCGCTTCGGACGGATCAAAACCCCAGCGCCCGAAAGCTCGCTCTTTGCGGTGTTCTCTTTTTTCGTGCCGCGACCGACAGGCGCGGGCGAGCGAGCAGAACGCAGCAGCAGTGGCGAGGGCCGGACTCGAACCGGCGACACCCCGGTTTTCAGCCGAGTGCTCTACCAGCTGAGCTACCTCGCCGCGGTTGGGCGGCGGTCAGTGTAGCCGGGTCGGTTCCCTCGGGCGCGTTAGCCTCTCCGCCGTGAGTGTGGACGAAACCGCCCGCGAGGTGGCCGTGATCGGAGGGACTCTCGACCTCGGCGCGGGGCGCCGCGGGGTCGACATGGGGCCGTCCGCGATTCGCTACGCGGGGCTCGAGCAGCAGCTCGCGGACAAGCTCGGCGTGCGGATCTCGGACGTCGGGAACGTCATCTCACCCGTCGCGGAGACGACGTCGATGGGCGATCCGCACGCCCGCTACCTCGACCAGATCCTCGACCTCTGCGACCGGCTCTCCGGACTGGTGGCGGAAGCTGCCGGCAAGGGAGCACTGCCGCTCGTGCTGGGCGGCGACCACTCCGTCGCGCTGGGCACGCTCGTGGGGATGGCGAGCGCGAAGGGCGGGGCGGGCGGTGTCGTTTGGGTCGATGCCCACGGGGACGTCAACACGCCGGAGACGTCGCCGAGCGGCAACGTGCACGGGATGGTGTTGGCCGCCGCCCTCGGGCTTGCCGGCGATCAGTTTCGTCGTGACGGTTGGCCGCTGCCGGCGGTCGATCCCGGCAAGCTCGCGCTGGTGGGCGTCCGGTCGCTCGACGACGGAGAGCGGCGGCTGCTGCAAGAGATCGACGCGAAGGTCTTCACGATGAGCGAGGTCGACCGGATGGGGGTCGAGCCGTGCGTGCGCGAGGCACTGGCCCACGCGTCCGGCGGTGCGTTCCTCCACGTCTCGCTCGACATGGACGTGGTCGATCCCGATTACGCACCCGGCGTCGGAACGCCCGTGCGCGGCGGGTTCAGCTATCGCGAGGCCCATCTTGCGATGGAGACCGTCGCGGAGTCGGATCTGCTCGACTCCATGGACGTGGTCGAGGTCAACCCGATCCTGGACCGCGAGAACGCGACCGGGCAGCTCGCGGTCGAGCTCGTGGCGTCCGCGCTCGGCGCGCGCATCCTCTAGGCCGGTTCGGGCGACTCCTCGCCGTTGCCGGACGGTTCGTAGTAGCGCCGCCCTTCGAGCTCCTCCGGGAGATAGCTCGTCTCGAAGCCTTCGGGGTTGTCGTGCGGGTAGACGTAGCCCTCGCCGTGACCGAGCCGGCGGCCGTACCACGAGCCGTCGCGCAGAGCCTTCGGCGGCCGCGCGACGCCGCGTTCCCCGATGTCCGCAGTCGCGCGGTTGAGGGCCATGTAGCTTGCGTTCGACTTCGGCGCACGCGCGAGGTAGATCGCGGCCTGGGAGAGGTTGAGGCGAGCTTCGGGCAGGCCGACGTGCTCCACTGCCTGCGCCGCTGCGACCGCGACGAGCAGGGCGCGCGGGTCGGCGTTGCCGATGTCCTCGGAGGCGAGCACGATCATGCGCCGCGCGATGAACCGCGCGTCCTCGCCGCCCTCGAGCATCGCCGCGAGGTAGTAGACCGCGGCGTCGGCGTCGCTGCCGCGCATCGACTTGATGAACGCGGACGTGTAGTCGTAGTGCGAGTCGCCGGCCTTGTCGTAGACGAGCGGCGGCTTGCGGGCCGCGTCCTCGACGTTCTCCACCGTGACGGCGCCGTCGGCGGTCTCGTTCGCGAGCTCGACGATGTTGAGCGCGGTGCGCGCGTCGCCGCCGGAGCGGTGCGCGATCAGCTCGACGACGTCGTCCGGCGCCTCGCCGCCGACCTCGCTCAGGCCGCGGCGAACGACGACAGCCATCTCCTCCGGCGTGAGCGGCTCGAGCTCGTACACCTGCGTGCGCGAGATCAGGGCGGAGTTGACCTCGTAGTACGGGTTCTCGGTCGTCGCCCCGATCAGCGTCAGGAGCCCCGACTCGGCCCCGGGCAGCAGCGCGTCCTGCTGGGCCTTGTTGAAGCGGTGGATCTCGTCGAGGAAGAGGATCGTCCGCGTGCCGGTCGTGCCGAGCCGCTCGCGGGCCCGTGCCAGGACCTCGCGCACGTCCTTGACCGTCGCCGACACGGCCGACAGCTCCTCGAACGCGGCGCCCGTCGAGGCGGCGACGATCCGGGCCAGCGTCGTCTTGCCGCTGCCCGGCGGGCCGTACAGGATCGAAGAATGCACGCGGTCCTCCGCGATCGCATGCCGCAATGCGGAGCCCTCGCCGAGCACGTGCCGCTGGCCGACGAACTCGGCGAGCGTCGACGGCCGCAGCCGCTGCGCGAGCGGCGCAACCTCCCCGCCGCGACGGTCGGCGGCATCCGAGAAGAGGTCTCCCACGGCGCCAGTATGCTCGGCCGATGCCTGGGTCCACGGCCGACGTCTGGAGCGGGGCGACCTACGAGCGCATCGCGGAGACGTTCGCTCCGATCCACGATCGCGTGGTGGCACTCCTCGCGATCGTGCCGGGCACGCGCGTGCTCGACGTCGCCTGCGGTACCGGCGGCGTTGCCCTGCGGGCCGCACGGGCCGGCGCCGAGGTGCTCGGGATCGACATCTCGGCCGATCAGCTCACGAAGGCACGCCGTGCCGCCGCGGCCGAGAGCCTCGAGATCCGCTTCGACGAGGGCGACTGCCAGGAGCTTCCGTACGGAGACGCCGAGTTCGACGCCGTCACGTCGGCGTTCGGCGCGATCTTCGCGCCCGACCACGCGCGCACGGCCGCCGAGCTCGCACGCGTCTGCCGCCCGGGCGGCCGGCTCGTCCTCACCGCGTGGCTGAAGGATGCGTGGTCGGAGGTGCATTCGAAGGCGGGACGCACGTCCGCGCTCGACGTCGACGCGAGCGAGTGGTCGCAGGAGGACCACCTCCACGGGCTGCTCGGCGCTGCGTTCGACTTTGAGCTCCAGACCGGGCAGTGGCGCGTCGAGAAGGGCTCCGGCGAGGCGCTGTGGGAGTTCGCCTCCAACTCGATGCCGCCGCTGTGTGCCTGGCTCGCGGAGCAGGACGACGAGACGCGCGCCCGAGCCGAGCAGGTGTACCGCGAGTTCCTCGCGCCCGGGGTGCTCGAACGCGAGTACGTTCTCGTCTTGGGGACGCGCCGATGAGCACTCTCGTCGATCTACGCGAGGAGGTCACCGACCTCGTCCAGCGGCTCGTCCGCGTGGACACGACGAACCCTCCCGGCAACGAGACCGCCGCGGCCGAGCTGCTGCGCGAGTACCTCGAGGCGAGTGGCATCGACAATTGCGAGCTGATCGCGCGCACGCCCGAGCGCGCGAACCTCGTCGCGCGGATTCCGGGCGGCGACGGCCCGTCGCTTCTCTTCCTCGGTCACACCGACGTCGTTCTCGCCGACCCGGCCGAGTGGTCGGTGCCGCCGTTCTCGGGCGAGCTGCGCGACGGGATGGTCTGGGGACGCGGCGCAATCGACATGAAGAGCCAGGTCGCGGCGAACGCGGTCGCCTTCGCGTCGCTCGCGCGCGAGGGGTTCAAGCCGAGCGGCGACCTCATCTTCGCGGCGACCGCCGACGAGGAGAACGGCACCGGTTTCGGCCTCGAATGGCTCTGCGAGGCGCATCCCGACGTGGTCCGCTGCGACTTCTCGATCAACGAGGGAGGCGGCGACCGGGTCGAGCTCGAGGATGGCCGCGCGATCTACCAGGCGACGGTGGCCGAGAAGATGACCGCGCCGTTCCGGATCCTCGTCAAGGGCCGCTCGGGGCACGCCTCGATGCCGCGCATCGCCGACAACGCGCTCGTCAACGCGACCCGCCTCATCGACCGGATCGCCGACTACCGGCCGGAGCCGCAGCTCGGCCCCGAGGTTGAGGGCTTCATGCAGGCGGTGTTCGGAGAGGTGCCGCCCGCGGCGGAAGTCGTGGAGCGCGCCGCGCCGCTGTCCCCGGTTGCCGCGGTCGTCCTCGACGCGCTGTTGGGGCCGACCTTTTCGCCCACCATGATCTCCGCCTCGCAGAAGCGCAACGTCATCCCGGCGCTCTGTGCGGTCGAGGTCGACTGCCGGCTCATGCCCGGCCAGCATCCCGAGGACGTCGAGCCGACCATCCGCGCCGTGCTCGGCGAGGACGTCGACTACGAGCTCGAGTGGGTCGAGGGCGCGCACGGCGGAACGCGGTCTCCGCTGGACACGCCCCTCTGGCGCGCGCTCGAGGAGTGGGTCGCCGAGACCGAGCCGGGAGCGATCGCGGCTCCGCTCGCATGTGTGGGCTTCACCGACAGCCACTGGCTGCGCGAGGCGTTCGGCACCGTCGCGTACGGCTTCTTCCCGACCACGGGCGAACTACCGCCGGAGGTGGCCGCCGGGCTCGTGCACTCGGCCGATGAGCGCATCCCCGTCTCGGATCTCGAGGCCGGAGTCAGCTGGCTGCGGCACGCGGCGCACGCCATTCTCTCGTAGCGCCACTACCCTTCGAGGCGATGCGTAACAAGGAGAAGATCCGGCTCGGCGGCATGGCCCTGCCGAACGGTGTGCTCGTGCATGGGCCGCACTCGTGGGCCTGCGCGGTCCGGCACGAGGACGGGCAGATCGAGGTCGCGTCGGCGCGCAAGCGCCTGATGGCCTCTCGGATCGAGAACCCCATCCTGCGCGGTCCTGCGCGACTGGCCGAGGCGCTGTTGCTGCTGCCGCAGATCAAGGCGAAGCTCCCGGCTGCTCGGCTACCGATGGAGAGCCCACGCGCGCTCGTCTCGATGATGGGCGCGGCCCTGTTCGTCAAAGGCCTGCGCGAGTCGAGCCTTCGTCCGGTCGCGCGGGAGCTCCTGTCCGCCGTCGCCTCGATCGCCCCCGCGGTGCTCGCGCTCCGCTCCGGCGAGCTCGCGGCGTACCACGGCGCCGAGCACATCTCGATCGGGAGCTACGAGCACGGGAAGAAGGCGACCCGGGAGCACGAGCGCTGCGGCGGGCATCTCATCGGGCCGCTTCTGGCGACCTCTGCGGTGGGGAACGTGGTGGCGAGCCTGGCGCCGGAGCGAGCGCGGAAGCACGCGCAGGCGGTCGCACAGATCGGCGCGATCGCGGCGGCAACCGAGCTCTTCGGCTGGATGACGCGGAACCCGTCACACCCGTTGGCGCAGGCGCTGGCCAAGCCGGGACACGAGCTCCAGCACCGTTTCTCGACGGCGGAGCCGAGCGCCGAGCAGCTCGAGGTGGCCGAGGCGGCGCTCAAGGCCTGCCTCGAGCTCGAGCACGCCGCCTAGGCAGCTCCGCGACCTAACGCGGGTACAGCTGCACGCTCAGACGCGGCGGGAAGTAGCTCTGGCAATCGCGTCGCCCGAACTTCGCGAGCACGTGCGCGCGCAGCATCCCGGCCTCCGTCCCCTGCACGAACGCAAGGCTTTGCGTGCGCTCCTTCCGGAATGGGAACCAGGTCTTCGGGTAGCCGGGCTGCAGCGTCAGCCGCCGCTCGAAGCGGCCGCGGTCAGGACGTGTGGCTTCTGCCGTCCGCTTGCCGCGGCTGCCGGAAGCAGCGCGGCGGCGACAACGCCGATTGCAATCGCCCTTCTCACGAAGGAGATACGCGCGGCAGCGGCAGCCGAGTCCCTAGCCGAGCTTCTCGGGGTGCCCGAGCCGGCCGAGCTCGGCGATGTCCCGCGGGAAGAACAGCGCGACCGTCCAGTCGACGACGACCCGGAGCTTCCGCGACGCGAGCGGCAGCTGGTACAGGTGGTACGTCCGCGTCACCCACCAGCCGGGGAAGCCGCGCAGGCGCAAGCCGAGCACCTCCGCGATCCCCTTGTGCCGGCCGAGCGTCGCGACCTGGCCGAGCATGCGGTAGCCGTACGGCTCGGGAGTCCCGGACAGGTTCCGCGCGAGCCTGCGCGCCTGGCGAAGCGCGTGTTGGCACGTCGGCGGATCCGGCTGGTCGCTGCGCGTGTTCGGCACACGCGCGCAGTCGCCGAGCGTCCACACTTGCTCGTGCCCTCGCACATGGAGAAACTCATCGGCCTCGACGCGGCCTTTCTCGTCGAGCGGGAGCGACCACTCGCGCAGCACAGGATTCGGCGCTACGCCGGCCGTCCAGACGAGCGAGTTCGTAGGGATCCGCGTCTCGTTCGAGAGCACAGCCTCGTCGACTGTGACCGACTCGAGCGTCGTCTCGACGTGGATCTCGACGTTGCGCCGCCGCAGCTCGGCCGCGGCGTAGTCGCCGAGCGGCGGCGGGATCTCGGGCAGGATCCGCGGCGCCGCGTCGACCAGCACCCAGCGGCGCGGGGTCGAGCGCAGGCGCGGGTAGTAGCGGAGAGCGTCCTCGGCGAGGTCCGAAAGCTCCGCGAGCGCCTCGACCCCGGCGTAGCCGGCGCCGACGAACACGAACGTCAGCCGCCGCGCGCGCTCCTCCTCGTCGAGGGCCCCGTCTGCCGCCTCGAGCTGGTGGAGAACGTGGTTGCGGAGGTTGATCGCGTCGGCAAGCGACTTGAACGAGAGCGCGTGCTCGGACAGGCCGGGCACCGGCAATGACCGGGGGACGGCACCGAGCGCCAGCACCATGTCTTGCCAGGCGACGGTTTGCGGGCCTTCGTCGGTCTCCACGCTGGCCGTCTGCGCCTCGAGGTCGATGCCGGTCGCGCTGCCGAGGATCATCTCCGCGTGCGGGCACATCGCGCGCAGCGGCACGACGCAGTGGCGCGGCTCGAGCGTCCCGGCCGCGGCCTCCGGGAGCAGCGGCGTGTAGAGCATGAAGTTCTCGTTGCTGACGATCGTCGCCCCGCGCTTGCCGAGCTCGCGGGCGACGTACCCGCCGGCGAAGCCGCCGCCGAGCACGAGTACCCCGCCGCGGGCCTGTCTCTCTGCGGTCACGTCCCCTAGCATCGCGCAGAGATGGCGATCCAGGTGTCGGAGGCGGTCGAGTTTGCCCCCGCTGCAGCGCGGGATACAGGAATGACATGACGCACGTCCTGCTCCTCAACCTCGTGTTCTTCATCCCGGCGACGTGCGGAGCGGCAGCGTTCGTGCTCTGCATCCACCGGTGTTTCAGGAGCAATCCGCCGCCGCTGCCGGCCGCGGGGCCGGACGACCTCGCGCGCTCGGCCTAGTCGACGATTCGGCTCTGGAGAAACGTCCGCTCGGTCTCGCTCGGGGCGAGCTCGAGCGCGCGGGAGTAGGCGGCCGAGGCCTCGTCGTCGCGGCCGAGCCGGGAGAGAAGCTCGGCGCGGGTCGAGTGCCAGAGGTGGTACCGCTCCAAGCCGGTCAGTCCATCCACGATCTCGAGCCCCTGGTCGGGCCCGTTGGCCATGGCGACCGCGACCGCGCGGTTCAGCTCGATCACGGGCGACGGGGCCAACTCGGCGAGCCGGCCGTAGAGGAGCGCGATCTGCGTCCAGTCCGTCTCGTCCTCGAAATGGAGCGAGGCGATCGCCGCCTGCAGTTGGTACGGGCCTGGCACGCGTAATGAAAGCGCTCGCTCGAGCGCTTGCCGACCCTGCTCGACCTCCGCGGCGTCCCAGAGCGCGCGGTCCTGCTCCCCGAGGAGGACGAGCTCGCCCTCCGGCGAAACGCGCGCGTCGCGGCGCGCGTCCTGCAGCAGAAGCAGCGCATGCAGCCCGTGCGCCTCCGCTTCGTCGGGCATGAGCGTCGCGAGCACGGCAGCGAGCCGTATCGCCTCCGCGCACAACTCGCTCCGCACCGGCGGGCCGTAGCCTGCGTTGAAGACGAGGTAGATCGTCGCGTGCACGAGCCGCAACCGTTCGGGCAGCAGGTGCTCTGCCGGCACGCGCAGTGGGATGCCGGCGTCGCGGATCTTCCGCTTGGCGCGCACGAGCCGCTGGGCGAGCGTCGCCTCCGGGACGAGAAACGCGCGTGCGATCTCCGGCGTCTCGAGCCCACCGACGAGGCTCAGCGTCAGGCCGACCTGCGCCCCGGGTGCGAGCGCCGGGTGGCAGCACGCGAAGATCAGCTCGAGCCGCTCGTCCGGAATCACTGCCTCCTCGTCGCTCGGGAGCTCCGCCGCTCGCGCCAGGAGCTCCGTCTTGCGGGTCCGCGTCTGCTCGCGGCGGATCCGGTCGATCGCCGCGTTGCGCGCCGTTGTCACGATCCACGCGCCGGGGTTGGTGGGAGCTCCGTCGACCGGCCACCGCTCGGCGGCGCGGACGAAGGCGTCCTGCACCGCGTCCTCGGCGAGGTCGAGGTCACCGAGGACGCGGCCGAGGATCGCGATCGAGCGCGCCCGCTCGTCGCGGTAGGCGCGAGTGAGCTCGTCTACGAGGCCACCTCGGCCTCGCGCATGACGATCGGGCGCACCTCGATGTGGCCGTAGCGGGCCGACGGGATCTTCGCCGCCCACTCGAGCGCCTCGTCGAGGGTCTCGACGTCGATCAGGTAGTAGCCGCCGAGCACTTCCTTCGTCTCGGCGAACGGCCCGTCGGTCGTCAGGGTCTTGCCGTCCTCGACGTGGACGACGTCGCCGTCGACGCGGGCTGGAGCTGGTTGGCGCCGACGAGGATGCCGCGGGTCTGGAGCTCCTCGGTGTACTGGCCGTACTCGGCGTAGACCGCGTTGCGCTCGTCCTCGGGCATGTCGCCCCACTGCGCTTCGTCGTCGTGGATCAGGAGCAGGTACTGCATGGGTCCCTCCTCGGGAGTTGGTTGACGCCTGTACGACGAATGGGTCAGCCGGAATTCGACATCCTCGTCAAAAGTGTCAGCGCGCCGCCCTTGTCGAGGAACTCGTTGAGGTTGCCGCACTTCGGGCTCTGGACGCAGGACGGGCAGCCCTTCTCGCACGGGCAGCCCTCGAGCAGGCGGACGGTGTCGGCGACCCAGCCCTCGAAGCGGTCGAAGCCGCGCTCCGCGATCCCGACGCCGCCGGCGTGGCCGTCGTAGACGAAGACGGTCGGCGCGCCGGTGTCGAGGTGAAGGTTGGTCGAGAGGCCGCCGATGTCCCAGCGGTCGCACATCGCCCACAGCGGCAGCAGCGCGATCAGCGAGTGCTCGGCGGCGTGGAGTGACGACAGGAGGAGCGGCATCGCCTCGAGGCCCTCGAGCTGGTGCGGCCGCGGCACGAACCAGACCGCCTCGGTGTCGAAGGTCGTCGGCGGCAGGTCGAGCGGGACGGTGTCGAGCGTCGAGCCGTCCGCGACCGCTTTCTTCTGGTACGCGACGACCTGCTCGGTCACGGACACGCGGCCGAACGAGAGCTCCAGGCCGAGGCGCCGCTCGACGCGCACGGCCTCCTCGATCGACGTCTCCGTCTCCTTCTTCGCCTGCGTGTACCAGTTTCCGTCGAACGGCTCTACGACGGCGCGCCGCGCCTGGAGGTCGAGCTCGCGCACGAGGTATTGCCTGCCGAGGTGGAGGTAGACGGCGCCCTCGTGGACGGTGGAGTACGCGCGCTCCTGTTCGGCGAGGCCGAGAACGTCGCCGGTCGACGCGTCGACAACGAGGAACGAGTCGGGCGAGGTGGAGCGGAGCGGGACGCGCGCGGCGGGAGCGTCCTTGCCGGCCCAGACCCAGCCGCGCGCGGTGTGGCGCAGCTCCGGGACGTGGGCCGCGCGCTCGAGCGCCTCGGGGCCGAGCGTGGCGGCGTCGGCCTCGTCGATCGGCGCCTCGAAGGCGGCAGCGGCGACGTGCCCGTCCAGGACACGTGGATTGGCGTGGTCGAGGATCGCAGCCTCCACGCGCCGCTCGAGCAGCGTCGGCGGCTCGCGCATGAAGTACTGGTCGAGTGCGTCCTCCGAGGCGATGAGGATCGCGAGCCCGTGGCCGCGGCGGCCTGCGCGCCCCCACTGCTGGCGGAGGCTCGCGACCGTGCCCGGGAAGCCGACCGAGATCGCGCAGTCGAGATCGCCGATGTCGATCCCGAGCTCGAGGGCGTCGGTGGACGTGACGCCGAGCAGCTCACCCTCGACGAGCCTCCGCTCGATCTCCCGTCGTTGCTGCGGCGTGTAGCCGGCGCGATAAGGAGCGAGTCGCGCGGCCGTCGCGGCGTCGAGCCGGTCGGCGGCGAAGCGGTGGATGAGCTCCGCCGACTTGCGGCTCTTCGCGAAGCAGATCGTGCGGAGGCCGCGATCGACGAGGCCGGCCAGCAGCCGCGACGCCTCGCCGAGCGCGCTCGCCCGCAGGCCGAGCTCGGCGTCGAGCAGAGGCGGGTTCCAGAGTGCGATCGTCCGCTCGGCGCGTGGCGCGGCGTCGTCCTCGACCACCGTCGCCTCCTCGCCCGTGAGCGCCTGTGCGAGCTCCCCGGCGTTCGCGATCGTCGCCGAGGCGAGCAGGAACTGCGGCTCGGCGCCGTAGATCCGCGCAAGGCGACGCAGCCGCCGCAGGACGTTCGCGACGTGCGAGCCGAAGACGCCGCGGTAGACGTGTGCCTCGTCCACCACCACGAAGCGGAGGTTGTGGAGGAAGTCGCCCCACAGGTCGTGCCGCGGCAGGACTCCGATGTGGAGCATGTCCGGGTTCGTGAGGACGAGGTTCGCCCAGCCGCGGATCTGCCGGCGGCGCTCGGTCGGCGTGTCTCCGTCGTAGATCGCGGCGCGAACGGGGGCGAGGCCGAGCGCTCCGAGCGAGCGCGCCTGATCCTGGGCGAGCGCCTTCGTCGGATAGAGGTAGAGCGCGCGTGCGTGCCGGTCGGCGGCGAGCGCGTCGAGCACTGGGAGGTTGAAGGCGAGCGTCTTGCCGGATGCGGTGCCCGTCGTGACGATCACGTTCCCGCCGCCGCGCGCCGCGGCGTACGACTCGGCCTGATGTGCGTAGAGCTCGTCGATTCCCCGGCGGGCGAGAGCGTCGCGCACGGCGGGCTCGAGCGAGTCGGGAACCGGGGCCGTTCGCGCTTCGCGCGCAGGCTCGCTCGCAAGGTGCGCGAGCTCGTCGCCGGCGAGCAGGTCGTCCCAGAGCGCGGTCGTGGTGCTCACGGAGCCATTGAAGCGTGGCCGCCGTCGTCCACGAGGACGACCTTGGCTGCGTCGATCGCGGTGAGGTCTGCGTCGCTCGGGGCGACGACCGCGTCGAAGTGCCCGATCGCCCGGTCGACGACCAGCGCTTCCCGCTGTCTTGCCTGTTCGGCGCGGGCCGGATCGGCCTCCACCACCACGACAGCCCAGCCGGCGAGCTCGAGCGGGTGCGCGTGAATGCCAGCGAACCCGAGCTCGAGCACGCGTCCAGGCCCTTCTCCCAGCAACTGGAGGATCCGCGGTGTCGCCGCGGCAGCAAGGGCAGGCGGAAGCCTTCGCACGACCCAGACGCTAACGTTCTGCCACCGGGGTGCCGCATCCGCGGCTGAGATCACACCCGTCGAACCTGATCCGGGTCATGCCGGCGAAGGGAGTCAGTTGGTTCCATGCTGCATCACGATCGCAGGCTCCGATTCCGGCGGCGGGGCCGGAATCCAGGCCGACCTCAAGGCGTTCGCCGCGGCCGGCGTGCACGGGATTTCCGCGATCGTCGCTCTGACCGCGCAGAACACGCGCGAAGTGACCGCCGTGCACGAGGTACCGGCGGTGTTCGTCCGCGCGCAGCTCGACGCGGTTGCCGGTGACATCGGGATCGACGCCGCTAAGACGGGGATGCTCTTCTCCCGTGCGATCATCGAGGCCGTGGCCGACTGGCTCGAGGAGCATCCGGTGCCGCTCGTCGTCGACCCGGTCCTCGTGGCGAGCTCGGGCGCTCGGCTGCTGGAGGACGACGCCGTCGACGTGCTCGTCAGGCGGCTGTTTCCGCTCGCGACCGTCGTGACGCCGAACCTGCTCGAGGCGCGGGCGCTGGCGGGCTCGGACGCATCGCCGCCGGAGCTGGCAGAGGTGCTCGTCGGTCTCGGAGCACAGGCGGCGCTCGTCACCGGCGGCCACGGGGACGAGCCGGCCGATCACCTCTTCGACGGCAACGAGCACCACGAGATCGCGTTCGAACGTCATGACGTCGCCGCGACGCACGGCGCCGGTTGCACGCACTCCGCGACGCTTGCCGCGTTCCTCGCGCGCGGTTTGCCCCTGGTCGATGCCGCGCACGCTGCCGCAGCCGCCGCCTCGCGCGCCGTCGCGCAGGGCCTCGTCGAGATCGGCGGGGGCGACGGGCCGGTCGACGTTCTGGGAGTGTTGGCGCGATGACCGTCTCCCCCGGCACGACGTTGCGCGAGCTGCGCGAGCGGAAGCCGCTCGTCCACCAGATCACGAACTACGTCGTCATGAACGAGACCGCGAACGCAACTCTCGCGCTCGGCGCGCTGCCGGTGATGGCGCACGCGCGCGAGGAGGTCGAGGAGATGGCCGGGCTCGCGTCGGCCCTCGTGCTCAACATCGGCACCCTCTCGGAGCACTGGATCGAGGCGATGCTCATCGCCGGGCGCGCGGCAAGCGCCCGCGGCATCCCCGTCGTCCTCGATCCCGTGGGTGCCGGCGCGACGAAGTACCGCACCGAGACGGCACGGCGGATCCTCGACGAGGTGGACGTGACCGTGCTGCGCGGGAACCAGGGCGAGATCGCGACGCTCGTCGGCGCGCAGGCCGAGGTGCGGGGGGTCGAGTCGATGTCGATCGGGCTCGAGCCTGCCGCGCTCGCGCGCGAGGCGGCGCGCGGTCTCGGCGTGGTCGCGTCCGTGACGGGGCCGATCGACAACGTCTCCGACGGTCAGAGGTCGCTCTCGGTCGCGAACGGCCATCCGCTGCTGGCCATGGTGACCGGCACCGGCTGCACCTCATCGGCGCTCACGGGTTGCTTCCTGACCGCGAAGCCGGAGGAACCGCTCGAAGCCGCGGCCGAGGCGCTCGCCGCACTCGGCGTCGCGGCTGAGGATGCCGCGGACGGAGCCGAAGGCCCCGGCACGTTCCATGCGCGGCTCTACGACGGGCTCGCGGCGCTCGATCCGGACACGCTCGACGGACGGGCGCGCATCTCCGAGCAGTGACGACGCTCGGCGAGCTCGGCGAGCTCGGGCTGCTCGACGAGCTGGAGCGGCGCGGGCTCGCGGCCGGGATCGAGCACGACGCCGCCGTCGTCGACGGGCTCGTCGTCACGCAGGACGTGCTCGTTGAAGGCGTGCACTTTCGCTTCGATCTCCTCGACTGGCGCGAGCTCGGGGCGCGTGCGGCCGCGGTCAACATCAGCGACCTCGCGGCGTCGGGCGCGGAGCCACTCGCGCTCCTGGTCTCGCTCGGCCTGCCGGCGGAGACGCAGCTCGACGACGCGCTCGAGCTCTACGCCGGGCTCAACGAGCGCGGGGTGCCGATCCGCGGCGGCGACACCACGCGCGCGGATCGCGTCGTCCTCTCGGTGACCGCGCTCGGTCGTTCCGCACGGGTGCCCGGCCGCGCAGGCGCGAGAGTCGGAGACGCCGTCGTCGTGACCGGTCCGCTCGGCGCGGCGGGCGCGGCGTTCCGCGGGGGACGCCTGCCGCCGGTGCCGGACCGCGTGGAGGACGGCAAGCGGCTGGCGCAGGTCGCGACCGCGATGCTCGACCTCTCCGACGGGCTCGCGCGAGACGCGGGCCACCTCGCCCGGCGCTCCGGTGTTCGCCTCGCCGTCGAGCTCGAGCGCGTCCCTCTCGCCGCCGGCGCGGAGCTCGACGACGTCGGCTTCGGCGAGGACTACGAGCTGTTGGCGACGACGCCGGATCCGCTCGGCTTCGCGGTGATCGGTCGGGTGGAGGAAGGGGAGGGTGCCGCGCTCACGCTCGGCGGTGAGCCGTACGAGCTAGCCGGCTGGGAGCACTTCCGCTAGCCACTGTTCGAAGTGGGCGCGCGGGCGCACGCCGACAACCGCACCGTGCGGCTCTCCGCCGGCGAACAGGATCACGGTCGGGATCGTGAGCACGTCGTAGCGCGACGCGATTCCCGCCTCCTCGTCGACGTTCAGGCGCGCAACCTCGACGGGAAGCTCCTCGAGGATCGGTTCGAGCGCCTTGCACGGCCGGCACCACGGCGCCCAGAAGTCGACGAGCAGCGGGCCGCCCGCGATCGCCTCGTCGAACGTCGCCTCGTCGAGCTCCTTCACAGTCGCCCCCTCAACGCGGCAAACCGTAGCGCCGGCACCTTCCAGACGGCTTCGAGCACGATGGCGCGGCTCATCTTCGAGGAGCCGACCTCGCGGTCGACGAACCGGATCGGCACCTCTACGACGCGGAAGCCCTTGCGCAGCGTGCGGTACGTCGTCTCGATCTGGAAGACGTAGCCGGCCGCATCGATCGAGTCCAGGTCGATCGACTCGAGCACGTGGCGGCGGAAGCACTTGAAGCCGCCGGTCGAGTCGTGGACGGGCATGAGGAGGGCGCGCGTGTAGATCGACGCGCTGCGTGAGATCAGCCGCCGCACAAGCCCCCAGTTGGCGGTACCTCCGCCCGGGACGTAACGGGAGCCGAGAGCGAGATCCGCTCCCGCCTCGACGGCTGCGATCAGGCGCGGCACGTCGGCCGGGTCGTGCGAGAAGTCGCAGTCCATCTCGAGCACGAGCTCGGCGTCGCCCGCGAGAACGTGCCGGAACCCGTCGACGTACGCGCGTCCGAGGCCCTCCTTGCGCGGCCGGTGCAGCACCGAGACGTAGTCGAGCTCGGCCGCGAGCCGGTCGGCGATCTCGCCCGTCCCGTCCGGCGAGCTGTCGTCGATGACGAGGACGTCGACGCCCTTGTCGGCCAGCGCGCGCAGCATCCGCTCGAGGTTCTCGCGCTCGTTGTAGGTCGGGAGGCAAACGACGGGGTTGGGCACGCTCATATCATCGCGAGGTGGTTGAGTTACCGCGGAACAGCGACGTCGCCGACCAGATCGACCTGCTGGCCGACCTGCTTGAGCTCGAGGGCAAAGAGAGCTTCCGCGTCGTCGCGTACCGGCGCGCGGCGTCCCGCGTTCGCGAGACGGCCGGCTCGGTCGCCCAGCTGGCGCTCGACGGCCGGGCGAAGGAGCTACAGGGCATCGGTAAGACGATCGAGGAGAAGATCGTCCAGATCGTCGAGATCGGCGAGATCGAGGCGCTGACGAAGTACAAGAAGGGGGTTCCGCCGGAGGTCGTTCTCTTCATGAAGCTGCCGGGGCTCGGCCCGAAGACGGCGGCCCGCATCTGGCGCGAGCTCGGCGTCGAGACGCTCGACGAGCTCAAGGCCGCGGCCGAGGGCGAGAGGCTGCGGACGCTCACAGGTCTCGGCCCAAAGAGCGAGGAGAAGATCCTCGCCGCGCTCGCGTACCAGGCCGAGAGCCCCGAGACTGACCGCTACCTCCTCGGCGCGGGCCTGCCGGCGGTGCAGGCTGTCGTCGCCGCGCTGCGGGAGCTGCCGGCCGCGATCTCGGTCTCGGAAGCCGGCTCGGTGCGGCGCCGGAAGGAGACGTTCCGCGACCTCGACATCATCGCGAGCGCGACCAATCCGGCCGAGCTGACGGCGCACTTCGCGAGCCTGAGCTGGGTTGTCGACGTCGCCGCGCAGGGAGACACGAAGGCAACGGTCGTCTCGCGCGACGGTCTCCGCTTCGACCTGCGCGTCGTCCCGCCCGAGTCGTTCGGCAACCTCCTCCAGCACTTCACCGGCTCGAAGGAGCACAACGTCGCGATGCGCGAGGAAGCCGTGCGACGTGGGCTCTCGATCTCGGAGTACGGGGTCGCGAACGTCGAGACGGGCGACGTCTTCAGAAGCGCTGACGAGGACGACGTCTACGAGTTCCTCGGCTACCAGCCGATCCCGCCGGAGCTCCGCGAGAACGCAGGCGAGCTCGAGGCGGCGCGACGCGGGGAGCTGCCGAAGGTCGTCGAGTTGCGCGACGTGCGTGGCGATCTCCACACGCACTCGCACTGGTCGGCGGACGGCAAGAGCACGCTCGAGCAGATGCTCGAGGGAGCGGTCGCGCGCGGCTACGACTACTACGCCGTCACCGACCACTCGCATTACCTCCGTGGCGAGCGCCTGCAGGCCCAGCTCGAGGAGATCGAGGCGTTGCGCTCGCGCTTTCCCAAGCTGACGATCCTCAGCGGCGTCGAGGCGAACATCCGCTCGAGCGGCGAGGTTGACGTCGCGGACGAGGATCTCGCGCTGCTCGACTGGGTGGTCGCCTCCGTGCACCAGGCTCCCGACTCGCGCCCCACCGAGCGCGTGCTCGAGGCCATGCAGAATCCCTATGTCGACGTGATCGGCCATCTCACGGGGCGGCGGATCGGGAAGCGGCCTCCGCGCGACGTCGACGTGGAACGCGTGATCGAGGGCGCGCTCGAGACGGGCACCCTGCTCGAGATCAACGGCCAGCCCGACCGGCTCGACCTGCGGGACGTTCACGCGCGGGCCGCGAAGGAGGCGGGCCTGAAGCTCGTCGTCTCCTCCGACGCCCATGAGGTCCGCTCCCAGGCGTACGTCGAGCTCGGTGTCGCGCAGGCGCGGCGCGGCTGGCTCACGAAGGCCGACGTCGCCAACACGCGCACGTGGAAGCAGCTCGACAAGCTGCGGAAGAAGCGGCCGTGACGGACTTCCGCGAGGACGGCGCGGCCGCGCTCGAGTGGGCGGCGCGGTACCTCGAGCGGTTGCCGGAGCTGCCCGTGCTCGCCCAGGTGAAGCCCGGCGAGCTGACCGCGCAGCTGCCCGAGTCGGCGCCTGAGGAGCCGGAGACGTTCGCCGATGTGCTCCACGATCTCGAGGAGTTGCTCCTGCCGGCGCTCACGAACTGGCAGAGCCCGCGGTTCTTCTCCTACTTCGCCGTCACGTCGTCGGAGCCGGCGATCCTCGCGGAGCTGCTCGCCGCGACACTGAACCAGGTGGCGATCGCCTGGCGTGCCTCGCCTGCTTCGACGGAGCTCGAGCTCGTCGTCGCCGACTGGGTGCGGCAGCTGCTCGGCCTGCCGGACGGCTGGCACGGCCACATCGAGGACACGGCCTCCACCTCGACGCTCGCTGCTCTGATCGTCGCCCGCCATGTCACCGGCCGCAACGTCGTCGTCTGCTCCGAGCATGCGCACTCTTCCGTCGAGAAGGACGCGCGCATGCTCGGGATGGAGCTGCGCAAGGTGCCGGTGGACGACGAGCTGCGGATGCGCGTCGACGGCTACGACCTCGACGACGTAGCTGCGGTTGTGGCGACGGTCGGCACGACCTCCTTCGCCTCGGTCGATCCGGTGCGCGAGCTCGCCGAGCGCGCACGGGCCGCCGGTGCTTGGGTCCACGTCGACGCGGCGTACGCGGGCTCTTCGTGGATCTGCGAGGAGGAGCGCTGGTCGGCGGACGGTGTCGCGCTCGCCGACAGCCTGACCGTCAATCCGCACAAATGGCTGCTCGTGCCGATGGACTGCTCCCTCGTCTGGACGGCCCGCCCGGACGAGTGGCGCGAGGCGTTCTCGCTCGTTCCCGAGTATCTGCGGACGTCGGACGACGCGTACGCGCTCTCGGAGTACGGCCCGGCGCTCGGGCGGCGCTTCCGCTCGTTGAAGCTGTGGGCGGTGTTGCGCTGCTACGGGGCGCAGCGGCTGCGCGCGATCGTCCGCGAGCACATCCGCCTCGCCGACCTCTTCGCCGGCTGGGTCGAGGAGAGCCTGGGCTGGGAGCTCGTTGCGCCGCAGCGTTTCTCCCTCGTCTGCTTCCGGCGGGTCGGCACGGACGAAGACAACGAGCGGCTGCTCGAGCGGGCGAACGCCTCGGGTGAGATCTTCATCACGCACACGAAGCTCGACGGGCGCTACGTCCTGCGGCTCGCGGTCGGGAACGCGCGCACGACTGAGGCCGACGTCAGGCGAGCATGGGATGTGCTCAACAAGGAGGCAGAACGATGATCGTCACGACGATGAACGACATCCCCGGCTACGAGGTCGACGAGGTGTTCGGTGAGGTGATGGGGCTGACGGTCCGCTCGCGCAACATCGGCTCGCAGATCGGCGCCGGTCTCAAGTCGATCGTCGGCGGTGAGCTGAAGGGCATGACCAAGGCGCTCACCGACAGCCGCCAGCAGGTGATGGAGCGGATGATCGAGGAGGCGAGCGCGAAGGGCGCGAACGCGATCATCGCCATGCGCTTCGACACGTCCGAGCTCGGCACCGGCTGGACGGAGATCTGCGCCTACGGCACCGCCGTGCGCGCGCACAAGGTCTAGCTACAGCTTTCGCAGCAGCGCGAGGAACTCGCCCGTCGACTCGACGCGGATGTCGGCGGCGTCGAGCAGCGTGCTCGGTGTCTCGGCCGACGCGACCGCCACCCGCACGGCGACCTCGAGCCCGTCGAGGGCGGCAAAGGAGTCGAGGTCGGTCGTGTCGTCCCCGGCGGCGAGGGCACGCCGCAACCCGCGCTCGTTGAGGAGGAGACGCACTGCCGTTCCCTTGTTCGTGCGAATCGGCGGCAACACCTCGAGCACCTTGCGCCCGTAGCGAGCCGTGAGGCCGGTGCACGCCGCCTCTTCCGCGATCGCATCGAGCTCGCGGAGAGCTTCGTCCTCGTCGGGTCGGTTGCGGAAATGAAACGTGACGGCGAGACCCTTGACCTCGACGTCCTGTCGCGGCCAGGCAGCGTTGCTCGCAAACGCGGCGAGCACGGGGCGCCAGCGCTCGGCCTGCGGCTCGAGCTCGAGCCCATGCGAGCCGACGTAGACGACGCCGTCCACTCCGAGGCGCGTACGCACGTCGGCGCTGGTGCGGCCGCTCACGACCGCGACGAGCGCGTACCGCCCGACGAGCCGCTCGAGCTCGGCCCGCGCCGCCGGCGGTGCAACCGCATCCTCCGGCCGTTTGACGATCGGCGAGAGAACGCCGTCGAAGTCGAGGAACAGCCCTGCGTTGGCCGGATCTGCGGCTAGTTGCCGTAGGAGGTCGTCCACGAGGTGCCTACGCTACTTCGCCCGCGGGCATAATCCGGTCGTGCCGGATCTCGACGAGCTCTGGATCCCTCTGGTCGACGAACCGATCGGCGGCATCGTCGACCGCATCGTGCGCGACGACCCGAAGCTCGCTGCGCAGATCGAGACGCCGCACCGGATCCTCGCGTTCAGGACGTTCGCCTACATCCGCACCGGGATCGTGCTCGGGCAGCTCCTCTTCGACCACGACCTGCCCGACTGGGACGGCTCCGAGAGCTGGGTCGAGGCGCTGCTCCGCGACCCCGCGCACCGCGCCGCGATCGAGCGCGAGGTGCGGGCGGTCGCGGACGAGATCGCCGCCGATCCGCAGTACGCCGACGACGAGCCGCTCGCGCCGGACGAGGGCGCGCGCGATCGCTTCCGCGCGTTCGCGCGCGAGCACCTCGGTCGCAGCGGCTGAGCGCGCGCGGTTAGCTCTTGCTGCCGTTCCCCTGGTAGACGAATCCGTTCCCGCCGCCGAACAGCTTGCGGCCGAGCACGCGTCGCAGGAACGGCCCGGTGACCGGGTTGAGGAGGAGGCCGACCGCAATGCCGACCACCAGGAGCAGCCCGTTCTTCGCCGCGCGCCCGGCCTGGGGTGCGCCGTGCTTCACGTCCGAGACGCGGCCGGCGGCATTCCGGAGCTCGCCGATCGCATGCCGGATCTCGTCCTGCAGATCCTTGTCGGCTACGAGTTGGGTTGCGGCGTCGGAGACCTTACGGCGTGAAGCGAGCTCGTCGTAGACCGCCCGGGCAGAGCTGTAGGCGCTGCGGACGTTGTCGCGTAGCTCCTTGTCGCGGAGCGCGCGCTCGACGTACGGCCGGGCGCTCGCGGCAGCGTCGGCGACCTTGTCCTTCGTATTGATCATCTGTGACCAATCCTTTCCCTCGATGTTGATGCGCATAGTGGGGTCCTACCCTTTCGTAGCTGCGGCTTGCAAGCGACCGTTTGCCCGGCCGCCGTTCGAGTTGAACGCGGCGGCGAAGACCTCGTCGATCGAGTCGACGAGGACGAAATGCAGCTCGGCGCGCGTCTCGGTTGGGAGGTCTTCGAGGTCGTGCTCGTTCTCGCGCGGCAGGATCACGCGGCCGAGGCCCGCCCGCTGGGCGGCGAGCACCTTGTCGCGGACGCCACCGATCGGCAGCACCTGGCCGGTCAGCGTGATCTCGCCGGTCATCGCGACGTCGTCCGCGACGGGCGTCTCCCGCACGAGCGAGGCGATCGCCGTCGCCATTGCGATCCCGGCCGACGGGCCGTCCTTCGGGACGGCGCCTGCGGGCACGTGCACGTGGACGTCGTGGCGCGAGAACCAGCGCTCGTCGAGGTCGAGCTCCTCGGTGTGGGAACGGACCCAGGACAGCGCAGCCTGCGCCGACTCCTGCATCACCTCGCCGAGCTGGCCGGTGACCGTGAGCTTGCCACGGCCCGGGTACGCCTGTGCCTCGATGTAGAGGACGTCACCGCCGACGGGCGTGTACGCGAGGCCGGTCGCGACGCCCGGATCTGCTGTGCGCCGGCGCGTCTCGCCCGAGAAGCGCCGCGGCCCGAGCCACTCCCGCACCAGCTTCTCGGTGACGCGGATCGGCTCCTCGTTCCCTCGCGCAACCTGAACTGCGGCCTTGCGGCAGAGGTCGCCGATGCGCCGCTCCAGCCCGCGCACGCCGGCCTCGCGCGTGTACTCGCGGGCGAGCAGCCGCAGAACAGGCTCGCCGATCTCGATCTGCCTGGCTTCGAGCCCGTGCTCGGCAACCTGTCGCGGCACGAGGTAGCGCTCGGCGATGCCGAGCTTCTCCTCTTCGGTGTAGCCCGAGAGCTGGATCACGTCCATGCGGTCGAGCAGCGCCGGCGGGATCGTGTCGACAGTGTTCGCCGTACAGATGAAGAGCGTCTTCGAGAGGTCGAACGGCAGGTCGAGGTAGTGGTCGCGGAAGGTGGAGTTCTGCGCCGGATCGAGCACCTCGAGCATCGCGCTCGCCGGATCGCCCCGCACGTCGGCGCCCATCTTCTCGATCTCGTCGATCAGCACGACCGGGTTCATCGACTCGGCGTCGCGCAGGGCGCGCATGATCGAGCCCGGCATGGCGCCGATGTACGTGCGCCGGTGGCCGCGGATCTCCGCCTCGTCGCGGACGCCGCCGACCGACAGGCGCGCGAACTTCCTCCCGAGCGTGCGGGCGATCGACTGCCCGAGTGACGTCTTGCCGACGCCCGGCGGCCCGACGAAACAGAGGATCTGGCCCGCGGGATCCTGCTTGAGCTTCGAGATGGCGAGGTGCTCGACGATCCGCTCCTTGACCTTGTCGAGGTCGTAGTGGTCCTCGTCCAGGATCTGCCTGGCGTGGTCGAGGTCGAGGTGGTCGGGTGTGGTGACGCCCCACGGCAGAGTCGCGAGCCAGTCGAGGTAGGTGCGGATGACGCCGTATTCTGCCGCCGCCGCGGGAAGCCGCCCGAGCCGCGCGAGCTCACGGTCGGCCGCCTTCCGCACCCCGTCCGGCAGCTCGAGCGCGTCGAGCCGCTCGCGCAGCTCGTTCACGTCGGCGTGCTCGGGGTCGCCCTCGCCGAGCTCCTCCTGGATCGCCTTCAGCTGCTGGCGGAGGAAGAACTCGCGCTGGCCTTTCTCGAGCTCCGACTGCACTTGCGACTGGATCTTCGTGCCGAGCTCGAAGACCTCGAGCTCGCGGTTGAGGATCTTCGAGACCTCGCGCAGGCGTTGCTCGGTGTCGGCGAGCTCGAGGATCCGCTGCTTCTCTTCGGTCTTGAGGCGGAGCGTGGAGGCCACGAGGTTGCAGAGGCCGCTCGCGTCGTCGACGTTCGCGGCGGCGATCTGGAGCTCCTCGGGCAAATACGGCGCGAGCCCGATGATGCGCCCGAAGAGGCCTTGCGCGTTGCGGAGCAGCGCCTCGAGCTCGGGGCTCTCTTCTGCTTCGTCCGGGACGGACGCGAAGCGCGCGACGAGGTACGGGTCGTCGGTCGCCGGCTCGTCGAGGCGGATCCGGCGCAGGCCCTGGACGAGGATCCGCAGCGTCCCGTCGGGGACGCGGATCATCTTGTGCACGATCGCCGCCGTCCCGATCTCGTACAGGTCGTCCCAGCCCGGCTCCTCGACGTCCGCGTCGCGCACGGTGACGAGCGCGAGCAGGCGCTCGCCGCCCACCACGTCGTCGACGAGAGCGATCGAGCGTTCCTGCCCGATGGCGAGCGGCGTCATCGAGTCGGGGAGGACGACCGTCTCCTTGAGCGGCAGCACCGGCAGCTCGGCCGGGATCTCGTCGACCTGGGCTGGCTGC
>JAICJI010000027.1 GCA_025928515.1 Thermoleophilia bacterium
CGGCCGACGACCACGGGGCGTGGGCGCGCGACATCGAGGAGACGCAGGGCACCGCGCCGAACTATCCGCTCATCGGCGACCCGTACCTCACGGTCGCGAAGCTCTACGGGATGCTGCCCGCGGGCCTCGAGGGCGACGCGAAGGAGCGCACGCCCGCCGACAACCAGACCGTCCGCAACGTGTTCGTGATCGGGCCGGACAAGAAGATCAAGCTGGTCCTCGTCTATCCGATGACGACCGGCCGCAACTTCGACGAGGTGCTGCGGGTGATCGACTCGCTGCAGCTCACTGCGGGCCACAAGGTCTCGACCCCGGCGCAGTGGCAGCCGGGCGAGGACGTGATCATCGCCGGTTCGGTCTCGAACGACGAGGCGAAGGAGCTCTTCGGCGAATGGCAGGAGCCGAAGCCGTACATCCGGATCGTCCCCGATCCGTCCAAGGTTCCGACCGAGGCGTAGCGGTTCGACTGAACGCTCGGGCCGGAACCGTTTGGTACCGGCCCGGGCGCGGTAAGAGAGCGGTGTTCGGCACGAGGAGGTGGTGGTCGTGCTTCACGTGCACCGGCCGCATCAGCTGCACCCGCATCTTCCGCACCCGCACGTCGAGCCGGGATTCGACGAGCACCCGTGGCGGATGCTGCCCGCCGTGCTGGGGACGATCGTCCTCCTGACGGCGGTGCTCATCACGGTTTGCTTCGAGCTCGCGAAGGCTTTTACCGGGCACGCGTACTAGCGCTTCGTACCTGCCCTCCTGGAGAGGCCCAGGAGCCACCGGTGCTCTATACCCCCTCCGAGGGAGGTGCGCTCCCCCGGAATTGCCGATTTCTGACTCGTGTCTGCGGCACCTGTGGCCTTCCGCGAGCGCGGCGACGACGACCTGTCCCAGGACGAGGTCTTCCGGCGCTATCGCACGCTGATCGACCATCTGCCGCTCGTCGTCTACCTCGACGAGCTCGACTCGATCAGCTCGAACATCTTCACGAGCCGCCAGATCGAGCCGATCCTCGGCTTCAGCGTCGAGGAGTGGGCGACTGATTCCGAGCTCTTCTCGCGGCTGCTCCACCCCGAGGACCGCGAGCGCGTGCTGGCCGCCCACGTCCACACCCACGAGACGCACGAGCCGCTCAGCCTCGAGTACCGGCTCATCGCCCGAGACGGGCGCGTCGTCTGGCTTCGCGACGAGGGAGTGGTCGTCTTCGACGAGCACCAGAGTCCGGTCTACCTCCAGGGCTACCTCCTCGACATCACGCGCGAGCGCGAGGCGGAGCAACAGTTGCGGCAGCTCGCCCTCTACGACCCGCTCACCGGCCTGGCGAACCGCGCCTTCTTCCACGAGCGGCTCCGCCACGCGATCAAGCTCCGGCACGACGAGGGGCACGCGACCGGGCTGCTGTACCTCGACCTCGACGACTTCAAGGGGATCAACGACCGCTGGGGACACGACCTCGGCGACGAGGTGCTGCACGAGATCGGCCGGCGGATCGAGCGGTCGATGCGCCCCGGTGACACCGCGGCGCGCCTGGGCGGCGACGAGTTCGCGATCGTCCTGACTGAGCCGGTGACGCCGGACGACGCAGTGGGAGTCGCCGAGCGCCTGCTCGCCGAGATCGGAAAGCCGCTCGACAGCGGCTCTGGGCCCCTCTACGCGACCGCGAGCATCGGCATCGCCTTCGGCAGCGACGACGAGACCCTGCTGCGGGAGGCCGACATCGCGATGTACCGCGCGAAAGGCCACCCCGAGGTCGGCTACGCGTTCTTCGACTCCCAGCTCGACCGCGTCGCGCTCGAGCGGTCGCAGCGCATCGTCGAGTTGCGCGAAGGCATCGCTCGCGGCGAGTTCCGGCTCGACTACCAGGCGGTCGTCGACCTCGAGCACAATCGCATCCAGGGTTACGAGGCGCTCGTGCGCTGGGAGCACCCGACCGCCGGTGAGCTGCCGCCCGGTGAGTTCATCCCCCTCGCGGAGGAGACCGGCCTGATCGTCGGGCTCGGCGAGTGGGTCCTGACGGAGGCGTGCACCGAGGCCGTCCGCCTCTGCCAGCTCCACGGCCGTCCGATCCACATGTCGGTGAACGTCTCGGCCCGGCAGCTCCACCATTCCGACTTCCTCCGCCACGTCACCCGCGCGCTCGACTCGTCGGCTCTCATGCCGAGCCTGCTCACGCTGGAGCTCACCGAGAGCACGCTGCTCAGCTCGAACGAGCGCGTAGCCAGGACGCTCGAGCGGATCAAGGCGCTCGGCGTCGTCCTCGCTCTCGACGACTTCGGGACGGGCTACGCGTCGCTCTCGTATCTGCGGCAGTTCCCGATCGACGTCGTCAAGATCGACCGGAGCTTCACGGCGAACGCCGACAGCAAGGACGGCGACCTCGTCCTCCTCAAGGGGATCATCGATCTCGGCCACGCACTCGAGCTCAATCTCGTCGCGGAGGGGATCGAGACGCCCGAGCAGCACACGATCGTGCGCAAGCTCGGCTGCCAGCAGGCGCAGGGTTTCTACTTCGGCCGGCCGACACACCCCGCGCAGCGCGACCTGGACTGCATTCCTCGGGTCTAGGGTCTAGGGTCTAGCGCGGCTTGCCTTCGGCGTGTCGCTCGAGCCCGTCGTCGGGGAGCGGCTCCCACTCGCAGGCGTAGTCGACGAACGAGTGCCATTGCGGCCGGATCCCGTGGCCCGGGTCGAAGAGGCCGAGCCGGACGCTGCCGACCTCGCCCGTGTCCGGATACTTGCTCCAGAGGGCGCTGCCGCATTCCGAGCAGAAGCACTTCGGCCAGCCGTCGCCGGGCGCGTACTCCCGCACGAGCTCGTCGCCGGCGAGCAGGTGGAACGAGCCGGGCGCGAGTCGCGCCTGCGCCGACGCCGCGGTGCCGGTGCGCCGCTGGCAGCGCGTGCAGTGGCAGTAGCCGGCGGTCAGAGGCTCCTCCGTCACCTCGAAGCGCACGCCGCCGCACATGCAGTGCCCGGTGTAGGGAAGCTCGCTCACTGCAGAAGAGGCGAAGGTGGGATTCGGGTCTCGCCGGTCACGCCTTCGATGATCATCGCGACGTCGTCCGCATAGCACCAGCTCCAGTCCTCGCCCGGCTCGAGCGAGCGGATGAGTGGATGACTCGTCTCGTGGTTGTGAGCCGTGGCGTGCCGGTTGGGGGAGTCGTCACAGCAGCCGACGTGCCCGCAGGTCAGGCAGATGCGCAGGTGTAGCCACTTGCCGCCGCTGCGCAGGCAGTCCTCGCAGCCGGCCACCTCGGCCGGGAGCTCGCGCACCGCGACTTCGCCGAGATGGCTGCAAGCGGACGTGCTCACCGACACCGAGCCTACTGCGGCGCCGGCGGTCTGCGCCGACGCCCGCTAGCGAACGAGCTCGGCGAGCTGCTGCCGCGTTTGCGCGGCCTCCAGCTCGAGGGCGGGCGCCTGGGCGCCCGCTGCCTCGAGCAGAAGCTGTTGCCGTCGCTGTGCGTCGATCTGCTGCAGAAGCTCGTCGACCTGCAGGCGATGCTGAGCCCGGTCTGCGGCGCTCTTCACGCTGCCTCTTGCAGTTCGACGGGCTCGATCTCTTCCACCTGCTCGCGTGCGGGCCGCAGGAAGACGCCAACGACCACGATCGCCGCCACGAGCAGCCCCCCGAGCACGTCGAAGGAGGTCTGGAAGCCGCTGACCGCGGCCGCCCCGCTGCCGACCGCGACGCCGTGCGAGTGCGCGTAGCTCGAGCTCGCGCTCGCCGCGATCGTGCTGACCGTGGCGAGGCCGATCGCGCCGCCGATCTGGCGCGCGGTGTTCACGAGACCGGATGCGACTCCCGCATCGGCGCGCTCGACACCCGTGAGGCTCGCGATCGTGACCGGCACGAAGGCAAAGCCCAGGCCCGCACCGCCGAGCACGAAGGCCGGGAACAGATCCCAGAAGTAGTGCCCGTCAACGGGCAGCCGGGTCAACAAGCCGAGAGAAATCGTCGCGAGCGCCAGGCCTGCGACGAGCGTCGGCCGAACGCCCACCCGGCCGACCACGGCCTGCGCGAGGTTGGACGCGACGACAACCGAGAGCGCGAAGGCGACGAACGCGACGCCGCTCTCCACGGCGGAGTAGTGGAGGACGTCCTGGACGTACAGCGTCAGGACGAAGAACTCCGAGAAGCTGACGGCCCCGACGAGGGCCATCGTCACGTTCGCGGCCGAGAGTGCGCGAAGGCGGAAGATGCGCAGCGGCAGGAGCGGCGAGCGCGAGCGAGACTCGATCGCGACGAACGCTGCCACGAGCGCCGCGGCGGCGCCGATCAGCCCGAGCGTGACGGGCGAGCCCCAGCCGTCGGTCGTCGCGCGCGTCAACCCGTAAACGAGCAGCATCAGCCCGCTGGTGACCGAAGCGGCGCCGGCGAGATCGAAGTGCCGATGCGCCAGATCCGCACGGCTCTCGCGCAGCAGGTACGGCGTGAGCGCGATCGCGATGGCGGCGACCGGGACGTTGACGAAGAAGATCCACGACCAGCCGAAGTACGAGGTGAGCACGCCGCCGAGCAGCACGCCCGCGGCCGCCCCGCTACCCGACGCGGCGCCGTAGATCCCGAGCGCGCGGTTGCGCTCGCGGCCCTCGGCGAACGTCGTCATCAGGAGCGAGAGCGCAGCCGGAGCGAGCAGCGCGCCGCCGAGCCCCTGGACCGCGCGGAACGCGATCAGCGATCCCGCCGACCAGGCGAAGCCGCTGAGCAGCGAGCTCAAGGCGAAGAGTGCGAGGCCCGCGACGAACATCCGCCGTCGCCCGAGCAGGTCGGCAAGCCTGCCGCCGAGCAGCAGCGTGCCGCCGAAGAGGATCGCGTACGCGGTGATCACCCACTGCAACCCCGTCCGCGAGAAGCCCAGATCCGTCTTGATCGAGGGCAGCGCGACGTTGACGATCGCCACATCGAGGATGACCATGAACTGCGCGGTGACGATGAGAGCAAGGGCGCTCCAGCGACGCCGCTGTGAAACTGGGTGAAGCATGGGAAGCAAGCAGTTCCTCCAATCGTTGGTCTTACCAACTATACCTGAAAGGAACGCTAAGCCGAGCTACACTATTCCGTGCAATGAGCATTGAGACGACAATTCATCCGAAGATGGCTCCGCCGCGCCTGCCTGCAGAGCTCGTCGCCTCGAACGTCTTCCTCCTCAAGCGCCTCGGCTTCTCCGCCAAGACGCGCTCGCTCGAGATGTACGAGCGGGAAGGCCTGAACCCGTACCACTACGCGATTCTCGCCTTGCTCGACGAGGGAGTTCCCGAGACGCAGGCTGCGATCGCCGACGCGCTCGGCTACGACCGCGGGACGCTCGTGGGCCTCCTCGACGAACTCGAGGAGAAGAGCCTCGTCGAGCGCAAGCGCGATCCTGACGACCGGCGCCGCCATCTCGTCCGCCTCACCGGCGACGGCAAGCGGACGCTGGGCCGGCTGCGCACCTGCGCCAAGAAGGTCGAGGACGAGTTCCTCGCGCCGCTCGACGCCGAGCAGCGGGAGCAGCTCCACGAGCTCTTGCTCGTGCTCGCGGAGCGGCACGAGCCGCGCTGCGCGCCGCTGTCCTAACGCAAGGCGCGGAGACGCGCTCTCGCCGTGGCCTCGAGGCCGTTCAGCGGCTGGCAGATCAGGCAGTGGTAGACGCGGGCGGTGCCGTCCTTGCTGCCGGTGAGGATCCAGCGGCCGCTTGCGCTGAAGCTCGCGCCCGTCAGCGGCGCCGTGTCGCGGCCGAGATAGAAGAGGAGCTGGCGCGTCCGCGCGTTCCAAAGCCCTGCGGTGAACTGGCTCGACGTGACGATCCACCGGCCGTCCGGGCTGAAGCTTCCGGTATTGACGGCGAAGAAGTGACCGATCAGGGCTCCGTGGCGCAGCAGGCGCCCGGTGCGCGTGTTCCAGACCAGTCCCTTGTGGTCGTCACTGACCGTGAGGAGCTGGAGGCCGTTCGGCGAGTACTCCGCGTCGGTGACGAGCGAGGTGTGCTTGTGCAGCGTGTGGAGCAGCTTTCCGGTCGAGGCGTCCCAGAGCTTGGCGTCGTCGCCCTTCGTCGTCGCCACGCCGCGGCCGCCCGGCGACAGGACGGCGTGCTGCGTCGTCGTGTGAATCGTGCTCACGAGCTTGCCGGCCTCGGTGTAGACGCGGAGCGAGCTCGGCAGCCGCACGAGAAAGCGCCCGCCGCCGGTGGAGATCCCGAGGACGCGACCGCCTACGTGCACGACATCGCGCAGGCCGCGGCCGCGCACTGAGCCCAGGGCCGAGCCCAGCAGCAGTGTCCCGTTGCTTTCGTATGCCAGCGCGGTGATCCGGAGGCCTGGAGTGGAGACGAACCGGTGGCCGAGCTCCTGGATCAGGTCGCCGCGGTCGTCCGCCAAGGCGACCTGATTCCCGCTCGCAGCCGTTGCGACGATCGGCGCGGGAGCCTTGAAGCCCGTGCTGAGTCGGCCCGACGTCGAGACGATGCGGGCCTCGCGACCGGCCACGGTGACGATGCGGTTTCCCGCCCAGAGCGCCTGCACCGGCGCCGCCGGCTTTCGCGTGTCGACGGGGCTGAGCGTCCCGGCCGGCAACGCGTCCCAGACGCGCGCCGTTCCGTCGTCCGAGCCCGTCACGATCGTCCGCCCGTTCGGGTCGAAGCCGACGCTCTCGACAGCCTTCGTGTGTCCGGCGAGCGGAGCGACCAGAGCCCCGTTCGAGCCGAGGTAGATGCGCGCGATGCCGTCGGTGGAAGCGGTTGCGATCCGATTGCCGTCGGGGCTGAAGGCGGCAGCGCTCACGAAGCCGTTCGCCCCGACGAGCAGGAGCTCGCGCTGACCGCCGGCGACGTCCCAGAGGTACGCGGCGCCGTCCTGGCTTGCGGTCACGAGCGACTTGCCGTTCCGGGAGAACTGCTCGGCGAGCACGTAGCCCTGATGCCGCAGGACGTGGATCAGTTTGCCGGTGCGCGCATCCCAGATCCGGGCGGTGCGGTCGCGGCTGCCGCTGGCGAGCAGCCGGCCGTCGGGGCTGAACGCGAACGAGCGGATGCCCGGGTCGGAAAGATGTGCAACCAGCTTGCCCGTGCGCGCGCTGACGATCGACGCGGCCGTCGCCTGGCCGGATCGTGCGGCCATTGCGAAGACCTGCCCCGTCGGGTCGAGGGTGGCGGCGAGGACGCCCGTCGGAACACCGATCGTCTTGGTCCGGCCGGTGGCAACGTCCACGAGCCGGACGTGCGTTCCGCTCGCTACGAGCAGCGTCGTCCGGTCGAACGAGAGTGCCGTGACCTGTGACGGAGTCGAGATCGTGTGCACGACCGCGTGCGTTGCGGCCCGCCAGATCGCCACGCCTCCGTCGACCGCACCGGTGGCGAAGTAGCGCCCGTCGGGGCTCCAGGCCGCCATCGCGAGCGGGTGCTGCCGCGGCAGCGGCGTGAGCAGGTGCCCGAGGCGGTCGTAGAGGCCGAGCCGCCCGTCGCTGCTCGCGACGAGCAGGGACTCGCCCGACGAAGAGGTCACCGGCTGGTAGGCGGCGGCGACGATCGTTCCGCCGAGGCGCACGACCGCCCGCTCGCGCATCGCGCCGAGGCTCGAGCGCAGGACATCGGCCGTATCGCGTCCCGGCGCGAGCGAAGCCGCCTGCAGGGCGAGGTCGACGCTGACCTGCGGATTCGTCGAGAGATCGGCCCGCGCGCGGCCGGCGAGCGCGGCGCCATGGGCGCGCCGGGCCTGCGTGCGCGCGTCGCTCCGCTGGACGAGAGCGTACGCGGCGATGCCGGCGACGATCGCCAGGACGAGGAGGATCGCGCCGATGATCGCGAGGAAGCGGCGACGCTGCCGCTGCGCGCGGATGCGCTCGCTGCGCAGCTGGTGCTCTGCCTGCCACGCGAGGATCGGAGGGCCGAGGACGTCGTGGAAGATCTCGTAGCGCGTCGGGGAGCCCTGCATCCCGTTGACGCCGCGGACGATCCGCTCCCGCCGCAACGTCTCGAGCAGGCGCGCAAGCTGCGTGCCTTCGACGTCGGCGTACTCGGCGAGGTCGGACGGCTCGTGCGAGACCTTGCGCCCGGACGGGGTGACGAGCTGGCGCACGACGCGCGCAGCCGCCTCCTGCTCGGCGAGCGGCAATCGCTCGAGTGCACCCTGGACGTGCTCGCGCACGACCGCACGCGCGCCGCCGATCTCGCGGAGGGTGGAGAGGCGCAGCTCGCGCGAGCCCGTCTCGCGCTCGCGTTCCCACAACCGCTCGAGCACCAGCTGGAGGTAGGGAGTCTCGACGCCCGCGTCGGTCCAGACCTCGTCGAGCACCGCCTCGACGAGCGCGTCCTCGGCGGTGAAGGTCTCGCCGGCCAGCTCGCTGTAGCGGTTGAGCGGACAGAGGATCGCGGCCCGTCCC
The DNA here is from genome assembly GCA_025928515.1 of Thermoleophilia bacterium. GTDB lineage: Bacteria > Actinomycetota > Thermoleophilia > Gaiellales > Gaiellaceae > Palsa-739. Next base: position 8,348 of record JAICJI010000027.1, read on the forward strand.
GCTTCGCGGTCGAGGCGGTCGAGCCGGAGCAGGTTCGAGAAGAGCTCCGGGATCCGGCCCGCGAACTCGTCGAGCTCGGCGAGCGCGTCGTCGCGCAGCGCGAGCAGGACGTTGACCCGGAGGCCCGGCCGGCGCAGGAGCTCGGGCAGCGCGCTGCTCAGCGGCCCGTCGACGCCGTGGTACAGCACGTACTCCTCGAAGTTGTCGAGCAGCAGGTGCAGCTCGCCGCTCCGCTGAGCAGCCGCCGCGACCGTGTCGACGAGCCCCGCCGTCGCGCCGAGCCCGCCGCACTCGGCGTGGATCGACGTGATCAGGCGGGCGGCGGGATCCTCCGCCCACGCGTCGTGCACGACGACCGGCGCGCCGCTCAGCGTGCGTAGCCGACGGGCGACGCCGGCACCGAGCAGCGAGCTCTTGCCGACGCCGCTGGGCCCGTAGAGCACGGTCAGCCGGCTCGCGAGCACGTTCGCCGCGACGGCGGCGATCTCCCGCTCGCGGCCGAAGAAGAGGAGCGCGTCGAGCTCGGAGTCCTCGAACGAGGCCAGGCCCTTGTACGGGCTCTCGGGAACGGTGCTCACGACTCTGCCGTCCTCTCGAGCGCGCGCGCCAACTCGGCGACGTAGGCGGCGGGCGCCATGTCGACGACCTCGACGTCGCGCCTCCGCCAGAACTCCCGCTCGAGCGGCTGCGGACCGGGGTGCACCGACCACGAGCGGTACGGCAGCGGCTCGCTGCCCCAGAGGCGCTCGAGCACGACCCGCAGCGTCCAGGTGGAGAGCGTGTAGCCGAGCAGGAGCAGGTGGGTGCGGCGCAGGCGCGCGGCGAGCGACACGGGCAGCCGGCGCGCGACGTCGCCGTAGTTGATGAAGTCGTCCTCGGTCACGGCGAAGCTCTCCCAGGCACGCTCGGTCGTGCGGTCGATGCGGCCCTGCAGGTGGAGGAGCACCGTGCGCTCGTCGAGCGCAAGCTCGCCCGTGTAGGCGTTCGGCCGCTCGATCAGGTTTGCGGCTCCGGTCGGCGCGATGTGGCAGAAGCTGCCGCGCATCTGGCCCGAGGCGAGGTAGCAGACCGTCTCGTACTGCTCGTCAACGTCCTCGAGCGCCCGCTCGAGGGCAAGCTCGTAGCCGGTCGTGACGAGGAGCGGCTGCGTCGTCTCGCGCTCCCGCAGCAGCGCGGGGAGCCGCGCAAGGAAGCGGTGGACGGGCGAGGGCTCGCCGTCTCCTTCGACGAGTGTGTGGAGCGTGTCGTACAGCGGGCCGCTGCCGTTGAGGACGGCCACGGCCTGCGAGACGCGCGCGAGTTCAGGGGCCGCCACGTCGACGCCGAAGCGCCGCGCAAGCTCCGAGGCGAGCGGCTCGGAGTCGGAGCCGACCACCACGGTGACCTTGCCGGCGAGCAGCGCCGCCGCCACCTCCTCGAAGTGCTCGACCTCGGGGATGGCTCCGCGACCGACGGCGAACGTCTCCTGGCGCAGGATCGAGGCGTGGACGCCACGGAGGAGCGGGCTCGGCTCGAGCCCGAGCTCCTCGACGAGGCTCTCGCGGCCCTCGCGGTAGATCTCGAGCGCCTCGGCCTGCCGCCCGGAGCGGTACAGGGCGAGCATGAGCTGGGCGCGCAGCCGCTCGCGGAGCGGGTGGAGACGGACGAGTGCCTCGAGCTCCGCGACCACCTCGGCGTGCTCACCGATGGCGAGCTTCGCCTCCGCCCGTTCCTCGACGAGGGTGAGGTGGAACTCCTCGAGCGCCGTGATCTCCTCCCGCGCGAACTCCTCGTAGCGGAACTCGGCGAGCGGCTCGCCGCGCCACAGCCCGAGCGCCTCGTCGAGCAGTGCGGCACGTCCTCCCGGCTCACTCGCGCGGGCCGAATCGACGAGGCTGCGGACGCGCGCGACATCGAGCTGCTCCGCGGCGAGCCGGACGACGTACCCCGGCGGGCGCGTCTCGATCGTGTCCGGGCCGAGCGCCTTCCTGAGCTGGGCGACGAAGTTCTGGAGCGAGGCCACGGCGGTCGGCGGAGGGCTCCCCGACCACAGCGCCTCGATCAGGCTGTCCTGCGAGACGACCCGGCCGGCCTCGAGCAGGAGCATCGCGAGCACCGCGCGTTGCTTCGGGCCGCCGAGCGGGATCGGCTCGTCTGCAGCACGAGCTTCGAGCGGACCGAGGATGGCGAACTCGACCAACCGGAAGGTTCTAGCAGCCGCGCAACCTGTCTCCTAGCGACCGTTAGACGGCCGTTAGGGGACCGTTGGGGGCCCCTCCGACGCTGCGGCCATGAACATCCTGAGAAGTCGCCGCACGCTCGGCGTCACAGCGGCGCTCATCATCGCGGGAGCTTCCTACGCAGCCGGGCGCGCAACCGCCTCCACGAGGAACCCGGGGCCGACGCTCGCAGGCTTCGGCGCGCGGAGCTACGCGCCCGGCCAGGTCGCCGTGCTGAACATCGAGGGTGGCCAGACGAGTAGCGCCACCCTGCAGATCTTCCAGGCCGGAGCGTCGGGCACGCCGGGCCCTGCGGCCGCGCCCGGCTGGGACAAGATCACGTTCGGCAAGCCGGTGACCGAGCCAGAGCACGTGCGTCGCCCGGCGGGCGCGCAGCGCTGGCTCGTGCACATCCGGCTCGGCTCGACCTGGGCGAGCGGCGCCTACGTCGCCCGCCTCACGTGGCCGGGACACGCCGACTACGCGCCGTTCGTGCTCCGGCCGGCCCGGCTCGGCACTGCGCCGGTGCTCGTCGTGGAGCCGACGAACACGTGGCACGCGTACGACGACGTCAACGGCGACAGCTGGTATCTCGACTCGTCCGTCCACACGATCGACCTGACCAATCCGTTCGGCGGCACCAGGGTGAACGGGAAGGCCGTCCCCGCGGGACTGCCCGAGCAGTTCCAGCGCTTCGACGTCGGCCTCCTGCGCTGGTACTGGCACAGCGGCTACCGCGCGGACTTCATCTCGGACGACGACCTCGAGCGCGTGGCGAACGCCCGGCAACTCAGCCACTATCGGCTGATCGTCTTCGGCGGCCACGAGGAGTACGTCACGTCGCACGCGTTCGACCTGATCGCCCGGTACCGCGACAACGGCGGCAACCTCGCGTTCCTCTCCGCCAACAGCTTCTTCTACAAGGTCGAGGTCTCGGGGAACACGATGACCGGCCGCCACCGGTGGCGTGACCTCGGCCGGCCGGAGGCCGCGCTCCTCGGCGCGCAGTACGCCGGCTGGAACGAGGGCAACTATCCGAATCGGCCATACCGCGTCACGAATACCGCAGCGGCGCCGTGGCTGTTCGAGGGCACCGGTCTCCACGACGGGAGCAGGTTCGGCAACTACGGCATCGAGGTGGACGAGCCGAACATCGCGTCGCCGCCGGGGACCCATGTGCTCGCCGTCATCCCCGACGAGCTCGGCCCGGGCAAGCCGGCCGAGATGACGATCTACACCCGCGGCCGCTCGACGGTGTTCGACGCTGGCGCCATCAACTTCGAGGCGAGCGCCCACTGGCCGGCCCTGTCCCGCTTCTTCTCCAACCTCTGGAGCCACCTGAGCGGGGAGCAGAGCAATACGTAGGAGCGTCGCCGTTCTCGGCGCGGTGCTCGCGGCCGGCGCTCTCGTCTCGTGCGGGAGCAGCCGGCCACGGCCGACTTCGACGTCCCCGTCCGTCCCGGTCTCGACCGTCACGCTGCCGTCGCCGACGAAACCGCCTGCGACGAACGGTGCGGCACCGTGGCCGACGTACGGCGCGGACAACGCCCGGCTGCGCGCGGTGGCGGCGCCCGGGCTCCGGCCGCCGTTCCGGAGACTCTGGACGTTCCACGGCCGGCACCTGCTCGAGTTCCCGCCCATCGTCGGCTACAGCAGCGTCTTCGAGGAGGCGTTCGACGGGCGGCTCTACTCGCTGGATCCGGCGAGCGGCCGCGTCAGCTGGAGCTACGACTCCCACCTCTGCGGCTGGTCGTCGCCGGCGCTCGCCGGGCACCTCGTCTTCGCCACCTTCATCGGCAACGCCGAGTGCCATGCAGCAAGAGGCGGCGGTGAGCTCGTCGCCTTTTCGGCCGAGACCGGCCGCGTGCAATGGAGGCGCGCAATCGGGCCTTCCGAGTCGTCACCGCTCGTCGCCGGCGGGACCATCTACGTCGGCGACCAGGACGGCAGCGTCGACGCGTTCTTCGCCCGCAGCGGCCGCCTCCGCTGGAGTTACTACACCGGCGCCCCGATCAAGGCTTCGGCGTCGCTCGCCTACGGGAGGATCTACATCGGCAACTACGCCGGCACGATGCTCGCCCTCTCGGCTCGCACCGGCCGGCTCGTCTGGCGCAGCACCGGCTACGGCAACTTCTACTCGACCGCCGCCGTCGACGCCGGGCGCGTGTACGTCGGGTCGCTCGACGGCCACGTCTACGGATTCTCCGCGCGCACCGGGGAGCGCCTCTGGAGCTTCGGCACCGGGAGCTACGTCTACGCCTCGCCCGCCGTCTGGCGCGGCCTCATCCTGATCGGCTCGTACGACCACGCCTTCTACGCGATCGACGGCGCCACCGGCTCGCTCCGCTGGCGCTACCGGGCGGGGGCTGCGATCTCGGGCGCGGCTTCCGTCATCGACGGCATCGCCTACTTCTCGAGCTTCGACCACCGGACGTACGCGCTCAGCGCGGCGAACGGCCGCCTCCGTGCGGAATGGCAGGACGGCGAGTACTCCCCCGCGGTGGCGGGCGACGGCCGCCTCTATCTCGTCGGGCTCGGCCGGATCTACGCCCTCGCGCGGCGCTGACGCTTCAGGCCGTCGAGGATCAGGTCGAGGCCGAACTCGAACTCCTGCTTCCCGTTCGGCGCGTCCGGGGCCATGTGCTGCTCCCCGTGCTCGGCGAGGTACGGATAGCTCGGCCGCATCTGTTCGAGGATGCGGGCGGCGAACTCCTCGACCGACTCCCCGTCTGCTGCCATAAAGGCATGGGCCGCGTTGACGTGCCCGATCTGCCAGAGCGTGAAGCCGAAGATGTGGCTGTCGATCGTGTGGTAGGCGGAGTACGTGAGATCCAGCGGGAAGCCGGCCTCGCGCAGCCGGCGCAGCAGCCACTCCATGTAACGGATGCGCGGGCCGCTGATGGTGCGGACGTCGCCCGGCACGATCGCGAGCCCGCAGGCCCAGGGATGCTCGATCAAGAGGTCGTGCGCACAGATCGCGCAGCGACGGATCGCCACGTCCCAGGCCGGTTCGTCGTCGGGCAACTCGAACTGCTCCAGCACCGAGTCGACCATGGCCGCGACGAGCTCGCCCTTGTTGGCGACGTGCTTGTACAGCGACATCGCCTCGACCCCGAGCGCCTGGCCGAGCTTGCGCATGCTCAGCGCGTCGATGCCGTCCTTGTCCGCCACGGCGATCGCCTTCTCGAGCACGCGCTGCTTCGTGAGTGGTCTGCGTCTCCGGGTCTTCGTCGCCATGGCCTTGACAAGCTTACGCTGTATATCTAGTTTACGCCATAAGCTTACACCGTAAAGGAGAATGATGGCGACGATGGCAATCCCGATGGAGACCACAAAGACGATGAGGGCGGTCGTGCGGAGGCGGTGGGGCCGGCCGCACGACGTGGTCGAGCTCGACGAGGTGGCGAGGCCGACGCCCAAGGACGACGAGGTGCTCGTACGCGTACGCGCGTCGTCGGTCAACCGCGCCGACTACTACGCGCTCGGCGGAGTCGCAGTGCTGATGCGCCCCATGATCGGCGGGTTCCTGCGGCCGAAGGACGAGCACGTGGGCGGCGACTTCGCGGGGATCGCCGAGGCTGTCGGCAAGGACGTCACCGACGTGCAACCCGGAGACGAGGTCTACGGCGTACGCACGGGGGCCTTCGCGCAGTACGTCTCGGCGAAGCTGGCCGTCGCGCGGAAGCCGGCCAACGTCTCCTTCGAGGAGGCCGCGGCGGTGCCGACCGCCGGCCTGACCGCGCTCGAGGCGGTACGTGACCACGGGCGGCTCCAGCCGGGCCAGCGCGTCCTCGTCAACGGCGCCTCGGGCGGCGTCGGCAGCTTCGCCGTCCAGCTCGCGAAGGCGCTGGACGCCGGGCACGTGACGGCGGTCTGCAGCGCCCGCAACGTCGAGCGGGCGCGATCGCTAGGCGCTGACGCGGTCCTCGACTACGCCCAGGAGGACTACACGCGCAGTGGCGAGCACTACGACCTCATCGTCGACGTCGCGGGCTCGCACTCCTGGCGCCAGAATCTTCGCGTCCTCGAGCGGGGCGGGACCCTCGTGCTGGCGGGATTGCCGTCGGGCAACCACTTCACCGGGCCGCTGGGCCGTCTCGGGCAGCTCTGGCTCACGTCCAGGATCGGCCGCGGGCGCAGGCTCGTCTTCTTCGTCTGTAAGCCGAACCGTGCCAACCTCGCGACCCTCCGGGACCTGATCGAGGACGGAAAGGTTCGTCCGCCCGTCGACCGCGTGTACCCACTCACCGAGATCGCCGCCGCGCTCGACGCGATGGGCGAGGGCCACACGCAGGGCAAGCTCGTCGTCCGGATCGACTGAACGGTCGCGCTCAGGCCGTGGCCGCGACGCGCTCGGCGATCGGGAGCTCGAACGTGAACGTCGCTCCCTCGCCCGGGTCGGAGTCGACCCAGATCCGGCCGTTCATCGAGCGGACGAGCTCGCGACAGATGTAGAGCCCGAGCCCGCTGCCGCCGACGCCGCGCCGGTGGTCCGGGTCGAGGCGGTAGAACTTCTCGAAGATCCGCTTCTGCTCGCCGAGCGGGATCCCGAGGCCCTCGTCGCGGACGGTGAAGCGCGCGTGGCCGTCGTCGACCTCGAGCCCGAGCCGGATGCGCCCGCCGGTGGGTGAGTACTTGATCGCGTTGTCGACCAGGTTGGTGAGCACCTGGCGCGTGCGCTCGGGGTCGCCGGCGACCTTCGGCAGCACCGCGGGGATCGAGACGTCGATCGTCGTGTCGTCGCCGACCCGCAGCCGCGCCGCGGCCGCTGCGGTCCAGACGAGCTCCTCCGGATCGAACGGCTCCATCACCACACGCAGGGAGCCGCTGTCGAGCTGGCCGGCGAGGAGGATCTCCTCGACCAGATTGGCGAGCCGCTTCGACTGGACGGCGATCATGTCGAGGAGGTCGTGCTGGGTCTGCCCGCTCAGGTCGTGCTCGCGCTCGAGCAAGGTCATTGCGGCGCCGTGCAATGAGGCGAGCGGTGTCCGCAGCTCGTGCGAGATCGTGGCGACGAACTGGGAACGGAGCTCCTCGAGCCGCCGTTCGCGCGTCACGTCCCGGAACGCGTACACCGTGCCGTCGGCGAGCCTGACGCCGACGATCGAGAGCCAGATCTCCCTCCCGTCGACCTCCAGGGGCACGGTCTCGGCGCTCGAGGCATCGTCGACGTCGCCCGGACGGCGGGCCACCGGGACCCTGGCGAGGATCGCGCCCCAGCCTGGGATCGTCTGCTCGGCGGGCCGGTCGCAGATCGCATCCGACCGCAGGCCGGTGATCGCCTCGGCCGCGGCGTTCCAGAGGCGGATCACGCCGTCGCGGTCGACGAGGAAGACGCCGTCGCCCACGTGGGCGAGCACGCGCTCGGACCGCTCGCGCTCCTCCTTCGACACCCGCGTTCGCGCGATCGACGGCGACACTGCGTAGGCCAGGGCGAGCAGCGCTGCGACGAGCCCGATCCCTAGGCCGATCACGCGCCATTCGGCCGAGCTCGCCTTGGCATCGATGGTGGAACTGCTCTCCAGGGCGACGAGCTTGGTGTCGCCGGCCGCCCGGCCGAGATCCGCCGAGACCGCCCGGTAGCCGACGCCCCCTGCGCGGATGTCACTCGGGCTCGGGCCGAGCGTTCGAGCCCCGGAGTCGATCCGCTGCGTGCCGGCCGCACCGGCGAGGCTCCCGCCGGTGGCGAGCGCAAGCTGCTGCCGGCCGCTCACGTGCGCCGCCTGCGTGAGCCGCTGGACCAGAGCGCCGTCGAGAGGGAGGAAGACGACGACCTGGCCGACCGTGCGCCCCTTGGAGACGACGTTCACCGTCTTGACCACCGCCTCGCGGGGGACCGCCGCGAACCAATGGGTAACGCGGCCCTCGGGCGTCGCCTTCCAGACGAGAGTCCGCGACGTGCCGCGGAGGAAGTGGAGCTGCACGCGCCGGTGGTGCGCGAGGCGGTTCGCCGCGTTGGCCGTGTCCGCGACGGCTCTGTGGTACGCGCCGCCCGCGGCGCCGGAGCTGAGGATGCCCGCCAGCCAGTTGTCGGCGTTGTTGCGCTCTCGCTGGCCGGCGTAGTTTCCGAGCCCCCAGGCTGCGACGACGAGCGGGGCAGCGAGCAACAGGAGCGCGACGATCAGCCGCAGCCCCCCGGGCCGGGCCTCGGGCTCGGGCTCGCGACTAGACGACTCGACGCGATTGCGAGCGCGAAGGGGGAGAGCGCTGGTGACCGGTGCTTGCAGCTTCATACTGGGCGTGCCCCGTCGGCCACAACGAAGAGGCAATTCGATTTGGCCCAAACGGTAGCGCGGGGTATCGAGCTTTTCCACGCGTCTTGCGGAATTCCCGCTTTGGGTATACAACGCACGTAATACGATGCAACTGCGCCGGAGCCTCTCCTTTCTCGCCCTCCTCCTCGTCACCGCCGCCTTCTTGGCCGCCCCGGCGTTCGGTAGCGCGATCGTCGGCCGCAATGTGGCGCGGCCGACGCTCGCGATCGACCGCCACGGGCGTGCTCACGTCACCTACTCGATCGGCGGGCGAAGGAAGGTGCTCGTCGCGTCGGGCGCGATCAATGCCCGTGCGCCGAGCCGGAGCAGGCCCCAGGTCCAGTTCGCGATCCGATACGGCGTCGGCGGCACGGGCGTTTGCAGGCCCTACGACGGGCCGCCGCTCGCCTGGCTGCTCAAGGCCTGCGAGGCCCCGGACGGCAGCTATTGGGCGCTCCAGTCGTGGCAGCGCCTGAAGCCGAACTACGGCGGCGCCCAGGGAGCGACGGAGCTCCACCTCTCCCACTGGCGCGGCGCGCCGGCCCAGCTCGTCATCTACCAGAATTGGGCCGAACGCAGATATCGCCACATCTTCGGCCGGCTCACGTATCGCGGCCGCGGCGTCTACGGCTTCACGGCGACTCGAGTGGGCGCGCCGCTCGACACCTACGGCCGGAACATCTACGTCGACACCTTCGACTCCCGCTACGGCAAGGGCTGGCATCGCGAGAACAGCTTCCTCACGCACCATCGCGGGCGAACGCTCGGCGACTTCTGTTACGGCTTCTTCCCGCACTCGGGACATCCGAGCGGCCAGGGAACCAGGTACCGCGCGACCGTCGAAGGGCCGGGAGTCACGCCGGACGTGATGTGGGCCGCCGACGACGCCGGCCCGTTCGACGCAAGCGTGCAAAGCCAGATGCAAGCCCTGGAACGCAGCTGGGGCGACCCGAAGTGCCGCACCTGAGCCTCGCCCGGCGGATCAGGCGCGGACGCGCCGCTCGAACACCCGCTCGAGAGCGGAGTCGACGCCGGTCGCGAGGGCGCCTTCGATCACCGCCGCCTCGCCGAGCGCCGAGACCTCGATGCGCGGTGTGGGAGTCGGCAGCCAGCCCTCGAGATGCAGGCGAACCGGCTCGAGCAGGTCGGCGTTGGCACCGACGCTTCCCCCCAGCACGATCAGAGGAACGTCCAGAGTCGCCACGAGCGGCAGCGCGTGGAGTGCTATGCGACGCGCCGTCTCCTCCACGACCGCGACCGCCACCTCGTCGCCGATCCGGGCCGCCGCGAAGACGTCTCGGATCTCGTAGGGCGATTCGAGGATCGTCTTCTCGCCGTGGGCAGCTTCCGCGGCGAACTGCGAGATCGCCGCCGCACAGGGATCGACGTTGTCCGGTCGGCCGTTGCGGACCGAATCGAGCTCGCCCGCAGCTCCGTGATGGCCGCGGTGGACCTTGAGGTCGATGACGACGGCAGCACCGAGGCCGGCGCCGACGAGCAGGAACGCGAAGTCTGCGACGCCCGCCGCGACTCCGTGGTGCTGCTCGGCGACGGCGGCGAGATTGACGTCGTTTTCGAGCGCAACCGGCACGCGGAGCGCCTGCTCCAGCCGCTCGCGCAGATCGCCCGGGCCGAGACCCGGAAGGTCGGCAGACGAAACGTTCCCGTCCGAGGGGGAGACGACGGCCGGCAGGGCAACGACCGCGTTCTCGAGCAGGTCGGCGGGGAGCTTGCCCCTGCGGAGCAGCGAGCGGACAGTGCTGGCGAGAGCGTCGATGCGCTCGTCGACCGACCCGCGGCTGCGGATCTCCTCCCGTGCGCGCACCTCCCCCGACAGATCGCAGAGCGCAGTGCGTACTGCTCCCGCGCCGAAATCGACGGCGAGGACGGCAGCGGCCTCCGGATGGGCCTCGTAGTAAACCGCGCCGTAGTGCGGGCCTTCCGCGTCGTGCTCGGTCTCGCGGACGAGGCCGTCGTCGACGAGGGAGCGAAGGACAAGTGAGACGGTCGGCCTCGAGATGCCCGTCTGACGCGCGACTTCGGCGCGGGAGATCGGTCCCGCTTCCCGGACCGCGTCGAGCACAGTGCGCTCGTTTAGTGCCCGCAGCAGCGCCGGGACGGCTCTGGCCTCGGTCAACTCGTTAGTAAGATTAACCAGAATGAAGATTGCTGTCGTCGGCGGGGGCTCCACGTACACGCCGGAGCTCGTGTCCGGACTGACGCGGCTCGACGTGGACGATGTCGTGCTCGAGGACGTCGACCCCCAGCGGCGCGACGTCGTCGGCGGAATGGCGCGGCGGATGCTCGCACGGCAGGGCTACGAGGGTCGGCTCGAGGTGACCGGCGACCTCGACGCAGCCGTCGCAGATGCCGCCTTCGTCCTGATCCAGATTCGGGTCGGCGGCCAGGAGACGCGGTTGCGCGACGAGACGCTGCCGCTCGCCTGCGGCTGCATCGGGCAGGAGACGACCGGCGCCGGCGGCTTTGCGAAGGCGATGCGCACCGTTCCGGTCGTGCTCCAGATCGCCGAGCGAGTGCGCGCCCTCGCGAAGCCGGACGCCTGGATCGTCGACTTCACCAACCCGGTCGGCATCGTGACCCGCGCGCTGCTCGACGACGGCCACCGAGCCGTGGGCCTCTGCAACGTCGCCATCGGCTTCCAGCGCCGATTCGCAGCCTGGCTCAACGTCGAGCCGGCGCGCGTGGTCGTCGACCAGGTCGGCCTCAATCACCTCACGTGGGTGCGGCAGGTGCTGCTCGACGGGACGGACGTGCTCCCCGCCCTGTTCGCCGAGCACGGCGACCAGCTCGCCGAGGACATCGAGCTGCCGCGCCGGCTGCTCGACGAGCTCGGCGCCGTTCCGTCCTACTACCTCCGCTACTTCTACGCCCACGACGCCGTCCTGCGCGAGCAGCTCGAAGGCGAGCCGCGCGCGGCCGTCGTCCAGAAGATCGAAGAGAACCTCCTCGAGGTCTACCGCGATCCATCGGTCGACGAGCGCCCCGACCTCCTCATGCAGCGGGGAGGTGCGTACTACAGCGAGGCGGCGCTCGGCTTGATCTCGTCGCTCGCCACCGGCGACAGCGCCGTGCACGAGGTCGACGTCCGCAACGGCGAGACGCTCGCGGGCCTCGCGGCCGACGACGTCGTCGAGGTGCCCGCCCGCGTCGGCCGACACGGGACGGAACCGCTACCGCAGCCGCCGCTCGCTCCCGAGCTGCTCGGGCTAGTGCAGCACGTCGCCGCGTACGAGCGGCTCACGGTTCGCGCCGCGCTGAGCCGAGATCCCGTCGACGCGCGCAAGGCGCTGCTCGCGCACCCGCTGATCGGCCAGGTCGAGCTCGTCGACGGCCTGCTCGACCGGCTCGTCGCCGAGGCGGTCCACTGAGAACCGTCTTCGCCGTCGACGGCGGCGGCTCGAAGACCGACGCTGCCCTCGTCCGGGAGGACGGAGCCCTGCTCGGTTTCGCACGCGGCCCGGTCAGCCATCCGCACCACATCGGGGTCGCGGAGAGCGGCGGCGTCCTGGACTCGCTCGCCGCGGAGGTAGGCGCTCCGGCGGATCTCGGCGTCCTGCTCGTCGCCGGCCTCGACTTCCCGGACGAGGAGGACGCATACCGCGCCGAGGCGGAGCGACGCGGTTGGGCGTCGGAGATCGTCGTCGGCAACGACACGTTCGCCGTGCTCCGGGCGGGCAGCGACCGCGGTTGGGGCGTTGCGGTCACGTGCGGCTCCGGCATGAATTGCGTCGCCGTCGGGCCCGACGGCCGCCAGGTGCGTTTCCCCTCGCTGGGAGCGGTAAGCGGCGACGTGATGGACGGCGCAGGGGCGATCGGCCTCGCCGCCGTCTCCGCCGCCGCCCGCAGCCAGGACGGCCGGGGCGCGAAGACGTCCCTTGAGCAGGAGGTGCCCGAACACTTCGGAGCCTCGGACACCGTGGCGCTCGCCCGGGCGATTCACGCCGGCGACATCCCCTCGCGCCGGCTGGGCGAGCTTTCTCCTCTCGTCTTCGACGTCGCCGAGTCGGATGCGGTCGCTGGAGAGCTCGTGGACTTGCAGGCCGCCGAAGTGGTTGCGTTCGTCCGGGCGGCGGTGAACCGGCTCGGACTGACGGACGACGAGGTGGAGATCGTGCTCGGCGGCAGCTTGCTGCAGTCCGGAAATCGACGTTTGCTGGGCGGGATCGAAGCAGGCCTACGCGAGCTCGGGCCGCATCTCTTGATGCGGGTTGCCCGTTCCCGGCCCATCGCCGGGGCGGTGTTCGTCGGGCTCGACCGGCTCGGCGCCGGCGCGACCGCGTACGAGCGCGCGCGCAAGGAGCTCGACCGCGCGACCGGCTCAGCTGGCGACGTGGCAGGCGACACGGCGTCCGTCCCCGAGCTCCCGTAGCTGCGGCGTCACGGTCTCGCACTCCGCGACGGCGAGCGGGCAGCGCTGCCGGAAGCGGCAGCCGGGCTTGGGATCGACGACCTTCGGCGGCTCGCCGACGTCGCGTGCGTCGGCGAGGCCGAGCTCGGCGCGCGGATCGGGGACCGCCGAGACGAGAAGCTGCGTATACGGATGCTTCGGCCGCTGCAGCACGTCCTCCGTCGGGCCTTCCTCCACGAGATGGCCGGCGTACATGACGAGGATGCGATCCGCGAGATACCGCGCACTGGCGACGTCGTGCGTGATGTAGAGGAACGAGACGCCCTCCTGCTCGCGCAGCTCGCCCATGAGGTTGAGGACGCCGACGCGGATCGAGACGTCGAGCATCGACACGGGCTCGTCGGCGACGATCAGCTTCGGCCGCAACGCGAGCGCCTGCGCGAAGCCGACTCTCTGGCGCTGTCCGCCGCTCAGCTCGTACGGGAAGCGGCGGCGTGTCTCCCCCGCGGGCACCAGCCCGACGGCGTCGAGGACGCGGTTCAGCTCGGCGCCGCGGCCCGTGCGCGAGAGGTCGCCGCGATGCAGCTTCATCCCGCGCACGATCCCGTGTGAGACACGGTACGCAGGGTTGATGGAGCTGTACGGATCCTGGAACACCATCGGCACAGCGGCGCTGTAGGCGAGCCGGCTCCGTCTCCCGCGAAGCCTGCTGAGAGGCCGATCCTCGAACCAGATCTCGCCGCGCGTCGGCCGGTGGACGAGCGCGAGAAGGCGCGCGATCGTGCTCTTGCCGCTGCCGCTCTCGCCGACGAGCGCGACGATCTCGCCCCGGCCGATCGTCAGGTCCACGTCGTCGACGGCATGCAACGTCTGCCGCGACGTCAGCTTGCCGACGCGGAAATGCCGGGTCAGGCCCTCGGTGCGGAGCAGCGCCTCGCTCAGTGCCCCTCCTCCGCGAGGACGCAACGGACGACGCTGCCGTTGACCGTGGAAAGCGGCACTTCCCCCTCGGTGCACCGGGGCTGCACATGGGCGCACCTCGGCGCAAAGCGGCAACCGGCCGGGGGATGGGCGAGATCGGGAGGCGAGCCGGGGATTCCGAGCAGGCGAACCTTCGGCCCTCGGATCGAGGGAAATGCCTCGAGCAGGCCCTGGGAGTACGGGTGGCGCGGCCGGTCGAACAGTTCTCGTGTGCTCGACAGCTCGGCGACCTGGCCGGCGTACATCACGAGGAGCCGATCCGAGAAGTGGCTCACGAGCGACATGTCGTGCGTGACGAAGATGACCGCGAAGCCGAGCCGCTCCTGCAGCTCCTTGATCTGCACCATGAGCGACCGCTGAGCGACGACGTCGAGCGCCGAGGTGGGCTCGTCCATGATCACGAGGTCGGGTGTGAAGAGCAGCGCCATCGCGATCATCGCCCGCTGCCGCATCCCGCCCGAGAGCTGATGCGGGTAGCTGTGCAGGTGCACCGGGTCGATTGAGACGAGCCGCAGCACCTCGCGTGAGCGCTCCTCGATCTCGGCCTTCGACATCTTCGAGTGCGCACGGCAGGCGTCGCGCATCTGCTCGGCGACCGTGAGCACAGGGTTGAGCGCGTTCATGGCGCTCTGCATGACGACGGAGAGGTCACGCCAGCGGACGCGGCGCAACTCGCGCTCCTCGAGCAGGACGAGGTCCTGGCCCTGGAAGAGCACGCGCCCGCCGATGATCTCCCCCGGCAGCGGCGCGCCGAGCAGCCGAGCGATCGCGTAGAGCAGCGTCGACTTCCCGCAGCCCGACTCCCCGACGATGGCGAGGAACTCGCCGCGTCCGACGTCGAGGTCGACGTTGTCGACGGCGACCACCGGGCCCGCGTCGGTCGCATACGCGACGCTCAGACCTTCGACCTTCAGCACCGAGCGGTCAGGCGCGACGGCCGGAGTGGTGTCCGCCGGCGAGGGCAGGCGGCCGGGGATGCGGGAGCGCTCGAGCTTCCGCACCCGCAGCGCCGGACTGCTGATCTCGTCGAAGGCGTAGTTGAGCAGCGCAAAGGCGGCGCCGAGGAGCGCGAGGCAGATGCCCGGCGCGAGGGCCCACCACGGCATGCCCGCGAAGAGCGCCTCGTTGCTCTGCGCCCAGTACAGCATCGTCCCCCAGCTCTGGCTGTTCGGGTCGCCGAGCCCGATGAACTGCAGCCCCGCCGCGGCCAGCACGGCGTAGAGCGCCGAGCCGAGGAACGTCGCCACGATAAGCGACGTCATCGTCGGCAGGATCTCGAACAGGATCACGTACAGCCTCCGCTCGCCCCGTACGCGAGCTGACTCGAGAAACTCGCGTGTCCGCAGCGACAGCGCCTGGGAGCGAAGCTGGCGGGCGCCGTACGACCAGCCCAGCACGCCGAGCACGATGATCAGCATGAAGAGTCCGGAGTTCTTCCGGTACGCCGTGATCACGATGATGAGCGGAAAGATCGGGAGCACGAGGATCACGTCGGTGACGAGCGAGAGGATCCCGTCGGCGATCCCGCCGAGATAGGCGGCCGAGACGCCGATGAGCACCGCGAGCACCGTGGCGATTGCGCCGACGGCAAGCGCGATCACGAGCGAGAGGCGCGTGCCGAAGATGAGCTGCGAGAAGATGTCCTGCCGGAGCGAGGTCGTGCCGAGCAGGTGGTGCCAGGACGGTCCGAGCGCCGGTGGATACGTCTGCGCGGTCGGGTCGTCGGGAGCGATCTGGCCCGGGAAGATCGAGACCACGACGAAGACGAGCAGCAGGAGCAGCCCGGCCACGGCTTTGCGGTTGCGGCTGATCGCCCGCCAGATATCGCCCAGGCGGCCGCCGCCGACCTCCGCGACCAGCGGCTTCGGCCCGATCGGCGGCGTGGCCAGCTGGTCGGTCGCGCCGATCGAGGATGCGCTCATCTGACGTCCCGTGTCCGCGGATCGAGGAGCGCCGTCGCCGCGTCGGCCGCGAGGATCGCCGTCAGCACGGCAAGAACGATGATCAGGAACAACCCCTGCATGAGCGCGTAGTCCTGGTTCTCGACCGACTGCAGGAACATCCAGCCGACGCCGGGATAGTTGAAGACGAACTCGACGAGGATCGCGCCGCTGACCACGAAGCCGAGCGACATGGCGAAGCCGGTCAGGTTGGGGAGGATCGCATTCCGCCCGGCATAGGTCCACATCACCCGCCACGGGCTGAGGCCCTTCGCGCGCGCCATGCGCACGTAGTCCTCGGTCAGCACCGAGATCGCGTTGTTGCGCATCGTCAGGATCCAGCCGCCGATCGAGGTGACCAGGATCGTGAGTGCGGGCAGGATCGAATGCACGACCGCGTCGTGGATGAAGTGCCACGACCAGGCAGGCGTGTCGATGATGTCGTAGCCGCCGCTCTGCGGCAGCCAGCCGAGCTTGAGCGAGAACAGCCAGATCGAGAGCATCGCGAGCCAGAAGTACGGAAACGCCGAGGTGATCACGAAGATCGGCGGCAGGACGCTGTCGAGGATCCCGCCTCGCCGCCAAGCCCCCACCAGGCCGATCAGCGTTCCCAGGACGAAGGCGAGGATCGTCGTCGAGCCGATGAGTGCGAGCGTCCAGGGCAGCGCCTGGAGGACGTCGTGCAGCACCGGGTCCGGAAAGAACGTGAGCGAGATCCCGAGATGGCCGCGAAAGACGTTGCCGAGGTAGGTGAAGTAGGCGCTGAGGAGGCTCTGGTGCGTCTTGACCCCGAACGCGATCTCGAGGGCGTGGAGAGCCTGCGGGTTGATGTGCCCGCGGTAGCGGGACATCATCGCAAGCGCCGGATTGCCCGGCATGAGGCGCGGGATGACGAAGTTCGCCGTGATCGCCGCCCAAAGCGTGACCAGGAAGAACCCGAGCCTGCGAAGGACGAACCTCAAGACCCGCGTCTCATGTCGTTGAACTGTGCCTCAGGCCCTCATCCCTTGGGCTTCAGGTGGGTGAGCACGACGCCCCAGTCGGGCACCTCGTACGGCGAGGGCTTCGCGTACCTGTTGCTCGGGGTCACCCAGCCCGTGATCGACTTCGTGTTGTACTGGTAGAAGTCGACGGCCTCGGTGATCGGGATGATCGGGACGTCCCGCACCATCGCCGCCTGGAGCTGGCCGACGATCGAGTGCTGCTTGGCGAGGCTCGTCGTCGAGCCGTAGGAGTCGATGAGCCTGTCGACCTTCTTGTTGTAGTACCGCTCCCAGTTCGACGAGGCCTGCTTGCCGATAGGCGCGGAGTTCTTCGAGTAGAGCTCCTGTCGCATCTCGTAGTACGGGCTCGGCCCACCCGCCTCGTTGCCGTCGTACGCGAGCTCGAAATGACCGTTGAAGGTCGCGTCGTCGTACGTCGTGCCGGAGATGTTCGAGGTCGTGATCTTGATCCCGACCTTCTTCAGATCCGACTGGACGAGGTTCGCCGAGGCGATCCAGTCGGTGTAACCGGCGATGTTGAGCATCGTGAACGACAGGGGCTTGCCCGACTTCGTGTGGAAGACGCCGCCGCTGAGCTTGAAGCCGGCGTTCTTCAGGATCGACTTCGCCTTCTTCTGGTCGTACGTGACCTTCTTCGCCAGGCCCTTGTCGAGCCAGCTCTTGAACGTCGGCGACACGATCCCCGTCTGATTTCCCGCGGGCTCGTAGCCGCCTTCCCCGATCGCGGCTACGCGCGGACGATTGATCGCGTAGGCCATCGCCCGGCGCACGGCCACGTTCTTGAGGATCGGGTTCTTGAGGTTGATGAAGATCGACACGTTCGCGACGGGCGGGAACCAGTAGTGGTTGTCCTTGCTCCTCGACGTGTAGGCGGTCTTGATGTTCGGGATGTACTGGCCGCCCCACTGGTCCTGGCCGGTCGCGAGCGCAAGGTTCGCCGGGCCGTTGTCCGTGTAGGCCGGGTAGACGACCGTGTCGATCTTCGGCTTCCCCTTCTGCCAGTAGTGCGCGTTCTTCGCGTAGATGATCCGCTGCGCATTGCAGGTGCTCACGGTGTACGGGCCGCTCGCCACCGGGTTCTTGTCCGTGTACTTGACAGGGTTGGAGATCTTGCTCCAGACGTGCTGCGGCACGATCGGCGTCTGGCCTGCGACGTAGTAGAAGGACGGCGCCGCCGAAGACTTGAACTTGAAGACGACCTGGTTGCTCCCCTTGCGGGTCACGCTCTTGAGCACCGACCACGCGGCCTGCAGATCCAGCGCGGGGTACTTCTTCAGCAGCTGGAACGTGAAGGAGACGTCGGCCCCCGTGAGCGGCTTGCCGTCCGACCACTTGACGCCTTTCCTGATCGTGAACGTGAGCGTCCTCGCGTGGTTCGACCAGGCGAACTTCGACGCGAGCCACGGAGTCGCCGCGCCGCTCTTGAGCTCGTTCACGAACACGAGCTCCTCGTAGACAGCCCCGAAGGAGAGGAACTGAACGTCGGCGTTGAACGGGTTGAAGTTGCACGTCCAGGTCTGGCCGGCCACGTTGGCGATCGTGACCGACGTGCCGCTGGCGGCGTGCTTGGTGCCGGCCTGGCTGCCGACGGCCGTCCAGGCGGCCGCTGTGATTCCGGCGAGCAGCACGACGAGAAGCCCTCTCCTCATGTCGTATCCCTCCTTGGCCGCCCAACGGCGGTCGTCGCATTGAGCGATGCGCGGCGCTGATAGCGCAGCCGTGCGCCTTCCATGAGTTAGGAAACTAACCTATCTTTATCGTCGTGACAAGATGGTGACAGCGGCGGGAACGACAGGGGCGGCGCGGCCGCGGCTGATCCGGACGCTCAACGAGCAGCTGCTGCTCGAGCGGATGCGTCGCACAGGGCCGGTCTCGCGCAGCGAGCTCGCGCGTGTCTCGGGGCTCTCGAAGCCGACGGTCGGGCTCGCTCTCGCGAGCCTCGAGCGCGACGCACTCGTGCAACCCGCAGGCCGGCGCGCAGGGAGCCGCGGGCGCAGCGCGCTCCTGTACGAGATCCGCCGTGACGCGGGTTTCGTGCTCGGTCTCGACGTGGGCCGGCAGTTCGTCCGCGGAGCTGTGGCCGACCTGGGCGGGACAGTCCGCGCTCGCGAGAGCCGGGCCGCGCGATCCTCGAGCGGGCTGGCCCGGGTGCGCGAGCTCGGGGCGTTGGCCAAGGAGCTCCTCGGGGAAGCCGGCGTGAACGGCGACGGAGCTCTGCTTCAGACCGTCGTCGGAAGTCCGGGCGTCGTCGAGCCGGGCGGCCGCGCGCTCCAGCTCGCTCCGAATCTGCCGGGGTGGGAGCGCCCGGCTGTGCTCCGTGACCTCCGGCGGCTGCTCGGATCGGAGACCGCGTTCGAGAACGACGTCGACGCTGCCGCCGTCGCCGAGCGAAACCACGGGCATGGCCGCGACGTCTCGACGTTCGCGTTCGTCTCGGTGGGCACGGGGATCGGGATGGGCCTGATCCTCGAGGGCAAGCTCCACCGGGGAGCCCATGGGGCGGCAGGCGAAATCGCCTTCCTGCCGCTCGCGGACGGCGCCTTAGAGTCCGCGGTGTCCTCTGCAGCGGTCGTACGGGCAGCGCGCGAGAAAGGCTCGCGATCGCGGAGCGCACGCACCGTCTTCGCCGCAGCGGCTACCGGAGATCGACACGCACGCGAGATCGTCGCCGCGGAGGCAGCGCTCGTGGCGCATGCTCTCACCGCGATCGTGGCCGTCGTCGATCCGGAGCTGATCGTGCTCGGCGGGGGCATCGGCCGAGCGCCCGGATTCGCGGAAGAGGTCGCCCGCGAGCTCGCGCGGGTCTCACCGGTCGTACCGAACGTCCACGCCAGCGCGCTCGGCGAGGACGCGGTCGTCGACGGTTGTCTCGCCGTCGGCAGCGACCAGCTGTGGGAGCGCGTCATGAGCTCGCGCCTCGCGTGATAGAGGGCTAGATTGGACACGTCGAATGACTGACGAGGGAGTCGCATCGCGGTCGAGGACCGTCGGACTGATCGCAGCAGCGCTCGTCGCCCTGGTTGCGGCGGGTGTCGCGCTGGCGGCGAGCCCGAGCAAGGAGAAGATCGGGTTCACCAAGGCCGGCCAGGCCCAGGCCAAAGCCGAGGTCCTGCGTAAAGCCGACCTCGGCACCGGCTGGCAGGGCGGCGCGAAGAAGCCGGCCCTCTCGTCGGCGTTCCCCGACTGCAACTATCGGCCGAAGCAGTCCGACCTCGTGCTCAACGGCGCGGCCGAGACGGCATGGCAGCAGCAGATCTCCGAGATCGACAGCGAGGTCCAGGTCCTGCAGACGGCAAGGATGGTCCGGCTCGACTGGCAGCGCACCGTCTTGGCGCCCCAGGTCACTCCCTGCCTGCGGCGGAGCTTTGCGAAGGGCGCCGGCCAGGGCGGAACGGTCGTCTCCTTCGGCCAGGTGAAGTTCCCACGCGTCGCGAAGCTGACGCGTGCCTACCGCGGTGTGCTCCAACTCACGGGGCTCGGCCGCTTCGAGATCGACGTCGTCGCCTTCGGTGCGGGACGCAACGAGGTCACGCTCACGGTCTCGGGGCAGGCAGCGACGAAAGCGTCGCTGCGCAAGACCGAGCTGCGCCTCGCCCGCCTGCTCGTGGGCCGGCTCCGCTGAACGAGAGCACGTGCGCCTGACCAGCGCCGAGCGCGTCCTCTTTCCCGAGGACGGGATCACGAAGGGCGAGCTGTTCGCCTACTACGAGCAGGTCGCGCCCGCACTCGTGCCGCACCTGCGTGACCGGCCCTTCACCTTGAAGCGCTACCCGCACGGGATCCACGGCGAGGTCTACTTCCAGAAGCAGGCGCCGCGCGGGATGCCCGCGTCGATCCGCACGCGCCGCTTCACGACCCATCCGCGCGAGGGCGGCTCGCGCGAGGTCGACTTCGCGCTCGTCGACTCGCCCGAGGCATTGCTCTGGATGGTGCAGATGAACTGCGTCGACATGAACGCCTGGTACTCGCGCGTAGACAGGCCCGACCGCCCGGATTACGTCGTCTTCGACCTCGACCCGCCCGACGAGCCAGGAGGCTTCGAGCAGGCGATCGAGGTCGCTCGGCTCGTCGGGGAACTGCTGGACGAGGTCGGGCTTCCCGGGTATCCGAAGACGAGCGGCGCCGACGGGATCCACGTTCTTGCACCGGTCAAGCGGCGCGCGACCTACAAGGAGACGTACGCGTTCGCCGAAACGGCCTCGCGGCTGCTCGAGCAGCGGCACCCCGGGCTCGTCACGACCCAGTGGCTGAAGAAGAAACGAGCGGGCGTGCTGCTCGACCACCGGCAGAACGGCTGGGGCAAGACGATCGCCTCGGTGTACTCGGTGCGCCCGAAACCGGGCGCTCCCGTCTCGACGCCGCTGCGCTGGGAGGAGCTGAAACCAGGGCTGCGGCCGACGGACTTCCCGATGAAGGTCGCGCTGCAGCGACTCGAGCGGCACGGCGACCTCTACGCACCCGTGCTGGAAGAGGGACGGGCGCTCGGCGCAGCCGCGAAGGACCTGGCGCGGCTCGCCTAGGAGCTTGTCGTGTCCGTTGACTTCCACGTGCTCTGACATAGGATCCGCGGGCACAGGTGCCGGGGGCACAAAGGGGGCCGGTCGGCACAGGACAGCCAGGAGGGGGAACCACCGTGAAGAAATCGTTCTTCGCCGTTGCCGTCGGTGCGATCGCACTGCTCGCAGGCGCGACGACGGCCAACAGCGCGCAGCCGTCGTCTTTTCAGCACTACATGATCGGCTTCGGCCATGCACCGACTGCGGCCGACAAGGCGCTCGTCAAGAGCCACGGCGGGACAGTTCGCTATTCGTTCCCATCGATCAACGTGCTCGCGGTCGACCTTTCGCCGAATCAGGTCAACGCCGTCAAGCAGTCCGCAGGCGTGAACTATGTCGAAAACGACCCGGTTCGGACACCGCAGACCCTCAGCGACGATCTCCAGGCGTCGGAGCTCGTTCCGAGCATCACGAACGGCCTCTACGGCCTCGTCACGACGCACGCGCAAGAGGCTCAGGACGAAGGTTTCAAGGGCACAGGCGTGAAGGCGTGCGTGGCCGACACCGGCCTCGACACGACGCAATCGGACATCGCTCCGAACTTCGTCGCGGGCTATGACGCGTTCGACCCGAGCAAGCCGACGGTCGACGTCTTCCAGCTCGGCGTGGAAACGACCGAGACGCATGCCACACACGTCTCGGGGATCATCCTCGGCGCGGTCAACGGCAGCGGCATCCACGGCGTCGCACCGGAGGCCAAGCTGTACGAGGCACGCGTGCTCGGCACCCAGCCGGACGGCAGCGTCAGCGGCGAGACGAGCCAGGTCATGGCCGGCGTGCAGTGGCTCGCAGACCAGGGCTGCAA
>JAICJI010000031.1 GCA_025928515.1 Thermoleophilia bacterium
CGCTCGCGGAAGCAGTACCAGAACATCGAGATCGCCCCGAGCTCCAGTGCTGAGGTGCCGAGGTAGACGAGATGCGAATGGATCCGGTTGAGCTCGCAGAGGAGCATCCGCATCCACGTCGCCTTCGTCGGCACCTCGAGCTCGAGCAGCTGCTCCATTGCGAGCACGAAGACGAGCTCGTTGTTCTGGTAGCCGACGTAGTCGATCCGCTCGGGGAACGTGATCCCCTTCCAGTACGTCTTCGACTCCATCGACTTCTCGAAGCCGGTGTGGAGGTAGCCGACGACGGCCGAGACGCCCACCACTTCCTCGCCGTGAAGGTCGACGATCAGGCGGAGGACGCCGTGCGTCGACGGGTGGTTCGGGCCGAAGTTGACCTGCAGGACGTCGGGGCTGTCGCGCAGCTCCTCTGGCACGTCGAGCACGGTCGGGACGCGCGCCGGGATCCGCGAGCCCTCGTACTGGTCGTCGGCGACGATCGGCCAGCGCCGCGTGCGGGTCGTGGGCGGTGTCGCGGTCGCGTTCATTGCTCGTCGCTGAAGCGGACGGGCTCGCCGCCGATCGGATAGTCCTTGCGCAGCGGGTGGCCTTCCCAGTCCTCCGGCATCAGCAGTCGCTCGAGGTTCGGGTGGCCGTCGAAGACGATCCCCATCAGGTCGAATTGCTCGCGCTCGTGCCAGTCGCAGGTCGGCCAGACCGAGACGACGCTCGGCACGTGCTCCCCGTCGTCGGCCCAGCACTGCAGCCGCACGCGCGGCGCGCCCTGCCGCAGCGCGAACAGGTGGTAGCTGATCGAGAAGCGCTTCGGCTTGAGCTTCGGCAGAACCTGGAGCCCCTGCGTCATCGGATGCATGAGGTCGCGCCCGCTCGCGGTGCCGATGTAGCCGGAGACGCCCTGGTCGCCCCAGCCGAGGTAGTCGGTTGCGACCACGTCGACGCACATGTCGAAGCCGAGCTCGTCCCGGGCGTGCTCGCAGGCCTCGCGGATCCGCGCCGTCTCGACGGTCACAGTCGGCATCTCGGGCCCTTCGCGATGCGCGACGTAGCCGGGCACGCGCTGCCAGTCCGTCACGTTGCGACCCCGTTGCGCTCGTACGCGGGCGGCACGCCGGCGAGGTGCGCCTCGTGCAGGCGGATGATCCCTTCCATCAGCGCCTCCGGACGCGGCGGGCAGAAGGGGACGTAGATGTCGACCGGGATGATCCGGTCGACCCCCTGCAGGATGGTGTAGTTGTTGAACATCCCGCCCGAGCTCGCACAGGCGCCCATTGCGATCACCCATTTCGGCTCGAGCATCTGGTCGTAGATCTGGCGAATCGGCTCGGCCATCTTGTGCGCGACGCGGCCCGAGACGATCAGGAGGTCCGCCTGGCGCGGCGAGGAGCGGAAGGCCTCCATCCCGAAGCGCGCGATGTCGTACCGCGCCGAGACGATCGACATCATCTCGATCGCGCAGCACGCGAGCCCGAATGTGTCCGGCCACATCGACTTCGTCTGCGCCCAGCGCACGGCCTTCTCGAGGGTCGTGATCCCGAGAGCGCGCTCGATCTCCTCGACGCCGAGCTCTTCCTCGAAGCGAGACGGCCCCTTCGTCGGCCAGAGCAACCGCTCCGACTGGAGGCCGTAGTCGCGCAGGCGCGTCGGCTTCTCGTCAGCCACCGCGCCTCACCAGTTCAGGGCTCCCTTCCGCCAGATGTAGACGTAGGCGACGAGGAGGATGACGATGAAGAACGCGAGCTCCGAGAACCCGAACCAGCCGAGCGCGTGGAGCTGCACGGCGAGCGGGTAGAGGAAGACGATCTCGATGTCGAAGACGATGAAGAGCATCGCCGTGAGGTAGAAGCTGACGCTGAAGCGCTGGCGCGGCAGCGGTCCCGTCGAGACGCCCGACTCGAACGGCACGGTGCGCGCGCGGGTGCGCCGCGCCGGGCGCTGCGCGAACTTGAACGACATCACCATCATCGAGCCCGGGATGACGAGCGCGAGGATTCCGTAGATGAGGAATGGCAGCCAGCTGTGAAGCATCTTTCGCGCGTCTCCCCTTACCCGTTCGCGCAGGCCGAAGCACCCACCGAACGGCTGACGTTATCAATGTCGCAAGGGTGCACTTGCCGGTACCGAATCCCAGTAGCGGAGCCTGCAGCGGCTGTTACAAAGTCGGGTCTGCTTCACGTGGCCGCGACCGGGTGAGGGCGAGCCACGTTGCTACGATGAGACGCAGATGGAGATCCAGGAGCGCACCGACAGCATCGTCTCGCTGACGCCCGCGGCGGCGGAGAAGATCCGTGACCTCATGGCCTCGGAGGAGGACGTCTCGGTGCTGCGGGTCGCGATCGAGGGCGGCGGCTGCTCGGGATTCCAGTACGGCCTCGGCTTCGACCGCGGTGCCCAGGACGGAGACCACGAGTTCGAGTGCGAGGGCGTCGCCGTGGTCGTCGACCCCTTCAGCGCTCCATATCTCATGGGCGCCCAGGTCGACTACCTCGAGACGATCCAGGAGTCCGGGTTCAAGATCGAGAACCCGAACGCCGTCGCCTCGTGCGGCTGCGGCCACTCCTTCCAGGTGGCCGAGGGCGAGGCGCCGGAAGACGCAGCAGGCTGCGGCTCCGGCTGCAGCCACTAACTGCGCGGGTAAGACGCGATTAGCATCGCGCGTATGCGCGTCGCAGTAGTCGGATCCGGCCCGGCGGGTTTCTACGCCGCCGGCGCGCTCCTGTCCGCGGATCCGCCGGTCGAGGTCGACATGATCGAGCGCCTGCCCACGCCGTGGGGGCTCGTGCGGCTCGGCGTCGCTCCCGACCACCCGAAGCTGAAGACAGTGTCGCGAGCATTCGAGCGGATCGCCGACCAGCCCGGCTTTCGCTTTCTCGGCAACGTCGAGATCGGCCGCGATCTCCACCACGCGGATCTCGTGCGTCTCTACGACGCCGTCATCTACGCGGTCGGCGCGCAGACCGACCGCCGGCTCGGCATCCCCGGGGAGGATCTTCCCGGCTCGTGGGCCGCCACCGAGCTCGTCGCCTGGTACAACGGCCATCCCGACTACCAGCAGCTCGAATTCGATCTCGACGTCGAGCGCGTGGTCGTGATCGGCAACGGCAACGTGGCGCTCGACGTGGCGCGCATGCTCGCGCTGACCCACGAGGAGCTCGCTCCGACCGACACGACCGACGCCGCGATAGCCGCCATCGAAAGCTCGCCGATCCGCGAGATCGTCGTCGTCGGGCGGCGCGGGCCGGCACAGGCCGCGTTCACCACTCCCGAGCTGCAGGAGATGGGCGAGCTCGCCGGCGCCGACGTCGTGGTCGATCCCGCAGACCTCGAAGGCGCCGAGCCGCAGGGCACGAACGCCGAGCGCAACGTCGCGGTGCTGCGCGAGCTCGCCGCGCGCGAGCCCGACGGCAAGCCGCGGCGCGTCGTCTTCCGCTTCTTCCACTCGCCGGTGGCGATCCTCGGCGAGGAGCGGGTCGAGGGAATCGAGCTCGTCCGCAACGAGCTCGACGCGAACGATCGGGCGGTGCCGACCGAGGAGCGCGAGACGCTGCCGTGCGGCCTCGTGTTCCGCAGCGTCGGCTACCGCGGGGTCGAGCTGCCGGGGGTCGTCTTCGACGCAGGCAGCGGGACGATCCCGAACGAGGGCGGGCGCGTCGAGCCCGGCGTCTATTGCGCCGGCTGGATCAAGCGCGGGCCGACCGGCGTGATCGGGACGAACAAGAAGGACGCGACGGAGACGGTGGAGCTCCTCCTCGAGGACGTCGCCGCCGGCCGCCTCGTGCCGAAGCAGGACACGAGCGCAGCCGCTGTCGACGCGCTGCTCGACGAACGTGGGATCCGCTTCGTCGAGTACGCGGGCTGGACGGCGATCGACGAGGTCGAGCGCACGGCCGGCGAGAAGTCCGGCCGCCCGCGCGTCAAGCTCTGCTCCTGGGACGAGCTGCTCGCCGCCGCAGAACGGCTCGCGAGCCGGTCGTAAGCCGCGTAAACCGGACCTTTACGTTGCTCTCGACGCCGCCTAGACTCCGTCCGCTTCACCAACTGCGGGGAGACAAAGGGGGAATACCTTGAGATTCAGCGTCACACGCGTGAGCGTCGCCGCTCTGGCCATTGGCGCCGCCGCGATCGTCGCCGGTTCGCTCGGGTCCGCTCAGGCGGCTTCCGGGCGTCAGGCGATCCCGAACACACGTCCTGCGTGGCTCAACCACGCCACAAACCAGGGTCACGCCTCGCCGAATGCGGCGGTCAATGCTCGGATCTACCTGGCTCCGAACGGCGGCATGGCGAAGCTTCAGCAGTTCGCGCTGGCCGTCTCGACTCCGGGAAACGCTCAGTACCGGCATTTCCTGAAGCCGAGCCAGTACTTCCAGCGCTTCGGCACGACGAACGGCTCGGTCTCGTCCGTGAAGTCCTGGCTGACGGGAGCGGGTCTCCACGTCACGCGGGTGGAATCGCACAACCGCTACATCGCGGTCAGCGGCAGCGTCGCAGCGGCCCAGCGGGCGTTCGGCGTCACGATCAACAGCTATAAGCACGACGGCCTGACGGTGCAGGCGCCCTCGAGCGCATTGAGCGCTCCGGCCGCGGTGGCGTCGTCCGTCCTGACGGTGATGGGCGTGGACACGACTCCGTCGCTCGTCCGCCCATCGACGCAAAAGCCCGCGCCACCCGAGCCTGGATTCCGCAACGCACCGCCGTGCTCGGCGTATTACGGCGAAAAGATCGCCACCTCGTTGCCGGCGTTCAACGGCCAGACCTTGCCGTATGCGCCGTGCGGCTACACCGGCACGCAGTTCCGCTCGGCGTACGAAGGGGCCACGTCGCTCGACGGCACGGGAATCACCGTTGCGATCACCGATGCGTACGGGTCGCCGACCATCGCCTCCGACGCGGCCACGTACGCTGCGCACAACGGCGACAGGGCGTACGGAGCCGGCCAGTTCACTCAGTCGGTCGCCACTCCGCAGACCCGTGTGAATTTCGGCCGGAGGCAGTGCGCTGCCAACGGCTGGTACGGCGAGGAGACGCTCGACGTCGAAGCCGTCCACGCGATGGCCCAGGGAGCGAACATCCACTACTACGGCTCGGCGAGCTGTTACGACGCTGACTTCCTGGACACGTTCGCCCGCGTCAACGACGACGACACGGCTCAGCTCGTCACCAACTCCTGGGGCAGCACCGAGCTCGGTACGAGGGCGACTACGATCGCGGCCTACGAGCAGGCCTTCCTGCAGGGCGCCGCAGAGGGGATCACGTACATGTTCTCCTCCGGCGACAACGGCGACGAAAGCCTGTTCACCGGAATCGTGCAGGCCGACTACCCGGTCTCCGACCCGTACGCGACCGGGGTCGGCGGTACGACGACTGCGATCGACGCGACCGGCCAGATCGCGTGGGAGACCGGCTGGGGAACGCTGAAGTACAGCCTCTCAACCGACGGCACGGCGTGGAATCCGATCGGCTTCCTCTACGGCTCCGGCGGTGGGGAGTCCGCGCTCTTCGGACAACCGGCCTACCAGTCCGGCATCACCCCAGCCGGTGCGCGCGGCGTCCCGGATGTGGCGATGGACGGTGACGTCACGACGGGCATGCTCATCGGTGAGACGCAGACCTTCCCGGAGGGCGTCCACTACGACCAGTACCGGATCGGCGGCACGAGCCTCGCCTCGCCGCTCTTCGCCGGGATCACAGCGCTCGCCTACCAGCACGCGGGCGGCGGCGTCGGCCTGCTCAACCCGACGATCTACGGCAACGCGGGTGCGTTCACCGACGTCACCGGCGCGGGGCCGGACGCCGGGAACGTGCGCGTCGACTTCGCCAACGGCCTCGATGCGTCGGACGGCCTGCTCTACTCCGTCCGGACGTTCAACCAGGACACGAGCCTCAACGTTGCTCCTGGCTGGGACGAGGTCACGGGTCTCGGCAGCCCGAACGTCGGCTGGCTGACGGCAGTCGGCCCCTAGCTCTCCGAGAGACGGTCGCGCCCTCCGGGGCGCGGCCGTCGCCTTCCCCCAAACAGGGGAACCGCGGCGCTGTCGCGGCGCCGATGGACCTGCCGTGGATCCTCTCGTCGTGGAATGCCTGCAATGCGGCACGACTCGCGTCGCGCACCGCGACCGCTTCAAGCACTTCGAGTCCCCTGAGTGCCCTGAGTGCGGGTATCTCGGCTGGGCTCCCGTGCTCGAGGTGAAAGAGGCCCCGAGCCGCGCCCCGCGTCAGCAGCGGCGCGCCGGCCGCCGCATCCGTTCGGTCGCGTAGTCGTTCTTCCCTACACTCGGTTCGATGGTGAAAACCGAGGTGCACCAAGAGCTCTGGGGAGGAGAGACGACGAAAGCAGTAGTGAACTTCCCCGTCTCGGGAGAGCCGATCCCGGCGCCCGTCGCGCGCTGGCTCGGCCGGATCAAGGGCGCCGCGGCGCGAGTCAATGCCGAGCTCGGCCTGCTCGATGCGGACAAGGCCGAGCGGATCGCGGCCGCCGCCGCGAGGATCGCCGACGGCGAGCTCGACAACCAGTTCCCGATCGACGTCTTCCAGACCGGCTCGGGCACCTCGTCGAACATGAACGCGAACGAGGTGATCGCGACGCTCGCGGGCGAGGACGTCCACCCGAACGACGACGTGAACATGGGCCAGTCGTCGAACGACGTCTTCCCCTCGGCCGTCCACCTCGCGGCCCTCGACCAGATCGTCAACGACCTGCTGCCGGCTCTGTCGCAGCTGGCCGACTCGCTTCTGCAGAAAGCCCAGGAGTTCGGCGACGTCGTCAAGTCCGGCCGCACGCACTGGATGGACGCCGTGCCCGTCACCCTCGGCCAGGAGTTCGCGGGCTACGCCGCTCAGGTGAGCCAGGGAGTCGCGCGGGTCGAGGACGCGCTGCCGCGGCTCGGCCAGGTCCCGCTCGGCGGCACCGCGACCGGGACCGGCCTCAACACGCATCCTGAGTTCGCCGCGCGCGTACGTGACCTGCTTGCGAAGGAGACGGGCCTCGCGATCTCGGCGCCGGCCGATCCCTTCGAGGCCCAGGCTGCCCGCGACGGGATCGTGGAGACGTCCGGCGCGCTGAAGACGGTCGCCGTCTCGCTCACGAAGGTCGCCAACGACATCCGTTTCCTCGGCTCCGGCCCTCGGGCGGGTCTCGCGGAGATCGCACTGCCGGAGCTGCAGAAGGGCAGCTCGATCATGCCCGGCAAGGTGAATCCGGTGATGCCGGAGGTCGTGACGCAGGTCGCGGCGCAAGTGATCGGCAACGATGCCGCGATCGCGATCGGCGGCATGCAGGGCCACTTCGAGCTCAACGTCTTCGTGCCGCTCCTCGCACGCAACATCCTCGACTCGGTGAAGCTGCTCGCGAGCGCGTCCCGGCTCTTCGCCGAGAAGTGCGTCGACGGGATCGAGGCGAACCGCGAGAACTGCGAGCACTACGCCGAGCTGACACTCTCGGCCGCGACCGCGCTCAACCCGTACATCGGCTACGACCGCGCGACGGAGATCGTCAAGGAGGCGGCCGCCTCAGGCCGCTCGCTCCGGGAGGTCGCGCGCGAGAAGGGCGTCGAGGAGTCCGTGCTGGACGAGGCGCTCGACTATCGCAAGATGGCGCAGCCGAACGAGCAGTAGCGCTGCTCGGGCGCCGTATATGCCCGTTCCCGCTTGACGAGCCGTTCAACCGGGGTCAGACTCCCCGGGCGTGATTCGTCAGGAGACGGTGAGGCGGCCGCGGGCCGTCCGACTGATGTTGTGCCGTCTCGGCAGTCGAGTTGTGAAGGGGGAACCAGTGAGAAGGTTTGGTTTGACGCTGGCTCTTGCCGCGGTCGCCGCGATTCTCGTCGCGGTCGCGGGGGGAGCCGTCGCGAATGGTGGAAACGGTTCGCAGAATGCGCTTCGTTTCGCCAAGGTCGATCCGGCCCTCTATGCGTCGGACGGCGCGGCCGGCAAGTTCACGCCGGCGTCGCTGAGCAACAAGCAGGTCGCAGCTGTCCTCCAGCTGCGCGGCACTCCGGTCGCGGTCCTGGACGCGAACGCGAAGAAGCAGGGTGCCAGGCTGACGACAAGCCAGAAGGACGCCATCCGGCAAGGGCTACGGGCCCAGCAGGACGCTCTTCACGGCCAGCTCGCAAGCGCAGGCGCGAAGATCGTCGGCCAGATGCAGGATGCCTACAACGGCATCCAGGTCGTGGTCCCGCAGAAGAACCTCGTGCAGCTCGCGAGTCTGCCGGGCGTGACCGCAATCCACGCGGTGCCGTCGTTCAAGCCCGCGAACATCCACGGCGTGCCGTTGATCGGCGCTCCCCAGGCCTGGGACAACACCGGCGCGACGGGTGCCGGCGTCAAGGTCGGGATCATCGACACAGGCATCGACTACACGCACGCCGACTTCGGCGGCCCCGGCACGGTCAGCGCGTGGGACAACGCATTTGCCCACAGCACCGACGATCCCACGTCTCTGGCGGTGTGCGAGACGGCCGCGAGCACGCCCTGCTTCGGCCCCAGCGCGCCGAGGGTCAAGGGTGGCTTCGACTTCGTCGGCGACGCCTACAACGCCAGCACCCCAGGCTCTCTGCCCCAGCCAGACCCGAATCCGCTCGACTGCTTCGACCACGGCACGCACACGGCCGGCACGCTGGCCGGTTCCGGCGTCACGAGCGGCGGGGACACGTACACAGGGCCGTATGACGGGAGCATCAGTGAGAATCCGTCCGACTGGAACGTGTTCCCGGGCGTCGCTCCCCAGGCGGACATCTACGAGTACCGCGTATTCGGCTGCTTGGGGTCGAGCAACATCGTCGATCTCGCCATCAACCGGGCAGTCGCGGACGGGATGAGCGTCATCAGCATGTCGCTCGGCTCCGACTTCGGCGGCACCGACGATCCGACGTCGGTCGCGGCCCAGAACGCGGTGAACGACGGCATCTCAGTGGTCGCGTCGGCCGGCAATGCCGGCCCGAGCGGTTACATGGTCGGTTCGCCGGCAACCGCGAACGGCGTGCTCTCGGCCGCGGCGATGGACGGCACGACGCCGACCTTCCCAGGCGGCCACCTCGCACTGAGCACCGGTTCGTCCCTCGACGCCATCAATGCGAACGACGCCACATTCAGCGATGGGACCACGTTGCCGGTCGTTGTGGTGCGCGATGCAACCCAGCCGGGCGGGGTCTCACTCGGTTGCAACGTTGCAGCGTTCACCGCAGCCAACGTCGCCGGCAAGCTCGCCGTCGTCCAGCGCGGTACGTGCGCTCGTGTGGCGAAGGCGATCTACGGCCGTGACGCGGGAGCAGCCGCCGTGGCGATGATCAACACGTCGGCCGGTCTACCGCCGTTCGAGGGTGACATCACCAGCAATCCGGACACCGGCGAGAGCGTTCCGAAGGTGACGATCCCGTTCTTCGGGATCTCCGGCACGGTGACCGGCACGGACGGCACGAATCTGATCGCCGCCGACGGCGGGACCGTGACCCTGACGAACAACACGATCCCGAACACGGGCTACAAGACGACGACGAGCTTCTCGTCCGCCGGCCCGCGTAATCCCGACTCGGCGCCCAAGCCAGACGTGATCGCCCCGGGCCTGAGCGTCATCTCGGCCGGGATGGGCACGGGCAACGGCCCGCTCGTCGACTCGGGCACCTCGATGGCCTGCCCGATGACGGCCGGCATCGCGGCGCTCGTTAAGCAGCTCCACCCGACCTGGAACGGGCTCCAGATCAAGGCCGCGATCATGAACACCGCCGATCAGTCCCTGAACACCGGCTACAACGTCCGGCTTGCGGGTGCGGGCGTCGTGCAGGCGCAGAAGGCGACTAACTCGTCGGTGCTCGCCACGACGTCCGACCAGCTCGACTCCATCGCGTTCGGCTACGTCCCGGGGTCCGGTGACTACTCGACGCAGAAGGCGTTCACGCTGACGAACCTCGGCGCCGCGGCCGCGACGTACCACCTGAACGTGGCGACGAACGGAAGCCAGCGCGGAGCGTCCGTGACCGTCTCTCCGACGGACGTGACGATCCCCGCCGGCCAGACGATGACCGTCAACGTCAACCTGTCGATCCCGGCGTCGGCGTTCACCGCTCTCCTAAGCGACGACACGTTCTCGATCGGACCCGGTGGAGTCCTCACCGTCCGTGGCAACGTTGTCGCGACGCCGGACGTGAGCGACTCGCCCAACGACCAGACGCTCGTCGTTCCGTACCTCGTCGTCCCGCGTGGCCTCTCGAACGTGACCACCGGCGCGCCGACCCCGTGGACGCCGACCACCCCGGTGGGGGGCGGTTCGCCCGCGACCGGCAAGGGCTTTTCGTCCGCGTTGCCGGTGGCGAACAACGGCATCCACGGCGGAACGGCCGACCTGTATGCGTGGGGCATCCACGACCCGAGCGAGAGCAACGCGCCGATGGACGTGCGTGACGTGGGCGTGCAGGTGCAGCCCGGCGCCAACTTCGGGGTGTCCTCGAGCGACCGCGGGCTGGTATTCCTCATCAACACGTACGGACAGGCCACCAACCAGTCGGTCAACGAGTACGACGTCCTGATCGACACGAACGGCGACGGTCAACCCGACTTCGTCGTGTTCGGGGCCGATCTAGGCGCGGTCGAGTCGGGTGTCAACGACGGGATCCTCGCGTCGTTCACGCTCGACGTCTCGACCGGCAACATCGTCGACGCGTTCTTCGCGGACGCGCCGATGAACGGCTCGACGATCGAACTGCCGGCCCTGGCCAGCGACATCGGCCTCTCGCAGAAATCCGCCAAGCCGACGGCGTTCAGGTACACGGTGAACGCGTTCTCGAACGTGCCCGGCGGAATCGTCGACACGATGGGCTCGGCGACCTTCGACCCGTTCCACCCGGCCGTCTCGAGTGGAGTCCTGAACCCGGACGGCACTCCAATTGCGGTACCGGCAGGCGGCTCGACCTCGCTGCCGCTCATGATCGACAAGAGCCAGCAGGCGAAGACGCCGGCTCTCGGATGGCTCGTCGCTTCCGTCGACGACGCCAACGGTGCGGCGCAGGCGGCCGAGGTCGCGGCCCCGGCGCTGAAGTAGCCGGTCAGACCTGAGGAAGAGCAAGCTGAGGAGGGCCGCCCGCGGGCGGCCCTCCTCAGCTGGTAGTGCCAGAGACGGTCAGCAGGTGTAACGAACGCGACGCGCGGCCCCGCACGCTGGTTCGTGGCCGCTAGTAGGCGACGGCGCCGCGGCCGGTCGACGCGGCGTGCTTCTGCTCGTCGGCGCGGTAGCTCGAGCGCACGAGCGGGCCCGAGAAGACCGAGCCGAAGCCGAGAGCCTCGCCCTGCTCGCGGAACCAGCGGAACTCGTCTGGATGCACCCAGCGAGCGATCTGCGCGTGCTTCGCGCTCGGCTGGAGGTACTGGCCGATCGTGACGACGTCGACCCCGTTCGCGCGCAGGTCCCGCATGGTGTCGACGACCTCGTCGTTCGTCTCGCCGAGGCCGACGATGATCCCCGACTTGGTCAGCACCGGATAATCCGCGATCTCCTTCGCTCGCCGCAGCAGCCGGAGCGCGCCGTCGTAGCTCGCCTTGGCGCCGCGCATGCGCGCGTGCAGGCGCCGGACGGTCTCGATGTTGTGGTTGAAGACCTCGGGCCGGGCGGCGAGCACCGTCTGGAGTGCCTCCTCCTCGACCCCGAGGAAGTCAGGCGTCAACACCTCCACCGATGCCTCGGGGAGCTTCGCCTTGAGCGCGCGGATCGTCGCCGCATAGTGCCCTGCGCCACGGTCCGGGACGTCGTCCCGGTCGACCGAGGTGACGACGACGTGCTTGAGCTGCATCTGCGCGGCTGCCTGGGCGAGCCGCAGCGGCTCGAGCGGATCCGGCGGCGCCTCGGGCTTGCCCGAATGGACGTAGCAGTAGCGGCACGCGCGGGTGCACGTGTCGCCGAGGATCTGGAAGGTGGCGGTGCCGCGCCCCCAGCACTCGGAGATGTTCGGGCAGCGCGCTTCCTCGCAGATCGTGTGCAGCGAGAGCCCGTGCACGAGCTTCTGCACGTCGAAGTATGAGCCGTCCTTCGACGGTGCCCGAACCTTCATCCACTCGGGCCTACGAGGCCGCTCGGCGACGGGAAGCGATGACTCCATGACCGCGTTCCAGTCTATGTGGCGTAGGGAGACAGACCGCTGCTAGCCTGAAACGGACTGTGCAGTCCGCTTACGTAGAAGGAGATCTATGAGCCGCCATTCCACGAATCCCTGGGTCGTACTCGTCATCATCTGCCTCGCGCAATTCATGGTCGTCCTCGACGCGACGATCGTGAACGTCGCGCTGCCGCACATCCAGTCTTCGCTCGGCTTCAAGAACGAGGCCAGCCTGCAGTGGGTGATCAACGCGTACACGCTCGTCTTCGCCGGCTTCCTGCTGCTCGGCGGGCGCGCGGGCGACCTTCTGGGACGGAAGAGGCTCTTCCTGATCGGTCTGGTGGTCTTCACGGCCGCGTCGCTGCTCGACGGAATAGCGACCAGCTCGGGTGAGCTGATCGGCTTCAGGGCTCTCCAGGGCCTCGGCGCCGCGCTCATCTCGCCGGCGGCGCTCTCGATCATCTCCACGACGTTCGCCGAGGGGAAGGAACGCGCACGCGCGCTCGGCGTCTGGGCGGCGATCGCGATCGGCGGCTCCGCAGTGGGCCTCGTGCTCGGCGGCGCGCTGACGCAGTCCTTCTCGTGGCGCTGGATCTTCTTCGTCAACGTCCCGGTCGGCATCCTCACCTTCCTGGCGGCCACGCGCCTGGTGCCGGAGTCGAAGGACGAGAACGTGCACCAGGGCTACGACCTGGCAGGCGCCGTCACGGTCACCGGCGGCTTGATGGCCCTCGTCTACGGGCTCGTCAACTCCGCCTCGCACGGCTGGGGCTCGACCGTGACGATCGTCTCTTTCATCGGCGCTGTGATCCTGCTGACGGCGTTCGTCTTGGTCGAGCAGCGCTCGTCCGAGCCGCTCGTCCGGCTCTCGATCTTCCGCGTCCGCTCGCTCCTCACGGCGAACGTGGCCATGTTCCTGGCCTTCTCCGGGATGTTCGCGATGTTCTTCTTCAACTCGCTCTACATCCAGAAGGTGCTCGGCTTCGGGCCGTTGAAGGCCGGCGTGTCGTTCCTGCCGTTCACGGCCGGGATCATGGTCTCCGCGGGTCTCGCGTCGGGCCTCGCACCGCGGATCGGCGTCAAGCCCGTTGCGGCCGTGGGAATGGTGCTGACCGTCATCGGCATGGTGCTGTTCGCCCGGATGCCGGTCGGCGGCTCCTACCCGACCGACGTCCTGCCGGGCATGATCCTCGGCTCGCTCGGGATGGGCGCCATCTTCATGCCACTCACGCTCGTCGCAACGACCGGTCTCGAGGACGACGACCAGGGGCTCGCCTCCGGCCTCTTCAACACGTCGCAGCAGGTCGGCGGTGCACTGGGCCTCGCCATCCTGTCGACGGTCGCGGCGAGTCACACGAGCGGCGGCTCACTCGCCGCCCAGGTTCACGGCTTCCACTACGCGTTCGGCGGTGCGGGCGTCCTCGTCGGCCTGAGCCTGGTCGCGTTGCTCGCCCTCTTGCGCAAGCGGGATGTCGCCGCAATCGAAGCGGCGGCCGAGAGCGAGGAGCCGGCACTGGTCAGCGCGGCCTGATGACCGAGCTCAGGGCGGACGCTCGACGAAATCTCGAGCGGGTGCTCGACGCGGCGGAGCAGGTCTTCGCCGCGTCAGGCCCCGACGCCAGCATCGACGAGATTGCGCGGCTGGCGGGGGTCGGCCACGGGACCGTCTTCCGGCGCTTTCCCACCAAGGACGACCTCATGTACGCGGTCATCGAGCGGCACGTCGCGCAGCTACACGCGATCGCGGAGGAAGCGCTCGCCGCGGACGATCCCGGTGAGGGCTTCTTCGACTTCGCCCGCCGCGCAGCCGAGCTCATGATGACCACGCCCGGGATCCACAAATGCGTCGTCCACTGCGGCGAGAAGCCGGGAGCCGCCGAGCTCGAGGAGCTCGGACGGAAGCTCGTCTCGCGCGCGCAGCGCGCGGGCGCGCTGCGAAAGGACTTCGAGCCGGCCGAGGTCGGCCCGCTCGTCCGTGCGGCGCTGCTCGCGGCGCCGCCGGGCCAGTGGCGCCGTTACCTCGACGTCGTTCTCGACGGCCTGCGCACGTAGATTCCCGGACATGAGCTGGTACGTCCGGAACATGCGCGACATGAAGTGGTGGGACTGCGGGCCGCGCGGCTTCGTGACCGAGCTCGTGGACGAAGAAGAGCCGCAGGTGGGCGCCAACGTCTTTGTGCTCGCTCCGGGCAACCCGATGGCGATGTATCACTGGGAAGCCGACCAGGAGGGATTCCTCGTGCTCTCGGGTGAGGCGCTGCTCATCGTCGAAGACGAGGAGCGCCCGCTACGGCAATGGGACTACTTCCACTGTCCGCCGAACGTCTCGCACACGATCGTCGGCGCCGGATCGGGGCCGTGCGCCATTCTCGCGCTCGGTGCACGCATCGATTCGGTGAAAGAGGAGGGCTGGGGCGCGTATCCCTACTCCGAGCTCGCGATGAAGCACGACGCGAGCGCCGAGGAGGAAACGACCGAGCCGAAAGTCGCGTACGCGCGCTTCCCGGCGGGGAAGGAGACCGAGTTCCAGGAGGGCTGGCTGCCCTAGCCGGCGAGGCCGGCGTGGATGGGCTGGCCCCACAGGCCGGCACCGTCTTCCGTGGGCAGCTCCTCGAGCTCGAGCCCGAAGACCTCCGCGAGCGCTGCGACGGCGTGCGGCCGCACCTCGTCCACCGTCACGGGACGGTCGAGCTCGCGCGCGATCGTCGTGAACATCGCGTCCTCGAGCCCGCAGGCCGTGATCCAGTCGGTGAACGGCGCAGGGTCGAGGTCGACGTTGAGCGCATAGCCGTGCGTCGTGACCCAGCGCGAGACACGGAC
This sequence comes from Thermoleophilia bacterium, assembly GCA_025928515.1. Classification (GTDB taxonomy): domain Bacteria; phylum Actinomycetota; class Thermoleophilia; order Gaiellales; family Gaiellaceae; genus Palsa-739. Next base: position 14,898 of record JAICJI010000031.1, read on the forward strand.
GCCGATCGACGCGATCTTGCGCGGCGGCCGCTCGAGCCAGACGCCCGTCAGCCCTTCGAGGCGCGTTCCCTCGACGCCGAGCGCCGCCAGCGTGCCGATCAGTGCCTCCTCGAGCTTCCGGACGTATTCCTTCACGTCGCGACCGTGCCGCTTCAGGTCGAGGATCGGGTAGCAGACGAGCTGTCCCGGGCCGTGGAAGGTCGACTTCCCGCCGCGGTCGGTCTCGACGACCTCGACCTCGGCGCCCTCGGGCACGTGCAGCTCTGCGCTCTCGTCGGTGCGCCGCCCAAGCGTCACCACGGGCGGGTGCTCGAGCAGCACGATCGTGTCGGGGATCGCGCCCTGGGAGACGGCGCCCGCGAGCGAGCGCTGCAAGTCCCAGGCTTCGAGGTACGGCACCTCGCCGAGCTGGAGGAGGTAGCCGCCGGTCGCCACGGGCTCAGGCTAGCGTCCGGGCCATGTGCGCAGTCGTCCTCGTCGAGGGAGTCACCGACCGGATCGCGCTCGAGGCGGTGGCAGGAAGGCTGGGCCTGGACCTGGGCGGGATCGAGATCGTCCCGATCGGTGGAGCGCAGGCGATCCGGCGAGCGTCGGCCGCGTACGACGGCCGGGAGGTCGCGGGGCTCTGCGACGTCGGAGAGGAACGCTGGTTCCGGCGCGTGCTCGGCGAGGCGACCTACGTGTGCATAGAGGACCTGGAGGACGAGCTGATTCGTGCCCTCGGCGCCGAGCGGGTGCAGGAGGTCATCGACGCGCAAGGCGAGCTCGACACGTTCCGCAACTTCCAGAACCAGCTGTTCTGGCGGGGCCGGCCCGTCGAGTCGCAGCTGCGCCGTTGGCTCCAGAACGGCGGCCGCCAGCACCGCTATCCGCCGCATCTCGTCGAGGCGATGGAGCCGGCCGAGATCCCGCGGCCGCTCGTCGGTGTGCTCGCGCATGCCTGAGGTCTGGTCGGCCGAAGAGGACGTCGACGAGGAGCGCGCCCAGCAGCTCGTCCGCCGACGGTTCTCGGAGCTCGCAGCCGACGAAGTGACGCTGCTGAGCGAGGGCTGGGACTACGTCGTCTTCCGAGTCGACGGCGAGTGGGCTTTCCGCTTCCCGCGCCGCGAGGTCGTCGTGCCCGGGACCGAGCGGGAGATCGCCGCGCTGCCCCGGCTCGCGGAGCACCTGCCGGTCGGCGTGCCCGCGCCGGTCTTCGTCGGGCAGCCGGCGGACGACTTCCCGTGGCCGTTCTACGGCGCGCGCTACCTCCCGGGCGTCGAGGCGACGGGCCGAGCCGTCGATCCGGTGGCGCTCGGCGCCGCGTTACGCGCCCTGCATACGCCCGAGACGCTCGAGGCCGTCGGCGACCGGCTGCCCACCGACCCGCTGGGCCGAGTGGACATGGCGGTGCGCTTGCCGCGTCTGCGCGAGCTCGGTGTCGACGCTCCGGAGCTCTTCGCGGCCGCCGAGGCTCTCCCACCCGCCCGTCACACGGCTGTGTGTCACGGCGACCTTCACATGCGCCAGCTGCTCGTCGACGACGGCGCGCTCACCGGCATGGTCGACTGGGTCGACGTGTGCCGCTCGGACCCGGCCGTCGACCTCTCGGTCGCGTGGAGCACGCTCGCTGCGGAGGCGCGCCCGGCGTTCTTCGCCGCCTATGGCGAGGTGGCCGAGGAAACGCGCGTGCGGGCGCGGGTCGTGGCCGCCTTCCTGTGCGCGATGCTCGCCGCCTGGGCCGCGAAGGAACACGTGCCGGCCGTCGGCGACGCCGCTCGCGCGGGCCTTCGCCGGGCGACCGACGAGACCTAGCCCTCCTCGCCCTCCCAGTTCTCGAGCCGCTCGCGCAGGTCGCGGAGGAAGCGTCCCGCAAGCGCGCCGTCGACGAGCCGGTGGTCGTACGTGAGCGTGATGTTCATCAGCGGCTTGATCGCGATCGCGTCGTTGCCGCTCTCGTCGGTGATGACCCACGGCCGCTTGACGAGCGCGTACGTGCCGAGGATGGCCGACTGTGGCTGGCTGATCACCGGCGTGCCGTGGAAGGTGCCGTAGCCGCCCGGGTTGGTGATCGTGAACGTGCCGCCCTGGACGTCGTCCGGCACGAGCTGCTTGTTGCGCGCCTTGGCGGCGATCTCGGCGATGCCGCGCGCGAGGCCGAGCAGGTTCAGGCCCTCGGCATTGCGGATGACGGGCACGATCAGGCCCTTGCCCTCGGCGAGCTCGACCGCGATCCCGAGGTTGACGAAGTTGCGCGTCACGATCGAGTCGCCGCGCATCTCGGCATTCACGTACGGGTAGTCGCGCAGCGTCTCGACCGAGGCCTGAGCGACGAACGCGAGGTAGGTCGGGTTGACGCCGTAGGCGGCCTGGTACTCCTTCTTGAGGCGCTCGCGGACGGCGACGATTCGGGAGAAGTCCACCTCGATCGCACTCGTCACGTGCGCGGCGGTGTCGAGCGAGCGGCGCATGTGCTCGGCGATGCCGCGCCGCATCGCGGTGATGGGCTCGACCGTCTCGCCGGGCAGCGTCTCGCCCGCCGCGACCGGTGCCGGCGCGGGAGGCTTCGCCGGCGGAGCCTGTGCGGGCGGTGGCGCCGGGGCCGCGGGCTGCGCAGCCGGCGCTTCGGGCGCCTCGGGCTGCGCCGCTGCCGAAGCAGCCTGCTCCTGCTGCTGCGCGCCGCCGGACTCGACGAAGGCGAGGATGTCCTTCTTCGTCACCCGGCCGCCGCTGCCTGTGCCGGGCACCTGGGACGGATCGATCCCGTGCTCGCCCGCGATCCGGGCGACGACGGGGGACACGAACGCCTTCCCGTTGCCGGACGGCGCCGGCGCAGGGGGAGGAGCCGCGGCCGGCTCGGGTGCAGGAGCTTCTTGCTCAGGAAGAGCTTCTGCTGCCGGCGCCGGAGTCTCGGGCTCTGCGGCAGGAGCTGGTTCCGGTGCACCGGCGGCTCCGCCGATCTGGCCGAGCTTCGTGCCGACGTCGACCGTCTCGCCCTCCTGGACGAGGATCTGCGTCACCGTCCCGGAGGCCGGGCTCGGAACCTCGGTGTCGACCTTGTCGGTGGAGATCTCGAGCAGCGGCTCGTCGGCCTCGACCTGCTCGCCCTCCTGCTTCAGCCAGCGCGTGATCGTCCCCTCCGAGACGGACACGCCCATCTGCGGCATCACGACGTCGACTGCGGTCTCCGTGGCCAATCCGACTCCTTCCTAGTACTCCGCGAGCTCGCGCAAGGCGCCGACGACGTCGTCGACCTGCGGGATGTATGTCTTCTCGAGCACCGGCGAGAACGGGACGGGGCAGTCGGGCGCCGCGAGCCGCTTCACAGGAGCGTCGAGATCCTCGAACGCCTCCTCCGCGATCGTCGCCGCGATCTCGCCGCCGAAGCCGCCGCTGCGTGTGTCCTCATGCAGGACGAGAACCTTCGAGGTCTTCCGCACCGACTCGAGCACGGCGGCCTTGTCCCACGGCATGACGGTGCGCAGGTCGAGGATCTCGACCGAGACGCCGTCGGAGTCGAGCTGCTGTGCCGCCTCCTCGGCGGTGTAGACCATCGCGCCCCAGGTGATCACCGAGACGTCGTCGCCCTCGCGGTGCGTACGTGCCTTGCCGAGCGGCGTCGTGTAGCGCTCCTCGGGCACCTCGCCCTTGATGCGCCGGTAGAGGTGCTTGTGCTCGAAGTAGAGGACGGGGTTCGGATCCTCGATCGCGCTGATCAGGAGCCCCTTCGCGTCCTCCGGCGTCGCAGGGCAGACGCATTTGAGGCCGGGGATGTGCGCGAACGACGACTCCGGATTCTGGGAGTGGAACGGCCCGCCCGAGAAGCCGCCGCCCGACGGGAGGCGCACGACCATCGGCACCGGTGTGCCCGCGCGCCAGCGCTGCTTCGCCGCGACGGTGACGAGGTGATCCCACGCGCACGAGATGAAGTCGGCGAACTGCATCTCCGCGACCGGGCGCAGGCCCATGATCGCGGCGCCGGTGCAGCCGCCGACGATTGCGGTCTCGGCGAGCGGCGCGTCGATCACGCGCCAGGGCCCGAACTCCTCCTGGAAGCCCAGCGAGACCTTGAACGCTCCGCCGTAGACGCCGACGTCCTCGCCGATCAGGAAGACGCGCTTGTCGCGCCGCATCTCAGTGCGGAGCCCGTCGGAGATCGCCTGGAGATACGTCAGCTCGGCCATTACTTGTGGTGCGGCGTGTCGAGGTCTTCCGGCGAGGCGAAGACGCCCTGGGTGAGGTTCGCCGGGTCGGGCTGCGGCGACTCCTCCGCGCGCTCGAGCGCGGTTGCGAGCTGACGCTTGACGCCGCTCGCGATCTCGTCCTCTTCCTCGTCGGTCAGGTCGGCGTTGTCGCGCAGCCACGTGCGGAAGCGCTCGATTGGGTCGTTCTCGGCCCAGCGCTCGAACAGCGGCTTCGGGACGTAGAAGGCGTCGTCGTGGACGGCATGGCCCTCCATCCGTAGCGTGAGGCACTCGACCAGCGTCGGGCCTCCGCCGGCGCGCGCCTTGTCGATCGCGCGCTTCGCCTCGCGGTACACGGCGAGGACGTCCGTTCCGTCGACCACGACTCCCTCGAAGCCGTAGGCCTCGGCGCGGTCGGCGACGTGCTCGGTCGCGAACTCGTAGTGGGTCGGCGTCGAGTAGGCCCACTGGTTGTTGTCGCAGACGAAGACCATCGGAAGCTTGCGCGTGCCGGCGAGCGTCATCGACTCGTGCGCGTCGCCGCGCGCCGAGGCTCCCTCGCCGAACCAGCCGACGGCGACCCGCGCTTCCTCGCGAATCCGGAACGCGAGCGCGCAGCCGACGGCCACCGGGAGCATCGCGGGCAGGTGGCTGACCATCGCGATCAGCCCGAGCTGCGAGTCGGCCATGTGGACGTTGCCGTCGCGTCCGTGCGTCGGGCCGTCCTGGCGGCCCATGTACTGAGCGAAGATCCGCCACGGATCGACGCCGCGGACGATGTGCACGCCCATGTCGCGGTGCAGCGGCGTCCCGACGTCGTCCGGCCCCATCGCGGTCGCGACCCCGACGGCCGCGGCCTCGTTCCCGCGCCCGGTGTAGAACGAGCCGGGGATCTTGCCCTGCCGGTACAGGATGTGCCCGCGCTCCTCGACGCCGCGCGTGACGAGCATGTTGCGGTAGACGCCGAGCAGGTCTTCGCGGTCGAGGCCCGCTTCGCGCACCTCGTGCAGCGAGCCGACGGGCTGCGCCTCTCTTGCGATCGCCATCGCGCGAAATCTAGCGATCCCACTGGTGGGAGTCGCCCACTTGCCGCAGTCGCTCCCGCGTCTCGTCGTCGCAGAGGGCCCCCGCGACACCGGCGTCGTATGCGGCGCGCGGTGAGAGGCCGAGCGTCGTGGCTGCCTCGTAGTCGCGCGAGAGGTCGGTCTCGAACATCGCCGGGTCGTCGGTCGAGATCGAGCAGAGGACGCCGGCGGAGACGAGGTGAGGCAGCGGGTGCTCCTCGAGCGAGCGGACGACCCCCGTGCGGAGGTTCGAGAGCGGACAGACGTCGAGCACCGTCCCACGACCGGCGAGCTCGGCGACGAGCCCCTTGTCCTCGACCGCGCGGATGCCGTGTCGGATCCGGTCGGCGCCGAGATCCTCGAGCGCGCCACGGACGGACGGCGCCCCCGCCGCCTCGCCCGCATGCGGGACGGAGGCGAGCCCGAGCGAACGCGCGAGCGTGAAGGCAGGCTCGTACGGCTCCGGCGGAAACCCCGCCTCCAGTCCGCCGAGACCGACTCCGACGATCCCGCGCTCGCGGTATTCGGCCGAATGACGCACGACCTGCTCGGCCTCCTCGGCCGTCGCGCCCCGGTAGATGTCGGGTGTGAGGCGCACCTCGACGCCGTGCTTCTCGCGCGCTTCCGCGGCGCCGTCGCAGTAGCCGCCGAAGATCTCGTCCCAACCCACCCCGCGCGCGACGCGCTCGGCCGGGCTGAAGATCCCCTCGAGGTAGACGGCGCCGTGCGCGGCAGCCTCCTCCGCGTAGTTGACGACGACCTGCCGGAAGTCGGCCTCGGTCCGGAGGGCGTTCGTCGTCAGGATCCAGACCTCGATGAAATGGGCGAAGTCGCGGAACCGGTAGAGCGACTCGAGATCGTCCGGCAGCGCGTAGTCGTTGCGCTTCGCGATCGCGCGCAGCGTGTCCGGTCGCACCGTTCCCTCGAGATGGACGTGTAGCTCGATCTTGGGGAACGGGTCAGCCGCAGGCACGTGCGAAGAAGCGTAAGAACTTCGGCATGAACGCGTTCCAGAGCGCGGCATCGTGGCCGCCGGGCTTGATGTGAGCGGGTATGCCCGCCCTGCGGGCATAGGCGAGCGTTGCCTCGCGGAACGGATCGCTCGCGCCCAGATCGATCCAGAGCGGATCTGGCGGGTGCAGCTTGAAGACGTCGTTACGTTCGTAGTCCTGCGCATCGTCGAAGGCCCCCGGCGCGGTCTCGCCGGAGCTCAGCCAAAGCGCAGGGGACTGCGCGCCGACAGCGCAGAAGTCGCGCGCTCGCGAGCCGATCAAGATCGCGCCGTAGCCGCCCATCGAGATCCCACCAATCGCGATGCGCTTCGCATGCGTACGCCTGACTCCCGCCGGAATAGCCTCGCGCAGGACCATCGAGGCCCATGCACCGTCCGCCCGGTTGTGCCAGTAGCTGTCGTCGCTGCCGTCGAGAAGCAGGACATCCGGCGCGAGTCGCCCGAGCGTCTCGAGCGTGTCGAAGAACGGCTGGGTGAGAAACTGCGAAGGGCTTCCACCTTTCCCGTGCATGAGGACGAGGAGCCAGGCTCCGTGACGGCGCGGGACAACCAGGATTTCACGGAGGTCGCGGTGCGTCAGCCGGCTGTTGAGGGTGAAGTGGATGAGGCGCGACCGGTGCGTCGAGTGGTAGCTCGGCCCTCCGCCGCAGCCGGCGATCGTTCCCACGACGACGGCTAAGGTCAGGAGGTGGCTAAAGCGGCGGACTGGCTGCGAGAAGAGCGTCGGAAGGTCCTCGGTGACTGGGTCGCATTCTGTCTCGGTTGCGGCGCGGCGCGCCGCTGGTTCGAGGAATTCGAGGCGGAGGTGCCGACCACCTGCCCGCAGTGCGGCGGTGAGCTGCTGCGCCGCTGCCCCTCCTGCGGGGCGGGCTTCTCCTCGCTCGCGGTCGTCGACTGCGAGGAGTGCGGCGAGCCCGTGCGGCCGAACGAGCTCTTCGGCTCGAAGATCAGGCGGACGAAGACGAAGTGAAGGCGAACCCGGGCGGGAACGAGCAGCTCACTGCGTTCGCGGGCATTCTCCTCATCGTTTTGCTCGCGGTCGAGGGCGCGACGCTGCTCAACCTGCGCGCGCTGCTCACGGTGCACGCCTTCATCGGCATGTTCCTGTTGCCGATCGTCGCGCTGAAGCTCGGCAGCACCGGTTGGCGCATGGCTCGCTACTACCTCGGCGCGGAGGAGTACGTGCGCCGCGGCCCTCCCGCGTTTCCGTTGCGGGTCGTCGTCGCGCCCGTCGTCGTCGCCTCGACGCTCGTCCTCTTCGGCACCGGCGTCTACCTCCTCGCTGTGCACGAGACGCAGGGCACGGCCGTCGGTCTGCACAAGGCGAGCTTCGTCGTCTGGCTCGTCGCCGCGTCCATCCACGTCCTCGCGCGGCTCGCACGCATGGCGGAGGCGCTGCGCGCCAGATACCCGGGGCTTGTGTCGAGGCTCGGGCTCGCGGCCGTCACGCTCGTCGCCGGCGCAGCCGTGGCGATGATGACGCTGCCGGGTGCCGACCAGCTGCAGGACCAGATGTCGGCCCAGGTCGGGTTCGACGTTCGCTAGAAGAGGTCGCCCTCGAACGCGGCCACGACCGGGCCGCCCATGATCTGCGAGAAGCGGATCACCGTGATGAGATCGTCCGCTCCGACCTCGCGGTTGTAGAGCTGCCCGAGGAAGTTCGCCATCTCGTCGGTGCGGCGGATCTCGGGATTGTCGTGCTCGATCTCGCGCGGCGACAGCTCGCCGAGCGCCTTCACCTCGACCTTGTCGATCACCGCGTCGAAGACGTGCTCGCGCGGGCTGAAGCGCACGCCGCAGAGGACGCGGACGACCATGCCCTTCTTGTACTTGCCCGACTTGTCGCCGAGCCGGATCGTGGCCGACTTGCGGCCCGACCGGAGCTGGTCGGCGACGAGCGGCGAGTAGAAGTTCAGTGCGTACACCGTGGCCGGGAGTCTGCCAGCTACGAGCGTGAACGTTGGACGTGCGCGGGCGTGAGCTCCTCCGGCGAGGCGCAGCCGAGCAGGCACAGCGCGAGCGCGAGCTCGTCCCGCAGGAGCTCGAGCACGTGGCGAACGCCGTCCTCGCCAGCCGCGGCGAGGCCGAAGACCGGCGCGCGGCCGGCGAGCACCGCACGGGCTCCGAGCGCGAGAGCCTTCGCAACGTCGGTGCCGCGGCGGATCCCACCGTCGACGTAGACCTCGACGCGTCCTGCGACCGCGTCGACGACCTCCGATAGAGAGTCGAGCGTCGCGGGCACGCCGTCGAGCTGTCGGCCGCCGTGATTCGAGACGACGATCGCGGCCGCGCCGTGCTCGGCTGCGAGCTCGGCATCGTCGGCGGTGACGACTCCTTTCAGCACGACGGGAAGCCGCCCCTCGCTCGCGATCCACTCGAGGTCGCGCCACGAGACCGACGCGTCGAGCAGGGCGAACTGGTCGGCGGGGTTCGAAGGAGCCGTGCCGATCGCGTCGCGCGCGTAGGGCAGCGGCAGGTCGGACGGGACCTCGAAGCCGATGCGCAGGTCGCGCTCGCGTTGCGCGAGCCTCGGCGTGTCGACGGTCAGGACGACGGCGCTGCAGCCCGCGTCCTCGGCACTCGCGAGATGCTCGCGCGTGAAGCCGCGATCCTGGAAGACGTACAGCTGGCACCACTGGAGGATTCCCGGCGCTGCGGCTGCGATCTCCTCGTGCGAGCGGGTGGAGAACGTCGAGACGCCCATCCCCGTACCCGCCGCTGCGGCGCCGCGCGCCGTCGCGCACTCACCGTCCGGGTGGTAGAGCTGCTGGTACGCGAGCGGCGCGACGAGAACCGGTAGCTCGATCCGATTTCCGAGCACTGTCGTCGCGGTCGAGATCTCGGATACGTCGCAGAGGACGCGGGGCCGGAACGTCCAGCGCTCGAAGGCGGCGCGGTTCTCGCGCAGCGTCCATTCGTCGCCGGAGCCGCCGGCGAGGTAGGCCCATGGCCCAGGCTCGAGGCGCTCCTCGGCGAGGCGCTCGTAGTCCGCGACGGAGAGGAGCGCGTTCATCGGCGCTGCGACTCGCCGGCCGCGCGGCGGAACACGTCGGTCGCCGCCTCGTGGAACCCGGTGGGCAGATCCTGTGCGGCCATGCTGTGCGCAATCTCCTCCATCTCGCCGATCCAGCGCCAGCCCTTACGGCTCGCCGACCGAGCGGCGCTCGCGGATCGCTCCTCGAGTTGCGGGAGCGAGAGCCGCCACTCCTCGAGCAGCGCATCTTCCACCCCTTCGGCGCGCGCGAGCTCGAGCACGGTCAGGAGCAGCGCCGCGCTGCCCTTCGTCCAGCCCGCGTAGGCGGCCTTGAGCGCCGATGCGGCTCCGGGCTCGGCGGAGATGACCCGCGCCTCGAGCCTCGTGCCGGCGAAGAGCGCGGCGATTTTTTCGGCCTCGCCGCCCGAGAGGTAGAGCCTGGTCGTGCCGGGCCGCTCCGGCGGGGACCCGACGATGCCGCCGTCGACGAACTGCGCGTGGAGGCCCGCGACTGCGCGGGCCGTGTCCGGTGAGACCGCGTTCGCGTCGACGTAGATCCCGGCGAACCCGGCTGCCTCTCGTGCGACGTCGACCGCCGCGTGCGGCGGGCACACCGAGAGCACGATCTCGCTGCGGCGGCAGAGCTCGGCGACGTCGCCGACATCCTCCAGGCCCGCGTGCGCCGCGCGCTCGGCCGTCGCCGTGCTCCGGCCGGCGGAGGCCCAGAGGACGGTCTCCCCGCGCTCGCGCAGGACCGCCGCAACCGCCGCGCCCATCTCGCCGGGATGCACCAGACCGACGACCGTCAAGATTCGATCCGCTCCAGCGCCTTCGCCGCCATCTCACGCTCGCCGCTGTGCGTCAGCAGTCGCGGCGCCTCGTCGAGGGGCAGCCAGCGCGCGACGTCCACCTCGATCCGCATCGCCTCGTCGAGCGCGTCGATCCTCCCGCGTCCGGCTCGGAGGAGGAAGAAGCTCACGATCTTGAAGATTCGCTCGCCGGACGCGCCCTCCCACGACGCGGTGTAGACGTACCGCACGTCGCCGAGCTTCTCGACGAGCCGACCCTCGACGCCCGTCTCCTCGCGCACCTCCCGCACGGCTGTCTCGGCTGCGGTCTCGCCGGGGTCGATCCCGCCCTTCGGCAGGGCCCACACGCGGTCGCGGCCGCGCGGACGGATCGCTGCGACGTGCGCCCGGCCGCGGATCGTCCGCACCAACACGCCTCCCGCCGAAAACTCCCGCTGCATCTGTCCGGTTCTACCATCGAACGGACGGTTGGCACTTGCGCCGCCTGAGTGCCAGCCGTACAATGCCTCGGCACTCTCAGGGAGGGAGTGCCAGGAACTGTCACTGAGAGCAAGTCACAGGAGGCTCTGAATGAACCTGAAGCCACTTGGTGACCGCCTGATCGTCGAGGTCCTCGATGAAGAGGAGACGACGACGAGCGGCATCGTGCTTCCGGACACCGCGAAGGAAAAGCCGCAGCGCGGCCGTGTCCTCGCCGTCGGCCCGGGCTCCCGGGACGACAACGGAAAGTTCGTCCCGATGGATCTGGCGGAGGGCGACGAGATCGTCTTCTCCAAGTACGGCGGGACCGAGATCAAGGTCGGCAGCGACGACTACCTGATCCTGCGCGAGTCGGATGTGCTCGCCAAGGTCACCGGCGATCGCGAGCCGGCCGGCGCCACTGCCTAAGAGAACAAC
>JAICJI010000021.1 GCA_025928515.1 Thermoleophilia bacterium
CACCCTCATGGGAGGGGGCAAGCCTAGGGCCGGGAAGCTCGCGAAGGTGTGCCACCTGTGTCACGAGACCGTGTCTCTTCAATCCTTCGTGAAGTAGTCGCCGCTCTGGTACGTGCCGGTGCGTTCCTTGCGCAACTGCATCAGGATGTCGTTGAGGAGCGACGACGCGCCCAGCCGGTACAGGTCGGGCGTCAGCCACTCCGGCCCGAGCGTCTCGTGCACCAGCACGAGGTGCTGCACCGCTTGCTTCGCCTGCCGGATGCCGCCGGCGGCCTTGAAGCCGACGCGCCGGCCCGTCTCCTCGTACACGTCCCGGATGGCCTCGAGCATGCATAGCGCGACGGGCAGCGTCGCGGCCGGCGAGATCTTCCCGGTCGAGGTCTTGACGAAGTCCGCGCCCGCTGCAATGGAGAGCAGGGTCGCCCGCCGCACGTTGTCGTATGTGCCGAGCTCGCCCGTCTCGAGAATCACCTTCAGGTGCGCGTCGCCGCACGCCTCCTTCACCTGGACGACCTCGTCGTAGACCTTCGCGTAGCGGCCGGAAAGGAAGGCGCCGCGGTCGATCACCATGTCGATCTCGTCCGCTCCCAACTCGACCGTCGCGCGCACGTCGGCGACCTTCACCGCCGTCGGGTACTGCCCCGACGGGAACCCGGTGGCGACCGCCGCCACCTTCACGCCGCTGCCGTCCACCCGTTCGCGCACAGCCGGTACGAGGTTCGGGTACACGCACACCGCCGCGACCGGAGGAATGGACGGATCGGACGGATCGGGCCGAAGCGCCTTCGATGCGATCGCCGCCGCCTTGCCGGGCGTGTCGGCACCTTCGAGCGTGGTCAGGTCGGTCGTCCGGATCGCCAGCATCAGCGCCCAGACCTTCGCCTCGCGCTTGATCGACCGCTTGGCCAGAGACGCCGCGCGCTCCTCGAGCGCGACCGCGTCGACCGCCCCGATTCGCGGCAGCCGTGCTTCGAGCGGAAGCTCGAACCCTGCCGGCAATGCAGGTGCCTGGGCCATACGCTGAGTCTAGTCCGGGGCGCACGGCTATCCAGCAGCGCCGAAAACCAGGGCTACCCTGTCCGCGATGAAGAGGGCGCTCGCGGGTCTCGTCGCCTTGGCGACCATTGCGGTCGTTTCCGCGGCTGCAAGGCCGGGTCCGGTGGCTTCGGGGCCGACGAGGGCACGGCACACCGTGATGGGCTTCTCCGATCCGGCCGAGACCGTGATGGGGACGCTCGTCGGCCCGCCGTCCCGCCGGTTCCTCACGCGGATTCGCAACGGGAAGATGGGCGGCGTCGTCCTGCTCCGCAACGGCTGGCTCACACGCAAGACAGCGGCGGCGGTCACCGCCGAGCTGCAGCAGGCGGCATGCACGCGCGGCGAGCCTCTGCTCATAGCCGTCGACCAGGAAGGCGGGATCGTGCGCCGACTCGCCTGGGCACCGCCGACGGAGGCGCCCGACGAGATGTCGGGCCCATCTGCCGCGCACCAGCAGGCAGCAGCCGCGGCGGAGTCCCTCCACTCGGTCGGGATCGACGTCGACTTCGCGCCCGTCGTCGACACGCCCGGCTCGGTGCACAACTTCCTCGGGTCGCGCGCGTTCTCGCACTCCCGCACCTGGAACGCGAGCATGGCCCGCGCATTCGTCGGCGGCCTGCAGACGAGCGGGACCGCGGCGACCGCGAAGCACTTCCCCGGTCTCGGCCTCGCGAGCGGCAACACCGACAACGGGCGGATCGTGATCCGAGCGGCTGCGTGGAAGCTCCACCAGGGCCTGCTGCCGTTCCAGAGCGCGGTCCGCGCCGGCGTGAAGCTCGTGATGGTCTCGACCGCGGTCTATCCCAGGCTCGACGGCTCGAAGAGGCCGGCCGCGTTCTCGAGCACGATCATCAACGGGTTGCTCCGCAAGCAGCTCGGCTTCACGGGTGTCACCGTGACCGACTCGCTCACGGCCCCGGCCGCGGACAGGATCCCCCACACCGCGACGCGCGCCATGCTCGCCGGCTCCGACCTGCTCATCTTCGGTGCCGAGAGCGCGAGCGAGCGCGGCTACTCGACGCTCGTCACGGACGAAGCCGATACGCCGCGGCTCGAGTCGCGACTGACGACGGCCGCGGCGAGGATCCGGGCGCTGAAAGCCTGGCTTGCCGCCCACGGCGGCGCCGCCTGTGCCGCCGGCTAGTTCGCGACCATAGACACGAGCGCGCCCACGCGGGATCATCCGCGGATGGCGATCGCGGAAGACGCTGAAGCCGCGCCGGGTCGGAAGCGCCGTGCCTGGGGGGCGGACGGTCAGCTCGTACGCGCCGTCGGCCGTGTCCCTCTGCCGCTCGGCGCAAAGCTGCTGGTCGGCTTCGCAATCCTCGCGGGACTCCTCGCGTCCGTTGCCGCCCTCGGACTCGTAGCGTTGAGCCAGTCGAACTCGCGCGGCGAACAATTGCGCCGGCTGCAGCGGCGCGCGGTCTACGTGCAGCTCGTCCTCACGGACGCCCAGCAGCTGAAGCGAGCCATCGACTTTCGGATCAACAGTCCCGGCTCGACGAAGACGTTCGGCTCGGCTCTCGACCAGACGATCACGAACGACATGAACCAGCTCTGCATCGACTCCGGCCTCGGAGGTTGCATGGGGCCGGCATCCCCAGGCCCGTTTCAACTGTCTGCGGTCGACCCGAACGCGACCCGCAAGATCACTGGCAGCTACGGGATGTTCTACGAAGTCTCCGGGAATACAGCCCCGGTCAACCAGGGAGGAACCCCCTTTCCGGTCGAGCGGGTCCTGAGGCAAGCGGACGGCTTCGCGCGCTCGTTGAGTGGGGATCTCAGCAGGCTCGCACATGAGACTCGCGCTCGCACCGATGCCCTCGTGGCCGCCGACCACAGCTCGTTCGCCGGATCCCGGAACCTCCTGATCGGTGTCGGTGCGGGCGGCCTCCTCCTCGCGCTCGCCCTCGGGCTTCTCCTTTCCTGGTCCGTCGTCGCCCCGCTCCGCCGCACGCAGGAGAGCTTGTCCGCGATTGCGGCCGGCGACTTCGCCTCCCAGGTCGAGGTACCGAACCGGGACGAGATCGGGGCTCTCGCCGCCGACGTGAACCGGATGAGCGACGAGCTCGGTCGTCTCTATCGCGAGGTCGAGACGGCGAGCCGGCACAAGTCGGACTTCCTGGCCACGATGTCGCATGAGCTCAGAACGCCGCTGAACGCGATCATCGGCTTCAGCGAAGTCCTGCACGAGCAGATGTTCGGAGAGCTCAACGAACGCCAGCTCGCCTACGTCAACGACGTCCTCGAAGCAGGCAAGCACCTGCTCTCCCTGATCAACGACGTCCTCGACCTCGCCAAGATCGAAGCCGGCCGCATGGACCTCGAGCTCTCAGAGGTGGCCCTCCCCGACCTCCTGCGCAGCGCCGTCTCGATGCACTCCGAGCGCGCCGGCCGCAACGGCATCGCGCTCGGCCTCACGACCGAACCGGCGGAGATCGGGATCACCGCCGACGAGCGCCGCCTACGCCAAATTGTCTTCAACCTACTCTCGAACGCCGTCAAGTTCACACCCGCCGACGGACGCGTCGACGTCTCCGCCCGCCTCGACGACGGCCACGTCGAAGTCGCCGTCGCCGACACCGGGCTCGGGATCAGCACCGAAGACCAGGAAACGATCTTCCAAGAGTTCGAGCAGGGGGCCGAGGGCAAGCAAGCCGAAGGCACGGGCCTCGGGCTTCCACTCTCGCGCAAACTCGTCGAACTGCACGGCGGCCGCCTCTGGGTCGAAAGCCAACCCGGCCAGGGCAGCACCTTCCGCTTCACCCTTCCCATCCGGCAGGAGGCGTCGTGAGCGAGCTGATCCTGATCGTCGACGACAACGAGAACAACCGCAAGCTCGCGCGCGACGTGCTCGAGTTCGCGGGCTTCGAGACGATCGTGGCGACAGGAGGCGTCGAGGGGGTCGCCCTTGCGCAGGAGCGAGGGCCGGATCTCGTCCTCATGGACATACGCATGCCGGATCTCAGCGGCACCGACGCGTTGAAACTCCTCAAGGAGGACTCCCGGACCGCGGAGATCCCGGTCGTCGCCCTGACGTCCTCGACAATGCGAGGCGACGAGCAGCGCTTTCTCGCCGAGGGCTTCGACGGCTATCTCGCCAAGCCGATCAGCGTGCGCGAGTTTCCCGACCAGGTGCGGGGGTTCCTGAAGTGACGAGCCTCGAGACCACACCCGAGGCCCGGATACTCGTCGTCGACGACATGCCGGCGAACGTGCGGCTGCTGGAGGCAATCCTCGAGCCGGCGGGGTTCGCGATGACTTCTGTCGGCTCAGGCCCCGAGGCGCTGGAACGAGTCGTGGCCGATCTGCCCGACCTCGTCCTCCTCGACGTCCAGATGGCGGGCATGAACGGCTACGAGGTCTGCCGCCGGATTCGCGAGAACGAGACGACGGCGCTGCTTCCGGTCGTGATGCTCACCTCGCACGGCTCCGAGGCACGGATCGACGGGATCCGGGCCGGCGCGGACGACTTCGTCACGAAGCCGTTCGACCAGCAGGAGCTGCTGCTGCGGGTTCGCTCGCTCGTGCGCATCAAGCGCTACCACGACACGATCCGCGCCCAGGCGGCCGAGCTCGCCGACCTCAATCGGACGCTCGAGGCCCGGGTCGCGGAGCAGGTCGAGGAGCTCGCACGCATGGCGCGCCTGCGGCGGTTCCTCTCGCCGACGCTCGCGGACGTGGTCATGGAGCGCGGAGACGCCGTGCTGGAGTCGCACCGGCGGGAGCTGGCCGTCCTCTTCGCCGACCTGCGGGGCTGGACCGATTTCAGCGCAGGCACCGAGCCGGAGGAAGTGATGACCGTTGTCGGCTCGTACCACGCCGCGATGGGCGAGCTGATCCTCAACTACGAAGCCACGGTCGGCTGGTTCGCCGGCGACGGGTTGATGGTGTGGTTCAACGATCCGATCCCGTGCGACGAGCCGGCCGCACGAGCCGTGCGCATGGCGGTGGAGATGCGCGAGGCGATGTCGGCTCTCACCGCCGGCTGGCGGAAGCGCGGCCACGAGCTCGACTTCTCGATCGGTGTCGCGCTCGGCTACGCGACGATCGGGCGGATCGGCTTCGAGGGACGCTACGACTACGGAGCCGTCGGCAGCGTCCTCAATCTGGCGTCGCGCCTGTGCGATGCAGCGGGCCCGGGGCAGATCGTCGTCGCACAGCGCGTGCTCGCGGAGGTCGAGGAGCTCGTCGAGGCGGAGCCGCTGGGCAAGCTGGAGCTGAAAGGATTCGGCGCGCCCGTCGAGGCTTTCGCGATCGCTGCGGCAGCGCCTGCGCGAGCCTAGAGCCCGAGCCGCTCGAGCGTCGCGGCGTCCCGCCGCCAGCGCGGGCGCACCTTGACCTTGAGCTCGAGGAAGACCTGGTGGCCGAGGAGGGCCTCGATCTCCGGCCTCGCCCGCGTCCCGATCTCCTTCACGATCGCACCGCCCTTGCCGACCACGATCTGCTTCTGCGAGTCGGTCTCGACGAGGATCGACGCGCGCACGACCTTGTCCTCGATCTCTTCCACCTCGACGGAGATCGCGTGCGGCACCTCGTCGCGTGTGAGCCAGAGCGCCTTCTCGCGCACGAGCTCCGCGAGCTGGAGCTCGACCGAGAGGTCTGTGCGCTGCTCCTGCGGGAAGTAGAGCGGCCCCTCGGGAAGCAAGCCGACGAGCTCCTCGTGGAGCGCTGCCACGCCGTCGCCGGTTTTCGCGCTCACAGGGTGGAGCGCGTGGAAATCGCCGAGCCGCGCGGCCGTCTCCATCTGTTGCGCGACGTGGGCCGCCTTGAGCCGGTCGACCTTGTTCAGCGCGATCACCACCGGAACTCCGAGGCCGAACACGCGCGATGCGATGAAGCGATCCCCCGCCCCGATCCGCTCCCGCGCAGAGAGGACGAAGACGACGGCCTCGATCTCCTCGAACGCCGCGTCGACGGTTTTCTGCATGCGCTCGGTGAGCGCGTCGAGCGGCCGCTGGAACCCGGGGAGGTCGGCGAGCACGAGCTGGTAGTCGTCGCCGTTCGCGATCCCGAAGATCCGGCGTCTCGTCGTCTGCGGCTTGTCGGAGACGATCGCGACCTTCCCGCCGCAGAGCGCGTTCACGAGCGTCGACTTGCCGACGTTGGGACGGCCGGCGACCGAGACGATGCCCGACCTCATGGCTCGATCATTTCTGGGGCAGATCCCACGTCTCGGGCAGCAGCTCGTCCGCGCCGTACGTGGCGACCGTCCCGTCTGCACGGCGGAAATGGACGCGCTCGAACCGCCACTCGTGCAGCCATTGGCGGCAGCCGCCGCAGGGGGACGCCGTGATCGCGATCGCCTCGACGTCTCCGGGCCTCACCCCTTCGCTCGCCGCCTTCGCAATCGCCGTCCGCTCCGCGCAGACGCCGAGCGGATAGGCCGCGTTCTCGACGTTCACGCCGGTGAAGACGCGGCCGTCGTGCAGCAGAGCCGCGGCCCCGACGTGGTAGTTCGAGTACGGCGCGTACGCGTTCGCCGCAGCGGCGTCGGCCACTGCGAGCAGCTCGTCACCGGTCACGCCGCCACCCCGCCTCCGCAGAGGAAGTGGCCGTTCGAAGTGTCGCGGAGCTCGAGCTCGAAGCCGAGCGGACGAACCCGCTCCGCGAGCTCGCCTGGCGCCCAGCGCCGCTTGACGATGCGAAACGTGCGCCCGTCGGAGAGCGAGCGGGTCTCCTCCCAGCCGGCCTGGTCGGTGCCGGTGTGCGCCGTGTCGCCCGTGCCGCTGTCGACGAGGAAGACGCGGCCGCCGGGGCCGAGCGCCGTCTGGACGAGCGTCCAGAACTCCTCGAACCGCGTCTCAGGAACGTGCGAGAGCCAGAAGGAGAAGAAGACGAGGTCGAAGGTCTCGGCCGGCCGCCACTCGAAGACGTCCGCGCGCACGAGCTCCGCCTCCGGCGTGTTGAGCGCGAGCGTCTCCGGGTTCGCGTCCACAGCGACCACCCGCTCCGCGAGCCGGACGAGCTTGCGCGTCCAGATCCCGGTGCCGGCCGCGAGCTCCAGCACGGCGCCGAGCGGCGCGAGCCTCTCGAGCGCCGTCTCCGCCTCGGCCGCGTCGGCCCACCACCGCGCCAGCGCGTCGGGCTCGAGCTCGTAACGGCCGCGCCGGTGCCACCAGTCGTCGTACTCCGGCGCGCGCTGGGCGTAATAGAGCTTCTGCTGGGAGAGGACGTCGGTCATCCGATGAGCTGGAAGACGATCAGGGTCGTGAGCGCGCCTACGGCACCGCCGTAGAAGACCTCGAGGAGCGAGTGGATGCCCGACTCGACCCGCGTCTGCGCGACGAGCAGCGCCATGATCAGCGTCAGTGCCGAGACGACGAAGCGGTGGTGGTCGCCGACGAGGTACGTCACCGCGATCCACCCGGCGAAGGCGATCGCCGCGTGTCCGGACGGAAGCCCGCCCCGGAGCGGCGTGCCGCGCCCTGTCCACGCCTTCGTCGCGATCACGAGGAGGACGACGAGGACGAGCGCGACGAGCGTGATGTCAGCCGGTGCGTCCCGCACCCGGTCGAGCACGTGCGTCGCCCGCTGTCCAACGGCGCTGGAGAAGACGAGGAAGCCGACCGCGACCGCTGTGACCGACGCGATCAGGACCGAGCCGGCCGCGATGTCCTTCGCAAGCTTCGCGTTCGGGTCGAAGGAGGTCGTCGAGACGTCGATCACACCCTCGATCGCCGTGTTCAGCATCTCCGCGACGAGCACGAACGCGATGGCGATGAGGAGCGCGATCAGCTGCAGCCGTGACACGCCGACGGCGACCGCGGCCGCGAACACGCACACGGCGGCGAGGAAGTGGATGCGCAGGTTCCGCTGCGTGCGGAGGACGTGGATGATCCCCTCGAACGCGTAGTTGAAGCTGTCGAGCAGGGAAGGCGCCCGGCCGGGAGCCGGCGGCGAGGAGCGAGGCGGCGGCCGATCGCGCTGCCCGTCCTCGGGGCCGCGCGGCAGCGGGGTGATCGTCATTCGGCGTACACCGCCTCGCGCGCCTCCATCTCGGGGCCGTGCTCGTAGCCGACGAGGTGCAGCAGCGCGTGCACGAGCGGGCCGCGCCACGCTTCCCCCACGACGTCGGGACAGACGACGACGTCGCCGAGCTGGCGTGGCACGCCGTCCGGCAGCTCGGCGAGCCCGTCGATCGGGAAGGCGAGCGCGTCGGTCGCCTCGTCGATCCCTAGGTGCTCCTGCTTCAGCGCGCGGCTCTCGTCCGGCCCGACGAACGCGAGCCCGAGCTCGCCGCCGCCGATTCCCTCTCCCGCGAGCACGGATCGTGCGAGCTCGGCCGCGGCTGACTCGTCCACCTCCCTGCCCGAACGATTGGCGATCTCGACCTCTATCACTTGCTCCGCTGCGTTCCGGTCTGCTCGGCGTGCGCCTTGTACGCCTCCACGATCCGCTGGACGAGCTTGTGGCGGACGACGTCCTGATGGCTGAACTCGACGAAGGCGATCCCGTCGACCGAGCCGAGGATCTGGCGCACCTGGATCAGGCCGGAGGCCTGCTCGCGCGGCAGGTCGACCTGCGTGACGTCGCCGGTCACCACCATCTTGGAGCCGAACCCGAGCCGCGTGAGGAACATCTGCATCTGCTCGGGCGACGTGTTCTGCGCCTCGTCGAGGATGACGAAGCTGTCGTTCAGCGTCCGGCCGCGCATGAAGGCCAGCGGGGCGACCTCGATCGTCCCGCGCTCCATGAACGCGTTCAGCTTCTCCGGATCCATCGTGTCGTAGAGCGCGTCGAAGAGGGGCCGCATGTACGGATCGACCTTCGCGAGGACGTCGCCGGGCAGGAAGCCGAGCCGCTCGCCCGCCTCCACCGCTGGGCGCGTGAGGATGATCCGCCCGACCTGCCGCTCCGAGAGAGCGGCCACGGCCAGCGCGATCGCGAGATAGGTCTTGCCGGTCCCCGCGGGGCCGATGCCGAAAGTGACCGTGCAGTCGCGGATCGCGTCGACGTAGCGCTTCTGCGTGACGGTCTTCGGCGTGATCGTCTTGCCGCGGTGCGACCAGACGACGTCGGAGAAGATCTCGTGGACGTCCTCGGCCTGGTCGATTGCGCCCAGGATCGCGTCGACCGTGCCTGCGCCGACCTCCTGCCCGCCCTCGACGAGCTCGACGAGCTCCTCGACGACCGCCTGCGCCTCGGCGACTCTCAGGTCGTCGCCCGAGAGCGTGAGTCGGTTTCCGCGGAGATTCACGGCGCAATCGAGCCGGTCACGGAGTGCGTCGAGCACGCCGTCACCGATGCCGGCAAGCTCCGCCGCGACTTCATTCGAGACGTCCAAGACGGTCTGCACACGGCCAGTGTAGGGCGCTCTGCGGCGCGTCCCTGGACGCCCGGAACGCTGCGAAAGGGTTCGTGGCGTCGGTCACGAACATGACTCCGTCGACTTCTTGCGCTAGCGTCATGGGCCTCGGGTCCTCTTTGTACGCCGTATCTATGCGCCGTTCCGGTCTCGTACTCCTCTGCACGCTCGGCCTCGCTGCATTCGTGGCGGCCACCGCACGCGCCCACTCCACCCCGAAGATCCGAGCCGAGAAGAACCGGGAGCGGACGGTCATGGCGGAGGTCAACCAGATCGGCGCCCAGCTCCAGCGGGTCGAGGATCGAGCCTGGAACGCGCAGCAGCGGGTGATCCAGGTCAATCACAGCCTGCGCCAGAACGAGTACCGGCTGCACGTCGCGCGCGGCAACCTCAAGGCCGCGCAGAAGCGGATCATGTCGCGCCTCTACTCGCTCTACGTGAACGGCTCGCCGAGCACGCTCGAGGCGATAGTGGGTGCGAACAGCGTCTCCCAGATGATCAGCCGGGCCGAGTCGGCGCAGGTCCTGTCGAACCAGGACGCGGCGCTCGGCAAGCAGGCCCTGAGCTACGAGCAGACCGTGCAACAGCGGGAGCGGCAACTGAAGCACCTGAAGCAAACGCGCGAGACCGCTCTTCGCGTCGTCCTGAACGAAAAGCAGCGGAAGGCATCGGAGCTCGCGCGCGAGAAGCAACTGCTTGCGTCAATCCACAGCTCGCTCCAGCAGCTCGTGGCGCAGGAGCAGGAGCGCGAGAGGGCGGCCAAGGCGGCGGCCCTCGCCCGCCTGCAGGCGCAGCTCGCAGAGCAGGCGCGGGAGAAGAAAGCCGCCGCAGCGGCGGCCGCGCAGCAGGCTACATCTTCATCGTCCTCCACGCCGACGTCGATCGTGCCGCCGCCCGGCCCCCCGATCGCGAGCAACGGCGCCGGGCATCCCCAGGCCGCCTCGATCGCTCTCCGCTACCTCGGTGTCCGCTACGTCTACGGCGGCGCGAGCCCGAGTGGCTTCGACTGCTCCGGGCTCGTGATGTACGTCTATGCCCAGCTCGGGATCTCGCTGCCTCACTACACCGTCGCGCAGTGGAACGCGACACAGCCGGTCTCGTCGCCGGAGCCCGGCGACCTCGTCTTCTTCGACGGCCTAGGTCACGTCGGGATCTACATCGGCAACGGCCAGATGGTCGACGCGCCGCACACCGGCTCCGTCGTCCGGATCGACAGCATCTCCGGCTTCGGCGCCTTCAACGGCGCGCGCCGCGTGCCGTAGCGTCAGGCGAGGGCGTCGGCGACCGCTTCGCGCAGCCCAATCGGGCGCACGTCGAAGTCGCGGAGCGCCGAATCGTCCTCGACCGCGGTGCCGTGCCTGAGGCTCTCGAGCAGGTTGGCGGCAACTCGAGCCCGTTCCGGGACGAGCTCCGCGAGCCGTTCCGGCAGGGCTGACGCGGGAAGCGGCAGCGGCCGGACGGGCAGCGAGGCAAGAACGCCGGAACGACCCCGCCCCCTGGCGATCTCGTCGACCAGGTCCCGGTAGGTGCCACGATCGGCTCCCCCGATCTCGTAGACGACACTCCCCTCGAGCGGGACGTCGAGCGCGGCGACGAGGTAGGCGACCACGTCGTCGACGCCGATCGGCTGAGCCGGGTTGTCGAGCCAGTCGGGCCCGACGAGGACAGGCAAGGCATCCACGAGGTCGCGCACGAGCTCGAACGACGCGCTGCCTGCTCCGACGACGATCGAGGTGCGGAACTCGACCGTCGGGATCCCGCTCCCGCGGAGGATCTCCCCGACCTCGCGGCGGCTCGCGAGATGCGGGGACAGCTCGTCGTCGTGGACGATGCCGCCGAGGTATACGAGCCTCCCCACACCGCGGTCACGGGCCGCGGTGGCGAAGGTCGTGGCCGCGTTGCGCTCGTCCTCGCCGAACTCGCCCGCGAGCCCGAGCGAATGCACGAGGTAGTACGCGGCGTCGACATCCGCGAGCAGCTCCAGCATCGCGCCGCGGTCGGCGACGTCGCCGGCGGTCACACCCTCGCCGCCGTTCCGCGAGATCGCGCGAACGTCGACACCGCGCTCCGCGAGCGCGCCGACGAGGCGCGAGCCGACGTGTCCGGTGGCCCCGGCGACGAGCGCAGTCGTCACGCGCGCTTGCTCAACAAGCCGAGGAGCACGCCGAACAGGGCGTGGCCGGTCGTCGCCTGCGCGAAGATGCGGGGATTCGAGACGAGCGGCGGCCATTCGCCGCTGCGCCGCTTCGGATGGATCCGGTCAAAGACGCCGAGCAGTGGCCAGAGGAGCGTGTTCTCGGCCAGTGCAGCGGTCACGCCGTTCTTCACGCCGCGGCCGCCGAACCTCCTGAACAGATAGCCGAAGGCGAAGCCGCCCGCCGCGTGGGTGACCGCGTTCGCGACCGGCTCGAGCGGCCCTTCGGTGATGAACGGCCCGAGAAGCTTCGCGTCTGCGTACGTCGTTCGGAACGCGCGCTCGAGGATCGGGTCGGCAGCCGTCCAGAGCGTCGCCGCCACGGCGCCTGCGATTCCGCCTCGTACGTTCCTGGTCACAGCGCCCGTCTGCCCACGCCGCGCGAAGCTAGTCCTCGGAACTGTTGCGCGCTACGCGAGCTTTTCGCGAACGGTCTGGCTGACCCGCGATCCGTCGGCGCGTCCGGCGATCTGCGGCATCACGTCGGCCATCACCCGGCCGAGATCGGCCATGCTCGTCGCCCCGACCTCGGCGATGACGTCGTCGACGATCTCGTCGATCTCGTCCTCGGAGAGCGGCTCCGGCATGAACTCCTCGAGCACGTCGAGCTCGCGCTCCTCGGCCGCGGCCTGCTCCTCGCGCCCGCCGGTGCGGAACGCCTCGGCCGCCTCGAGCCGGCGCTTCCGCTCGCGCTGCAGCACCTGGAGCTCCTCCCCTTCACTCAGCGGCCGCTGCAGCTCCTTCTCGGAGCTCCTGAGCGCGTGGAGGATCAGGCGCAGCGTGTCGCGGCGCTCCGCGTCGCGCGCGCGCATCGCGTCCTTCAGCTCGTCGTCGATCTCCTCGATCAAGCTCACGACCAACCGCCTTTGATGTGCCAGTGCAGATGGAAAACCGTCTGGCCCGCGCTCGGGCCGACATTGACGGCGACACGGTAGTCCGTCAACCCCTCGCGTGCAGCGACGTCGGCCACGAACTCGAGCATCCGCTTCGTCTCGTCCGGCGGGAGCTCGCCGATCTCGCGGAACGAGTCGATGTGCCGCTCGGGGAGCACGAGCAGATGCACGGGCGCTTGGGGATTGATGTCGCGGATCGCGACGAAGCCCTCGGTCGCCGCGACGTGGTCGCCGTCACGGTAGAGCCGGCAGAAGAGGCAGCTCTCGGTCACGCGGCGAGGATCCCCTCCTCCGAGACCGCGGCGCCGCGGACTGCGACCACCTCGCCGACCGGCTCCGAGTTAGGCACGAGCCACGGGGAGTAGTCGTCGCCGTAGCCTCGGCCCGGCCGGTCGACGAGCACGAGGTCCTCACGGCCGATCTTCGAGCGCCAGTGCGTGAGACACGCTTCGTGCGAGGCGGCGCGCAACCGAGCGCTCCGCCCCTTCTTCACCGGCGGCGGAATTGGGTCCTCCGCGGCTGTGCCGGTGCCGGGGCGGGGCGAGTAGGGGAAGACGTGCACCTTCGTCAACCCGGCCTCGCGGACGACGCGCAACGTGTTCTCGAACGCCGGCTCGTCCTCGGTCGGGAAGCCGACGATGACGTCGCTCGTGAGGTTGAAGTCCTCCCGTAGCGGCTCGAGGCGGCGCAGGTATGTGCGGGTCGAGTAGCGGCGACCCATCGCTCGCAGGACGGCGTCGTCGCCCGACTGGAGCGGGACGTGGAGGTGGCGCGTCGCGGTAGGCGTCTCACGGAGCACGCGGACGAGCTCCTCGTCGACGTGATTGATCTCGATCGAGGAGAGCCGGAGACGGTCGAGCCCGGGCGTCGCGCCCGCTTCACGGACGAGCCGCGGCAGGCGATAGTCGGCGTCCCGGTCGCGATAGCAGCCGAGGTTGATCCCGGTGAGCACGACCTCGCGGTGACCCTGGTCGACGCGGCGGCGAATCTCCCCGAGCACGGCGTCTGCCGGCCGGCTCCGCGATGCGCCGCGCACGAGCGGGATCACACAGAACCGGCAGCCGAACGAGCAGCCGTCCTGCACCTTGACGAAGGCGCGCACGCGGTCGAGGCGCGCGTCGGCCTGGACGCAGCCGATCGCCCCGACGTCGCCCGCGACGAATTCAGCTGTCTCCTCGCTCCGGCGCGCCACGACGACGACGTTGTCGGGCAGGCCCGCGAACGCGTCTCCGGCGAGATTCGCGCCGCAGCCTGTGACGTAGACGCGGCGATGAGTGCGTGCCGCGCGAGCCGCTTCCTTGCGCGACTTCGCGACCGCCTCGTTCGTGACGCAGCACGTGTTGACGACTGCGACCTCGGCGCCGCCGTCGCTTTCGTGGTGCCCGTCGGCCAGCAGCCGCTCGCGCACCGCGTGCGCGTCGACGTGCGAGACCTTGCAGCCGAGGAAACGGACGGAGAAGCTGGCCACGCGCGGATCGTAAGCGTCCCGGACCGCAGTCGGCCCGCGCG
This sequence comes from Thermoleophilia bacterium, assembly GCA_025928515.1. Taxonomy (GTDB): domain Bacteria; phylum Actinomycetota; class Thermoleophilia; order Gaiellales; family Gaiellaceae; genus Palsa-739. The sequence goes on from JAICJI010000021.1 coordinate 13,943, forward strand.
ACGGAGTCTCGTCGTGGGCCGCCGCTAGGCGCGCTCGAGCAGATCGGCCGCCCAACCGTTGCGCACCTGCCGTTCAAGCCGACGCCAGCCTTCAACGCGCGGCTCGTCCCGATCGAGGTAGCCCGAGGTGATCGCGCGCTCGACGGGAAGCTGCAGGAGCATCCGCTCGACCACGTCGAGGGCGATGTTCATCACCGCGAGGCTCGCCGGCCGCAACTCGGTAGCGACGTCGACCGAGACGCCGTTCGCGGCTGCGTTCGCTCGGGTCGTCTCGAGTGCGACGTCGTCGATGTCGACCGCGGTGACCGGGGCGAAGCCGAGCTTTGCGGCCGCGACCGACAAGACGCCGGAACCGCAGCCGACGTCGAGCAGGCTCGTCGGCTCCACGTCCTGCAGGAGCTCGAGGCAGAGCCGCGTCGTCGCATGCGCGCCCGTGCCGAAGGCGCGGCCGGGGTCGATGACGACGGCGATCGCGTCGGCAGGCGGCCCTTCCCACGGCGGCCCGACCCAGCAACGGCCGACGCGGACGCCGTGGTGGAAGGCGCGCCAGCCGTCCTCCCACCCTTCCGTGACGTCGTCCACCGCGACGACGTCGAAGCCGAGCGGCGGCTCCTCCGCGTAGACCGCGTAGGCGCCGTCGAGCTCCTCGACGCCCTCGGGGAAGATGTGGAGCAGGAGCGCGAGCTCGGGCTCGCCGCCGACGACGACGTATCGTCTCAGCGGAACGCGCTTCTGAGCTTGTCGAAGAGGCCGCTGTCGGTCTTCTCGTACGTGTGCTCGTCGGCGTGCTCGTCGAACTCGCGGAGGAGGCGGCGCTGCTCGTCGTTCAACCGGCCGGGGACGAGCACGTTGACCAGGATTCGCTGGTCGCCGCGGCCGTGGCTCTGCAAGACGGGCATGCCGTGGCCGCGCAGGACGACGATCTCGCCGGGCTGAGTCCCGGGCGGGAGCTCGAGCTCCTCCTCCCCGTCGAGCGTCGGGATCGTGACGGTCGCGCCGAGCGCAGCCTGCGTGAAGGTGAGCTCGACGGTGCCGTAGATGTCGTCTCCCTCGCGCACGAACCGCTCGTCGGGGCGGATCCGCACCTCGACGTAGACGTCTCCGGCGCGGCCGCCGACGAGGCCGGCGTGACCCTCGCCGCTGAGCCGGATGCGCTGGCCGTGATGGATCCCGGGCGGGATCTCGACGTCGAGCGTCCGTTCCTCGACGACCCGGCCAGCACCGCCACATTCGGCACACGGCTGTTCGAGCCGACGGCCCGAGCCCGAGCACGTCGGGCATGTCTGAGTGCGGACGAACTCGCCGAACACGCTCCGCGTCACCTGCTGGAGCCGCCCGCTGCCGGCGCACGTCGGGCACGCGCTGATCTCGCTGCCCGGCTCCGCACCGTCCCCGCTGCAGTGCGTGCACGTCACGGCTGCCTCGAACGGCACCTCACGGGTGACACCGTGCGCCGCCTCGAAGAGGTCGATCTCGACGATCGCCGCGAGGTCGGCGCCGCGCGCGCGTCCGCCGCCGGCGCGGCCGCCGAAGAGGACGTCGTCGCCGAAGAAGGCCGAGAAGAGGTCGGCGAGGTTCCCGAAGTCCACGTGCTCGGCCTGGAAGCCGCCGCTGCGCAGGCCTGCGTGGCCGTAGCGGTCGTAGAGCTCGCGCGTCTCGCTCTTCGACAGCACCTCGTATGCTTCGACGACCTCGCGGAATCGCTCCTGCGCGTCCGGCGCGTCCGACACGTCGGGATGGAGCTCTCGCGCCAGCCGGCGGAACGCGCGCTTGATCTCGGCTTCGCTCGCTCCGCGCCCGACTCCGAGCAGCTCGTAGTAGTCGCGGTCGGTGGTCGACATCGTTCGGAATGTAGCGTCGGGATCTGCCGCCGCTGGGCGCGGCAGCGGGATCGCTACGTCTCGTCGTAGATCGACTCGACGAAGCGCGACAGCTCGAGCGCGGCCGAGCGAACGGCTCCGAGGGCCTTCTCGTAGTCCATGCGGACCGGCCCGACGAGGCTGACCGCGCCGAGCGCGCGATGGACGAGGCCGTAACACGCGCCGACGAGCGCGACCTCGGCGAGCGCCGGATGGGCGAGCTCCTGGCCGAGACGGACGAACGGGCGCTGCGACGCGCTCGGCTGGCCGAGCACGTCGATCAGGTCGGCCCTGCGCTCGACGAGCTCGAACAGGCTTCGGTACGCGTCGAGCTCCTCCGCCCGAACCTCGCCGAGGAGGTCGGCCGCACCGCCGACGTACAGACGCTGCTCGGCGGAGACGAGCTCGGTGAACGCCGGCGTGAGGGCCGCGAGGAACGCATGCTCAGACGGGCTCAGGCCGGGGTCTTCGAACCGCCGTCGCAGCAGTCCCGTCCCGAGTTGCAGCCCGGCGACAGCCTCGTTCAGGTAGTCGTTCGCCCATTGCGCCAGGCCGGCGTCGACGGGGTCGTCGAAATGGAACAGCCGCTTCGACACGCCGCCCGCAGACGTGATGACGACGACCATCACCAGCTGCGGCTGCAGCAGAAGCACCTCCACGTGTCGGACATGAGTCGCCTCGAGTGGTGGCGCCGACACGAGCGCGAGCAGGCGCGTCACCTGCGACAGCATCTCGGTCGTCGCCTGCAGCGCGGACTCGACTTCGGTGCTCGTCGTCGTCAGGTCGAGCGGGAAGGCGGCGGGCTGCGGCTCGAGCCGGCCGAGCAGCTCGTCGGCGTAGTGGCGGTAGCCGCGCTCGGTCGGCACCCGCCCCGCGGACGTGTGTGGATGCGTGAGCAGGCCGAGGTTCTCGAGCTCGGCGAGCTCGGCCCGCACGGTCGACGGAGACACGCGCAGGTCGGAGCGCTCGACGAGCGTCTTCGACCCGACCGGCTGGCCGGTGCCGACGAACTCCTCCACGACCCGGCGTAGCACCGCGCGCTGCCGTTCGCTGATTTGCACCGTTTCCTGCATTTGCAGGAGATTTTAGCCGGTGTGGTCGGCGACGCACTTTCACGCTCAGGCGAGGATCTCAGCGGTGACCGCACCGCCGAGGAACCGCCCGCGCCTGGTGAGCGCCAGCGTCTCACCGCCGTCGACGGCGAGACCGAGCTGCTCGGCTCGCGCGACGCCGCTTGCGTCGAGCGCGGAGCGCAGGCTGCCGACCGGCAGGGGCTCGTCCAGCCGAAGACCGAGCATCACGCGTTCTCGTGCCCGGACGCCGGTATCGAGTGGCTCGATCTCACGGTCGGGCAGCCGCTCGGCCGCGAGCGCCTCGAGGTAGCGCGCGAGCCGCGGCGTGTTCCGCCAGCGCCGATTCTCGATTGTGCTGACCGCACCGATCCCGAGCCCGAGGTAGTCGCGGCCGAGCCAGTACGCGAGGTTGTGCCTCGCGCGGAGGTCCCGTCCGTCCTCGTCCGTACGGCAGAAGTTGGCCGTCTCGTACCAGCGGTAGCCGGAGCCCGTCAGCCGTGCGACGACGCGCTCGAAGTAGTCCTCCATCGCGTCGGCCTGCTCGGCGAGCTCTGCTCCCCAGACGTGGGTGAAGCGCGTGCCCGGCTTCGCCTCGAGCTCGTAACAGGAAAGGTGCTCCGGCTCGAGCGCGAGAGCGTGACCGAGATCTGCCTCGAGGTCGGCGGCGCTCTGGCCGGGGATCCCGTAGATGAAGTCGAGCGAGATGTTGTCGAATCCGGCATCACGAAGATGATGCACGGCGCGTCGGATGTCTTCCGGTTGGGCAACGCGCTCGAGGACGTGCAGCAGCCGCGGGCTGAAGGTCTGCGCTCCGAGCGAGATGCGCGTCACGCCGGCCCGGCGGAGCGCGCGGGCGAGCTCCTCGGTCACGGTTTCCGGGTTCGCCTCGACCGTCACTTCCTCGGCAGGCGGCAGAGCGTCGAGCAGGCGCAGGAGGTCCGGGAGGATCGAGAAGGAGGGTGTGCCGCCGCCGAGGAACACCGTCTCGACCTCGTCGCCGAGGAGCCCACGCTGGAGCTCGAGCTCTTGCAGCAGGGCGTCGACGTAGGCCGCGTCCTGCCCGCGTCCGCCGATGACCGTGACGAAGTCGCAATAACCGCAGCGGTGAGCGCAGAACGGGAGGTGCACGTAGAGATGGCGCGCGGAGCCGCTCATGAGGACTCCACGCGCCTCGGCCGCGCGACGAGCTCGCCGCCGCAGTTTGGGCACACGAGCGACATCGCTTCGGCGCACGGCGTGCAGAACGTGCACTCGTGCGAGCAGATCGACGCTCCGCCGTCCGCCGCGAGACCGACGCCGCACCGCTCGCAGCGATCGCGCATCTCGAGTGCCATCAGCGCTTCCCCTCTCCGCCCTGGCCGATGTTGAGAACGGCGAGGAAGGCCTCCTGCGGCACCTCGACGGCGCCGACCTGCTTCATTCGCTTCTTGCCGGCCTTCTGCTTCTCGAGCAGCTTCCGCTTCCGGGAGATGTCGCCTCCGTAGCACTTCGCGAGCACGTCTTTTCGCTTGGCCTTCACGGTTTCGCGCGCGATGACGCGCGATCCGATGGCGGCCTGGATCGCGATGTCGAACATCTGACGTGGAATCTCCTCGCGCAGCTTGTCGACGAGCGCCCGTCCCCGTTCGTAGGCGAAGTCGCGATGGATGATGAGTGAGAGCGCGTCGACCGGCTCGCCGCCGACAAGCACGTCGACGCGGACCAGCTCGCCCGGCTTGAAGCCGGCGAGGTCGTAGTCGAATGAGGCGTAACCGCGAGTGCGCGACTTCAGCTGGTCGTAGTAGTCGAGGACGATCTCGGCGAGCGGAAGCTCGTACGTGAGATGGACGCGCTCAGGTGAGAGGTATTCGAGCCGTCCGAACGCGCCACGGCGGTCGTTGTTGAGCTCCATCACGGCGCCGACGTGCTCCTTCGGGACGATGATCGACGCGTCGACGTACGGCTCTTCGACCTCCTCGATCTCGCGCGGGAACTCCGCCGGGTTGTGCACCTCGACCAAGCCTCCGTTCTTCTCCTGCACGCGGTAGGCCACGTTCGGCGCGGTCACGAGCAGGTCTAGATCGAACTCACGCTCGAGCCGCTCGCGGACGATCTCCATGTGGAGGAGCCCGAGGAAGCCGCAGCGAAAGCCGAAGCCGAGCGCCTGCGACGTCTCCGGCTCGTACACGAGCGCGGCGTCGTTCAGCTTGAGCCGTTCGAGCGCGTCACGGAGCTCGGGGTAGTCGTCGGAATCGGTCGGGAAGAGCCCGGCGAAGACCATGGGCTTGACGTCCTTGTACCCCGGCAGAGCCTCGGCCGCCGGACGGCGAACGGATGTGAGCGTGTCGCCGACTCGCAGACGCGAGACGTCCTTCAGACCTGTGACGACATACCCCACCTCGCCGGCGGCGAGCTCCTGCACGGGGGTCATCGCCGGGGAGAAGACGCCGAGCTCCTCCGCGTCGAACCGGGTGTCGGTGGCCATCGTCCGCAGCGCCTCGCGGGTTGAGAACACCCCGTCGACGACCCGGACGAAGGCGACGACGCCGCGGTACTGGTCGTACGAGGAGTCGAAGACGAGCGCGCGGGCGGGCGACTCGGGGTCTCCCGCCGGCGGCGGCACGCGCTCGACGATCGCGTCAAGGACGTCGGAGACCCCATCCCCCGTCTTCGCGGAGATGTGGAGCACGCGCGCCGGGTCGTCACAGAGCAGATCGGCGACCTCGAGCGCCGTGCCGTCCGGGTCGGCGGCGGGTAGATCGATCTTGTTCGCGACAGGGACGATCTCCAACCCGTTCTCGATCGCGAGATACGCGTTCGCGAGCGTCTGCGCCTCGATGCCCTGGGCGGCGTCGACGACGAGGAGCGCGCCTTCGCAGGCCTGCAGCGAGCGCGAGACCTCGTAGGTGAAGTCGACGTGGCCGGGCGTGTCGATGAGGTTGAGCTCGTGGCCCTTCCAGCTCACGCGGACCGCCTGGGCCTTGATCGTGATGCCCCGTTCCCGCTCGAGCTCCATCGTGTCGAGAACCTGTTCGCGCATCTCGCGCGCCGAGACGGCCTCGGTCAGCTCGAGGATCCGGTCGGCAAGCGTCGACTTGCCGTGGTCGATGTGCGCGATGATCGAGAAGTTGCGAATCCGTGCCTGGTCCACGAGCGGCGATGGTACTGACCCTTGTCCGCCTGGCCCTTGGCCGTTCAGGACGCGACTGCGTGCACACCCCCACCCGGGTGGGGTCCGCTTGTCCCTCCGCCCTCGCGATCGACGCTACCGGCTGAACCGTGTCGCCGGTGCGGCGGCTTCATGTCAACTCTCGGTCACGCGCGGGCGCGACGCAGCCGCAGCATCGTGTTCAACTCGTCGACGCCCAGCAACCGGCAGGTGCCGAAAAACGCCGCGATGCCGAGCGCGAGACCGAGGCCGACCGAAACGAGCTGGCCCGGTAACGATCGGCCGACCGCATCGTCGGCCAGGCGCCAGACCGACCACGAAACAGCCGCCAGCACGGCCGACGCCACCGAGACGAGCACGAAGCTCCGGGCGGCCGCCGTGAGACCGATCGGTCCCATCCGGCGGCGCAGCAGGACAAGGAGGGCACAGGTACCCGCGATGTTCACGACCGAGGTCGAGAGCGGGATGCCCCAGATCCCGAGCCGGTAGAAGATCGCATCGAGTGCCGCGTTGATGCCGAGGTTCCCCATCGCGACCCAGCTCGGGATCCACGGCGATTGCAGCGAGAAGAACGCACGGTTCAGCATCAGCATCGTCCCGTTGAATGTCAGACCGAGCGCGAACGCGGCGAGGCAGTACGCCACCACGGGCGTATCCGCCGCCTTGAAATGCTCGTGCTGGTAGAGCAGCCGCACGATTGGCACGCAGAGAACCGCGGAGACGGCGCTTGCCGGGATGAGGAAGAACGAGATGAGGCGGAGCCCGGTGGTGACGGTGCTGCGGAAACCGTGCCAGTCTTCGCGTGAAACCGCCCGCGAGAGCGACGGGAACAGCACTGTCGCAACCGCGACCGAGAACACGCCCTGCGGCAGCATGTAGAGCCGGAAGGCACGCACGATCGCGGCCGGTGCGCGTTGCGGGTCCAGGAAGTGCGTGGCAAAAAGCTGGTCGATTGCCGCATTGATGTTGATCAACCCGAGCCCGATCGTGACCGGCACCATCAGAGCGAATGTCCGCTTGACCGCGGGGTCGTGGATATCGATCACCATCCGCAGCCGGTCGTCGCGCCCGCGCAGCCACGGCAACGGGAGCAGGAACTGGATCACCGTCGCGATGAGGATCGCGACCGCGTAGAAGTAGAGCCGCGTCGACTTGTGGGACGAGTGCTCCGCGCCGAGGGCGAGCCCCAGCAGGATGACGAGGTTCCACGCCACGGGGCTGAGGGCCGGCACCGTGAAGTGGTCGTAGCTGTTGAGGATCCCCACCACGATCCCGGTCAGGCCGAGCACGAGAACGATCGGGAACAGGACGCGCGCCAGGCCCGCCGCGAGCGCGGCGTATTTATCCCCCGGCCCGTAATGGAAGATCGCCATGACCCAAGGCGCGATCACCACGAACAGTGCGGTGAGGCCGCCCAGACCGAGCAGCATCAGCCAGAACAACGACGACGCCACGCGCCACGCGCGTTTCCGCTCCCCCTTGACCAGCAGGTCGCTGAAGACCGGCACGAACGCGGCGGAGAGCGCCGAGTCGGCGACGAGCGACCGCACCGTGTTCGGGATGAGGAACGCGATCTCGAACGCGTTGACCTTGCCGGAGATCCCGAACAGGGCTGCCTGCACGATCTCTCGTACGAGCCCGATGATCCGTGAGAGGCCGGTCGCGATCGCGAAAATGACGCCCGAGCGCGCGAGACTCCGCTGCTCGCCGGCCGGCGCTTCGCGCACGCCCGCCGGCGCCGAGATCTGCGTGGCCTGACCTTCCTCGTCGAGCGCAAGAGCCTCGATCTCCGTGATCTCGCCGCGGTCGCGTCGGGGACGAAGAATCGAGGTCGGCCGCTCTGCCGGATCCTGCGCGATCGGCCAGGAATCGAGCGTTGCGTCGCTTTCGAAATACGTCGCCCGGCCCTGCTCGCGGCGGCGACGGTCGCGGGCCAGCCGACGCTCCTGCCGCTGCCGCTCGGCGTCCTCCACGAGGGCAGCATAGGGAGCGGGGTTGCTACCATCGCCCGGCCCGCGAGCCGCGGGTCTTTTTCCGAGATGCCGAACATCAAGCAGCAAGAGAAGCGCGTTCGCCAGGCGGCCAGGCAGCGGCAGGAGAACCTCCGCTGGCGCTCGACCGCCAAGACGCTCATGCGCCGCCTGAACGAGGCCGTCGCGGAGGGCGACGCGAAGGAGACAGACGCGCGCCATCGCGAGCTCGTCCAGTGGCTCGATCGCGCTGCTGCGAACGGCGCTCTCCACCGCAACACCGTGGCTCGGCGCAAGTCCCAGGCGGCCAAGCTCACCGCCGGCTCGTCCGCAGCGAAGTAGATCGCGCTAGTCGGCCCGGCGTGTGATCTCGACGATGGTCTGGTCGAGCTGAAGCTCGGGCGGTAGGCGCGAGCCGCCCTTTGCCCCCGCATCGAGCTCCGCCAATCGAACGGTCGCAAGACCGAGCTCTTCGGGCGAGAAGTTGCCGGCCTGTTTCGCAGCCTTCTCGGCGACGAACGGATGGATCTTGAGCCTGCTCGCGATCTCGCTCGAACGCACTCCCTCGTCGACGAGATGGGCAGCCTTGCGGACCCGGCCGACGTGCCCCACGAGCGACGCGACCAGCCGGATCAGCTCACCGGAGCGCGGTCGGTGCGAGCGGTCGAGGAGTGACTCGGCCGCACGCAGCGTCGCGGCGACGTCCCGTCGCCCCCAGGAATCGGTCACCGCGAAGATCGGGGTCTCGGCTCGACCTACCGCGAGCTCCTCGACGGTCGCGCGTGTGATCTGATCGCCGTTTGCCCAGGTCGCGAGCTTCTGGATCTCGGAGGAGAGATCGCCGACGTTGTCCCCTACCGCCTCGACGAGGGCGCGACAAGTGTCCCGGCCGGCGGAGGCACCGAGACGTGCGAACTGCTCGGCCACCCACTCGGGGAGCTGTTTCTTCGTTACGTCGTAGGCGAGGACCTGGCCGGCCTTGGCGACCGCCTTGGCAAGGGCGGAGTCTCGCTTGATCCCGTCGCCGACGAGCGCGAGGACGGTCGTCGGCGCCGGGGCCGCGAGGTACGATTCGAGCTCCTTCACGTCGGCCGTCTTCCACGCCTCCACGCCGTCCACGATGACGAGCCGGGCGTCCCCGCCGAAGAGGCCGAGGGCGTTGCAGGCGGCAACCGCGTCCGCGCCGGACGCCTCCGCCGAGTGGAGCTGCTCGGTCGCTTCCTCACCGATCCGCCCGCGCAGCCGCTGGAGCGCCACCGCGATCTTCGGCCAATCCGTCCCCGTCAGGAGGTAGACCGGCTTCAGCTCGCGCTCGCTCGCCACGCTGCCAAGCATAGGCGGCGATGCCGACCGCTCCCAGGCCGAGAACCGCGGCCGCCCGAGGTGACGTGATCTGCGCGCCGGGGAGGCGCGCGAACGCCCGCGCGCAGACGGCGACGAGCCAGGCACCCCAGCCGTTGAGCTGTGCCATCGCTGCCGCGACCGACGGCGCAATGGGTGCGACGACGGCGGTCAGGAGCGCCAGGCCGAGCACCTCGACGACGATCGGGACGGCGGCGACATTCGCCGGCACTGTGACGAGTGAGATCTGGTGGAACTGGAACCAGGTGACGGGCGCGGTCGCGAGCCCGCAGGCGGTCGAGACGCCGATGAGCTGTGCCAGGCCGTGCGAAACCGGGTATCCCTCGAGCGCGCGGACGACCCGGGGCGTGACGACGAAGATGGACGCGACCGCCGCGAACGAGAGCTGGAAGCCGGCGTCGAAGAGCGCGTACGGATTCCAGCCGAGAAGCACGGCCGCGCCGACGAGCAGCGCCTGCCAGCGGTCGCGCTCACGGCCGGCCAACCAGGCGAGGGAGCCGAGACCGGCGGCAAGCGCAGCGCGCACGACCGACGGATGGAGCCCCACGGCCAGTGCGTACGCCGCCACCGTGAGCAGGGCAGCGCCCTGAGCAAAGTAGATCCCCAAGCCGAGCAGCAAAATTGCCCCAACAGCTCCTCCTCCGACGGCCGCGACCTTCAACCCGTCGACTGCGAGGCAGTGGTACAGGCCGGTGGCGCGGAAGTCAGCAAGGAGACCTTGGTCGACTTCGGACGAACGGCCGAGCACGATCGCTTCGATCACGTCGCGTCGCTCGCCCTTCACCCCGGATGCGATGTCTGCGGCGAGCCAGCGCCCAACCCGGTCGCCGACCCCGGAGACGCCGCCACGCCGTCCGACCACGCGCCACGTCTGAGCGCGAAGAACCGCGTGGATGCCCTGCCGCCGTAGCCACTTCGCCTCGTCGAAGCCGTTCGATGGTCCCGGCGGAGCCCGCAGCTCGCCGATGAGCTCCACTCGGGCACCCTCCGGCGGTGCCCGACCGAGAGGGAGCTGGAGCAGCACGGGCTCGTGCGGGCGGAGCATGCCCCAGCGGAGGACGACCGCCCGCATGCGCTGGTCGAAGCTGCCGGCCCGCGGTGGCTCCTCGACCTCGACGACTGCTTGCTCCGCCGTGCCGATCTGCCCTGCGAGCACGCTGTGGTCGAGCTGACCGAGTCGAACACTTCCCCACCCCCAACCGACGGCGATGACCGTCGCGAAGAGCAGCACGAGCCGGGAGCGAGGCTCGGAGGCGAAGAGACCGAGCGAACCGAGTAGGGCCGTCGCGCCGAGCGCCGGAGCCGCGGCCGGGCGCGCGATGTTCGCCATTGCGAAGCCGAGGCACAGGGCACCAACGAGTGCGTGCGGGATGCGGACCGTCACCTCAGGGGATCACGAGCCCTTTCAGCTGGGCCATGTGCGCCGGGCCGATCCCGGGCACCCCTTGCAGCTCGGCGACGGAGTGGAACGCGCCGTGCTGCTGCCGGTAGTCGAGGATCTTCTGCGCCGTCACCGGCCCGATGCCCGGCAAGTTCTCGAGCTGCTCGAGTGTGGCCGAGCTCAGGTCGAGCGGCGCGGACACCGAGGTGCCGGCCGCGGGGGAACCCGTCGCGGCGATACTGGCCACGCCGCGACCCGGAACGACGATCTGTTCGCCGTCGGCAACGGGCGCCGCGAGGTTCACCGCACCGAGCTGGGCCTTGGCGGTGAGACCACCGGCGAGCGTGATCGCGTCGTCGATCCGCGAACCGGACTTCAGCCGGTAGAGCCCAGGTCGCCGTACCGCACCGGCGACGTCGACCACGAGCAATTTCGGCGCGGTCGCTCTCGACCGGACGGCCGGTTGCACCGGCGTCACCGCGGGCGCTCCGCTCCCGCCCCCACCGAGGTGCCGGACGAGGAACAGCAGCACGACGGCGACCGCAGCAGCGCCTCCGAAGAGCTGACGACGCGAGAGTGCCGAAAGTCGCACGTCCATGTCTTCCACCTTGACAACGGATCCGTGTCGCGTGTGTGCCGGCTTCGTCGCGCCTCCGTAAACTCGCGGCGTGGCCGACTGGGTGACGATCTCGTCCCTCGCGTCCGCCGGCGGTACGCTCGTGCTCGCGGGCGTGACGGTCGTGTCGCTCCGGTCCGCGAACCGCGCAGCCCGGATCGCCGAGCAGTCGCTCATGGCCGGGCAACGACCGCTGCTCGTCACGTCGCGCACGGAAGACCCGGCACTTAAGGTCGGCTTCCAGGACGACGTCTGGTTCAACGTTCCGGGCGGCCAAGGGGCCGCGCAAGTGACGGACGAGGCCGCCTACTTCGTCATCTCCATTCGCAACGTCGGCACGGGCATCGCGGTCTTGCACGGTTGGCGCGTCGATCCCGACCTCCGGCTCGAACGCGGCGCCCATGTCACTCCACCCCCACTGGGCGAGTTCACTACGCTCACCCGCGACCTCTACGTCGCGCCGGACGACGTCGGCTTCTGGCAGGGATCCTTCCGCGACCCACAGAGCGAGAACTACCGCTCGGCCTGCCGCGCAATCGAGGCGCCGCAGCGCATGGGAGTCGACATCCTCTACGGCGACTTCGAGGGCGGTCAGCGCGTGATCAGCCGCTTCATGCTCAGCCCTCACGAGGACGAGAACGGCGTGCGCTGGTTCGCCGGCGTCGGCCGACACTGGAACGTCGACCGGCCGGATCCGCGCGAACGCGAGGGCTAAACGACGAAGTTGACGAGCTTGCCCGCCACGAAGATCGTCTTGCGTGGCTCGCCGCCGTCCAGGTAGCTCCGCACCCGTTCGCTCTCGCGCGCCCGCGCGACGAGCTCGTCCTCGCTCAGGCCGGCGTCGACCTCGAAGCGGTCCCGCACCTTGCCGTTCACCTGGACGACGAGCTCGAACGTGTCCCGCACGAGCTGCGACTCGTCGGCCTCGGGCCAGGTCTGCTCCCACAGTCGCTCGTGGCCGAGCACGCCCCACAGCTCCTCGGCGACGTGCGGTGCGTACGGCTGGATCACCGAGACCGCGGTCTCGGCGGCGAACCGCGCGTCCGGCGCGTCGACCGCGCCGCCGAGCTCGTTCACGAGCTCCATCACGGCCGAGATCGGGGTGTGGAACTGGAAGCGGCGCAACACGTCGTCGGTCACGCGCGCGATCGTCTCGTTCGCCTTCCGCGCCAGCGGTCCCTCGGTCGCGGCCGCTGACGGCGCCGCCTCGGCGACCTCGTGCACGACACGCCATAAGCGACGCAGGAAGCGGACGATGCCCTCGACGCCGTTCGGCGTCCATTCCATGTCCTGGTCGGCAGGCCCCATGAAGAGGATGTACAGCCGCACGGCGTCGGCACCGTACGCGTCGACGACCGCGTCCGGCCCCTCGACGTTCCCCTTCGTCTTCGACATCTTCGTGCCGCCGAGCGTCACCCAACCCTGGTGGAACACGCGGGCGAACGGCTCGCGGAAGCCGAGCATCCCCCAGTCGTTCAGCGCCTTGACGAAGAAGCGCGAGTAGAGCAGGTGCCCGGTCGAGTGGTCGATGCCGCCGATGTACTGGGACACGGGCAGCCAGTAGTCGACGACGAAGCGGTCGAACGGCGCCTCGTCGTTGTGCGAGTCGATGTAGCGGAGGAAGTACCAGGACGAGTCGACGAACGTGTCCATCGTGTCCGGGTCCCGTTGCGCGGCTCCGCCGCACTGCGGGCAGTCGACGTTCATGTACTCCTCGTTGCCGGCGAGCGGAGGCTGGCCCTTCGGCGCGTAGTCCTCGATGTCCGGGAGGATCACCGGCAGCTCGTCCTCGGGCACGGGAACGACGCCGCAGCGCTCACAGTGGATGAACGGGATCGGGCAGCCCCAGTAGCGCTGACGCGACACGCTCCAGTCGCGCAGGCGATAGTTGATCGTCGCCTTGCCGCGCCCGTCGGCCTCCAGCGAGGCGACGATCGCGCGCTTCGCCTCCTCGGCAGGCTGGCCGTCGAAGCTCCCGGAGTTGAAGAGCCTGTCGTCCTCGTCAATCACCTGGATGACGGGCAGACCGAACGTCTCGGCGAACTCGGCGTCGCGCTCGTCGTGGGCGGGGACGGCCATGATCGCTCCCGTCCCGTAGTCCATCAGCACGTAGTCGGCAACCCAGATCGGCAGCAGCTCGCCGTTGACCGGATTGACCGCGTGCAGGCCGGTGAAGACGCCGGTCTTCGTCGTCGCGGCGGCCCGCTCCTCGACCGGACGTGTCCCGGCGTGCCGGGCGTACGCCTTCGCCTCGTCGCTCGCCTGCGCGTCGACGAATGGATGCTCGGGGGCGACGACGAAGAAGGTCGCGCCGAAGAGCGTGTCCGGGCGCGTCGTGAAGACGGCGAGATCTTCGCCCGTCTCGTCGACCCGGAAGAGGACTTCCGCTCCCTCCGAGCGGCCGATCCAGTTGCGCTGGATCGTCATCGTCCGCTGCGGCCACTCGGCGCCCGGGTACTCGAGCAGCTCGTCGGCGTAGGCGGTCGTCCGCATGTACCACTGGGTCATGTTCCGCAGTTCGACCTCGGCGCCGCAGCGCTCGCAGCGGCCGTCGACGACGTACTCGTTCGCAATCACCGTCTGGTCGTTGGGGCACCAGTTGACCGGCCCCTCCTTGCGATAGCAGAGGTCGTGGGCGACGAACTGCTGGAAGAGCCACTGTGTCCAGCGGTAGAACGTGGGTTGGTGCGCGGCGACCTCGCGCTCCCAGTCGATCGCCCAGCCGAGGCGCTTCATCTGGGCGCGCATCGTCTCGATGTTCCGCTCGATCGTCTCGCGCGGATGGCGGCCCTCCCGGATCGCGGCGTTCTCGGCCGGCAGCCCGAAGGCGTCCCAGCCCATCGGCCGTACGACGTGCCAGCCGCTGCGGCGGCGCACGTGCGTCTGGACGTCGCCCATCGTGTAGTTGAGGACGTGTCCCATGTGGAGGCTCGGGCCTGACGGGTACGGCAGCATCTCGAGCTGGTACCAGTGATTCTCGGCGGTCGGCGCTCCGTGGGCCGGATTCGGGACGCGGAACGCCCCCTCGTCCTCCCAGACGCGCTGCCACTTGGCCTCGATCTCGTGGGGCTCGTATCTCGGTGTCATCGAAAGTCCCTCTGGAACGAAAAAACCTCTCCGAGGAGAGGCCGTGGGAGGTCGGCGCGGCGTTGCCACGCTTGGCTCCCTGGACTAGGTAAGAAGCAGCTCCTGCATTGGGATCCCAATACTAACAGGGTGGTGCTCGAACTCCTTCCGGAGACCGCGCGGATCGAGGACGGAGAGCTGCTGCTCGGCGGCATGCCCGCCACGCGGCTCGCGGAGGAGCACGGGACGCCGCTCCTCGTCTACTGCGAGCGCACGATCCGCGAGCAGGTGCTCGCGTACCGGGAGGCTGCGCCGGACGCGCTGATCGCCTACGGGACGAAGGCGTTCGCCAACGTCGCGCTGTTGCGACTCTTCGCCGAGGAGGGCGTCGGCGCCGACGTCTCGACCCAGGGCGAGCTCGCGTTTGCGCGCGCCGCCGGCATTTCGGGGAAGCGAATCGTCTTCCACGGCAACAACAAGTCCACGGAGGAGCTGCGCGCGGCCACCGAGGCCGGCGCGCTCGTAGTGCTCGATGCGCCCGGTGAGGCGGATGCGGCAGCCGCGGCGGGTGTGCGACGCGTGCTCGTGCGGCTCACGCCCGGCGTCGAAGCGGTGACGCACCGCTCGATCCAGACAGCGCACGCGGAGTCGAAGTTCGGGCTCGCACCCGAGGCGGCGGAACGCGAGCTGGAGCGCGCCCGCGAGCTCGGGCTCGAGGTCGAGGGCGTGCACGTCCACATCGGCTCGCAGCTCGGCCGGCCGGACGAGAGCGTGCTCGCGGTCGAGCGCGTCGTCGCCTTCCTCGAGCGACTGCAGTGGACGCCGAGCGTCCTCGACCTCGGCGGCGGCCTCGGCGTGCGCCACAACCGGGACGAGCGGCTGCCCTCGGTGACGGAGTTCGTCCGACCGCTCGTCGAGCGCGTGCCGGGCGGCGTGTCGCTGATCCTCGAGCCGGGACGCTCACTCGTCGGCCGAGCCGGGGTGACGCTGTACCGCGTCGGCTCGGTCAAGGAGTCGGGCGGCGTCGCGTACGCCGCGATCGACGGCGGCATGTCCGACAACCCGCGCCCGCAGCTCTACGGCGCGCGGTACGAGGCACTGCTCGCGAACCGCGCGGACGAGTTGCCGAGCCGCGTCTACCGCGTCGCGGGCAAGCATTGCGAGTCGGGGGACGTGCTGATCGAGGCGGCGGAGCTGCCCGAGCCACGGCCCGGCGACGTGCTTGCCGTCCCGGCGACGGGCGCCTACACGCTGGCGCTCGGCTCGACGTACAACGGCGTCCCGCGGCCCGCGGTCGTGCTCGTGGCGGACGGCGAGGCGCGCCTCATCCGGCGTCGCGAGAGCGTGGACGAGCTCCTACGCTACGAAGCGGGCTGACGGCTCGCCAGCCAGCGGCGGATCCGCTTGAACAACATGTAGAGGAGCATGCGACCGAGCGTACTCCAGCCCCTGAGCCACGCGCTAGCCTCGTTGATGAGATGCGCTTAAGACTTGTCGCCATTCCTGGAGTCGTCCTCATCGCGGTCGCCGCCGCGATGTGGGGCACCGACCCGTTGTTGCGGAAGTCGATCCTGAGCGTCCCGGCGAGCACGATCGTCTTCGGGGAGCACGTCTTCCTCGTCCTGCTGACGCTGCCGTTGCTAATCCCCGCGCTGCGCGCCGTGTGGGCAGCGGGCGCGAGCTACGTCGTCGCCGCGGTCGTCGTCGGAGCCGGCGCATCGGGAGCGGCCACGATCCTCTTCACCCAGGCGCTCCAGCACGATTTCGTCTCGGCTGTCGTGATGCAGAAGGCGCAGCCGCTCGTCGCCGTGATGGGTGCCGCGGTTCTCCTCGGCGAACGGCCGCGTCCGCGCTTCGGCTGGTTCCTCGCCGCCGGGCTCGGCGGCCTTTGGCTCGTCAATCAGCCGCACCCGCTCGACCCGAGCGCGCGCGGCCTCCGCGCCGTGCTCGAGGCGCTAGGAGCGGCTGTGCTGTGGGCACTCGGCACGGTGCTCGGCCGGTATCTCATCCGGCGCGTCTCGTTCGAGCACGTGCTCGCGCTGCGCTTCCTGTTCGGCCTCGTCGCCTCAGCCGTCGCCGTGCTCGCGTTGAGCGCCGAGTGGTACGCCGGCGCACGAGCAAGCGCGTGGATCCTTTCGCTCGCGGTCGTGACCGGGCTGCTCGCGCTCGCGCTCTACTACTACGGCCTGCAACGCACGCCCGCGGTGCTCTCGTCGCTCGCCGAGCTCACGAACCCGGCGGTGCTCGTCGTGGCCGGGATCTACGCGTATTCCATCGGCCTCGTCTGGTCGCAGTGGCTCGGCTTCGGGATCATCGTCCTCGTCGTCACGTTGCTGCCGATCGAGCGGCGGCGCGTCGTCGCCGAGGCGCCGCCCGAGCTGGTCCCCGCCGCCGCGTCCGCATAAGCTCACGCGGTGGACCTGCGCGACACGCAGGAGGAGGCCGCCTTTCGCGCGGAGCTGCACGCGTGGATCGACGCGAACCTCCCCGCAGACAAGCGCGGCGGCCGCGGCGGCGCGCAGCGGTTCGAGGATCCCTTCATCCGCGAGTGGAGCCAAGAGCTCTACGAGGCCGGCTACGCCGGGCTGACGTGGCCGAAGGAGTACGGCGGCACCGGCGCGCCCCAGAGCTTCCAGGCGATCCTCTACGAGGAGCTCGCCGCTGCGCAGGCGCCCACCCATGTCGGCGTGATCGGGCTCAGCATGGCCGGGCCAACGATCGTCGCGCACGGGACGGAGGAGCAGAAGGTGCGCTACCTGAAGCCGATCCTCGCGGCCGAGGAGATCTGGTGCCAGGGTTTCTCGGAGCCGGACGCGGGCTCCGACCTCGCCGCGGCCCGCACACGGGCCGAGCGCCGCGGCGACGTCTACATCGTCAACGGCCAGAAGGTCTGGTCGTCGTTCGCACACATCGCCTACTTCTGCATCCTCGTCACGCAGAGCGACCCCGACGCGCCGCGCTATCGGAACCTCAGCTATCTCCTCGTCGACATGCACGCGCCCGGCGTCGAGGTGCGGCCGCTGCGGCAGATCACGGGCGAGGCCGAGTTCAACGAGATCTTCTTCACCGACGTCGAGGTTCCGGTCGAGAACCGGCTCGGAGACGAGGGAGACGGCTGGCAGGTGGCGATGACGACGCTCCTGCACGAGCGCGCGACGCTCGGGTTCGCGCTCACCTCGACGCTCGACGCGGCGGTCGGGCGAGTACTGGAGGAGGCGCGCGGACTCGATCCCGCGCTGCACGTGCGCGAAGCGCTCGCCCGCGAGTGGATCGAGCTGCAGGCCCTTCGCTTCACGAGCTACCGCGCGCTCGGCACGTACGAGCGCACGGGCGTCCCCGGCCCCGAGGGCTCGGGCGTGAAGCTGCGCTGGTCGGAGGCGAACCAGCGGCTGACGAAGCTCGCCCGTGAGCTGCACGGGCCGGACGGGATCCTCGACGACGGCTGGTGGAACCACCAGCAGCTCCGCAGCCGCGGCAACACGATCGAGGCCGGCACGTCGGAGGTCTTGCGCAACATCA
Organism: Thermoleophilia bacterium; assembly: GCA_025928515.1. Taxonomy (GTDB): domain Bacteria; phylum Actinomycetota; class Thermoleophilia; order Gaiellales; family Gaiellaceae; genus Palsa-739. Next base: position 31,937 of record JAICJI010000021.1, read on the forward strand.
TCGCCGAGCGCGTGCTCGGCCTCCCGAGGTCGCGCTGATGGACTTCACCCTCTCGGCCGACCAGCTCGAGCTGAAGCAGTCGGCGCACACGTGGCTCGCCGACCGGTTCCCGCTCGACCGCGACTGGGACGCGCAGGACGACCGGTGGAGAGAGCTCGACGAGCTCGGCTGGCTCGACGTCGCGGAGGCCGGGCTCGGCTTCGTCGAGGAGGCGCTGCTCCTCGAGGAGATGGGGTACGTCTGCTACCCGGGCTTCTACCTCGGGCACGTCGCGTCGGTGCCGGGCGACGGCGACGTCGCCACCGTGGATCCCTCCCGCCGCTTCAACCAGGTCGAGGAGACACCCCGCTTCCGCGCGGCCGCGGCAGCCGAGGCGCTCGGCGTCGCACAGCGCGCGCTCGATCTCGGGATCGAGCACGCGAAGACGCGCACCCAGTTCGGCAAGCCGATCGGCACCTACCAAGCCGTCTCGCACCCGCTCGCGCAGTCGTACACCGACGTCGAGCTCGCGCGCTCGCTCGTCTATTGGGCAGCGTGGTGTGTCGCGGAAAACGACGACCGCGCCACACTTGCCGCCGCCGCGGCGAAGGCGTTCGCCACGGAGGCCGCCGTCGCCGCGTGCGAGCGCTCGATCCAAGTACACGGCGGCATCGGCTTCACCTGGGAGCACCCGCTGCACCGCTTCTACAAGCGCGCTCTCTGGCTCGAGGGCTTCGGCGCCCGTCCCGCCGAGCTGCGGCTCGAGGTCGCGTACGCGCTCCTCGCATAGGAGAATGAGCCGGATGGAAGGCCTGATGATGGACTTCCCGCTCACGCTGACGCACTTGCTGCGGCGGGCGGAGTCGTTCTTCGGCGACGGCGAGATCGTCACGCGCCTGCCCGACAAGAGCTTCCATCGCACGAACCACCGCGAGACGCTCCGCCGCGCGCGGCAACTCTCCGTAGCGCTGCAGAAGGCGGGCCTCGAGCGCGGCGACCGCGTCGCGACGCTTTGCTGGAACCACCACCAGCACCACGAGGCGTACTTCGGGGTCCCGTGCGGCGGCTTCGTCCTGCACACGCTCAACCTGCGCCTCCACCCGAACGACCTGAACTACATCGCGAGTCACGCGGGCGACCGCGCCGTGATCGTCGATCACGCGCTCCTGCCGCTGCTCGACCAGTTCCGGGATGGGACGCCGATCGAGCACGTCTGGGTGGTGGAGGACTCGTACGAGGAGCTGCTCGCGACGGCCGATCCGGACGAGTGGACCGATCCGGAGCTCGACGAGAACGAAGCGGCTGCGATGTGTTACACGAGCGGCACGACCGGCCGGCCGCGCGGCGTCGTCTACTCGCACCGCTCCTCCGTCCTGCACGCGCTCGGCGTCGGAGCGAACAACCCGCTCGGCCTCGGCTTCGGCATCGACGACGCGGTCATGCCGGTGGTGCCGATGTTCCACGCGAACGCGTGGGGCTATCCCTACCTCGCGTCGATGCAGGGCGCGAAGCTCGTCTACCCCGGCCCGCATCTCGACCCGGAGAGCCTGCTCGACAACATGGAACAGGAGCGCGTCTCCTGGGCGGCCGGCGTGCCGACCATCTGGATGGGGATCCTCGCGCGGCTCGACGCAGAGCCCGGCCGCTGGGATCTCTCCGCGATGAAGGCGATGCTCGTCGGCGGCGCGGCCGTGCCGCGCGCGATGATCGCCGCCTTCGAAGGCCGGCACGGCCTGCGCATCTGCCAGGGCTGGGGCATGACGGAGACGTCGCCGGTCGCCTCGACGGTGGCACTCCCGCCGGATCTCGCCGAGGCGGATGACGAGACGCGCTGGGACTATCAGGCGATGGTCGGCTTCCCGCTCGCGTTCGTCGAGATCCGCGCGCGGGCCGGTGACGAGGACGTGCCGTGGGACGGAGAGGCGATGGGCGAGCTCGAGGTGCGCGGGCCCTGGGTCGCGGCGAGCTACTACGACGCTCCCGGGACCGAGGATCGCTGGACGGACGACGGCTGGTTCCGCACCGGCGACATCGTCTCGATCCATCCGCGCGGCTTTATCCAGATCAAGGATCGCTCGAAGGACGTGATCAAGTCGGGCGGCGAGTGGATCTCCTCGGTCGAGCTGGAGAACGCGCTCATGGCTCATCGGGCCGTGGCCGAAGCGGCCGTGATCGCCGTGCCCGACGACAAGTGGGGCGAGCGGCCGCTCGCGGCGGTCGTCCTGAGCGACGGGGCGTCCGCGACAGCCGACGAGCTGCGCGATTTCCTGGCGCCGTCGTTCGCCAAGTGGTGGGTGCCCGAGCGGATCGAGTTCGTGGCCGAGATCCCGAAGACGAGCGTCGGCAAGTTCCGCAAGACGGCGTTGCGCGAGCAGTTCGCCGGCGAGCCCGCCCAGATCGAGTCGGCAACGTCGAGTTGAAAGCCGCCGTCCTTTCGGCGGTCGATGCGCCGTTCGAGCTCAGCGACCTTCCGGACGCGGTCGCGCAAGACGGCGAGGCTCTCGTCCGCGTGAGGGCGGCCGGGATCAACTTCCTCGACATCCTGATCCGTCGCGGCCGCTATCCGCAGATGCCCGAGCTGCCGACCGTGCTCGGCTACGAGCTCTCGGGCGAGCTGGAGGACGGGGCGCGCGTGATGGCGCTCGTCACGGGCGGCGCCTATGCCGAGCTCGCCGC
>JAICJI010000012.1 GCA_025928515.1 Thermoleophilia bacterium
CCAACCTCGCCAACGAGGCCGAGGACCTGATGTGGGGCACGCCCGGAACGCTGGTCGCCGCCGCCGCGATGGGCTGGGACGAGCTGGCCCGCGAGTCGGCAGACGCACTCGCGTCGCGCCGCGGCGAGGACGGGCTGTGGACGCAACGGCTCTGGGGCACGAGCTTCCGCGGGATCGGCACCGTGCACGGCCTCGTCGGCAACGTCCGCGCACTGCTCCAGGTCGACGATCCGCGCAACGACGCGCTGCGCGCGGGGTCGGCCGCCGCGCTCTCCCGCGCAGCGGCACGGGAGGACGGCTATGCCAACTGGAGCAGCGAGCAGAAGCTGCAGTGGTGCGCGTCGGCGCCCGGGATCGTCTCCCTCGCACGCGACTACCTCGACGAGGAGCTCCTGCTCGGCGGTACCGAGCTCGTCTGGCGAGCGGGCGCGCCCGGCGACGAAAAAGGCCACGGGATCTGCCACGGCACCTCCGGCAACGGCTTCGCGCTCCTCGCCGCCTTCGAGCGCACGCAGGACGAGCTGTGGCTCGAGCGCGCGCGGCGGTTCGCAGTTCACGCGCTCGCACAGGCAGCCCGTCTCCCGAGCCGCTATTCGCTCTTCACCGGCGGCGCCGGCACCGCCCTCTTCGCCGCCGCCTGCCTCGACGCAGACCCGCGCTACCCGGTCGTCGAGCTGCGTTAGGCGAGCGCGGCTTCGAGCGCCGCACGATCCGTGGGCTCGCCGTGCGCCGGCAGCACGAGCTCGACGGGCAGGTCGAGGAGCGGGCGGAGCCTGGCGGCGACGTCGGCGGGCGTCAGGTGCTTGCGGCCGCCCATCTGGATGCCGAGCCCGTCGCCGAAGTCCGAGAGCGAGTCGCCGGACACGATCGCGCCGATCGACGGCAGCCAGAGGACGAGGTCGTTCTCCTCGCGGCCTGCGTGAGCCTCCATCCCGAACGGCCACGGCCCTGGTCCGTGGAACTCTCCCGTGCCTTCGCCTGCGCGCAGCCACGCGAGATCCTCGCTCTCCATCCCACGCACCTTCTCGGGATCGACGCCGAACTTCTCGACCCAGTCCTGCCAGGTGTCGGCGGGCGGGGTGTGCACCGGGAGGCCGAGCCCACGTGCGTCGCGCTCGTGATACGGAGCGGTCAGCACGACGGCGGTCGCGCGCTCGCGCAGCTCGTCGGGAACCGCGAGCGGGTCGAACAGCACGAAGTCGTCGCCAAGCTCGACGGCGTACGACGAGACGAGCTCGGGCCACCATTCCTCCTCGCCCCAATCCGGGTGAGGCGCCTGCCAGTGCCAGACCCCTGGTCTCAGCTCACGCACGCGGCGATCCTAGAGGATCGGTACACGTAGGATCGCGTTCCATGGACGAACGCCTCGAGCGCTATTCGGAGCTCGCCGTCCGGGTGGGCGCGAACGTGCAGCCGGGCCAGGAGGTCGTGATCCGAGGGCTCGTCGAGCACGCCGACCTCGTCCGCGCGCTGACGCGGCAGTCGTACCGAGCAGGTGCGTCGTACGTCAACGTCCTCTACGACGACCAGCACGTGCGGCGGGCGATGATCGAGCTCGGGCCTGACGAGGCGCTCACCTACTCGCCCGAGTGGCTGAAGACGCTGGAGCACGGAAACGCGGGCAACGCCCGGCTCGCGACGTCGGGGAACCCGGAGCCCGAGCTGCTCGCGGACCTCGACGGCGAGCGAGTCGGCCGGGCCATCGCGCTCGAGGTGACCGAGATCCGCCAGGCGCACTACCGGGAGAACAGCGTCAACTGGTGCGGTGTCGGGTCGCCGAACGCCGGCTGGGCGCAGCAAGTGCTGGGGGAGCCGGACGTCGATCGCCTCTGGGAGCTCGTCGCTTTTTGTTTCCGGCTGGACGAGCCCGACCCGGTCGCCGCCTGGCGCGAGCACCTCGATCGCCTCGACGGGAGGGCCGCCGCACTCGACGAGCTCGAGCCCGACGCGATCCATTACCGAGGGCTGGGGACAGACCTCACCGTCGGCCTCCTGCCGAGCGCGCACTGGGGGAGTGCCCGCTTCCGCACCGCCGGGGGGATCGACTACGTCGCGAACATGCCGACCGAGGAGATCTTCACGACCCCGGATCCGCGGAGGGCGCACGGGATCTTGCGCTCGACCCTGCCGCTCAGCTACGGCGGCCAGCTCATCCGCGGCATCGAGCTCACGTTCGAAGACGGCAGGATCGTGGAAGCCCAGGCGGAGAGTGGCGCAGACATCGTCCGCAGCCATCTCGCGACCGTCGAGAACGCCGACCGGCTCGGTGAGCTCGCGCTCGTCACGAAGGAATCCCGCGTGGGCCAGACCGGGACGCTCTTCTACAACACGCTGTTCGACGAGAACGCCACGTGCCACATCGCCTACGGGGCCGGGCTGCCGTATGCGTTCGACGGAGAGCCCGACGAGGCGATGAACATCTCGAAGGTCCACGTGGACTTCATGGTCGGCGGGCCCGAGCTCGAGGTGGACGCCGTGCTGGCGGATGGAACGGAGATCCCGCTCATCCGGAACGAGGAGTGGCAGCTCGCCTCGTAGCTGGTCGCAGCTGTTGGGCGAACCGGAGGCAGGGCCGGAGCCGGAGGACGAGAGCGGTGGCCGCTTCCTCTCGCGCCTACGCGACTCGCTCTCGAAGTCGCGCCGCGCGCTGACGGGTGAGCTCGTCGCGGCAGCGTCCTTCGATCCCGGAGACGACGCCGACTGGGAGCGGCTCGAGGAAGCGCTCATCGCCGGCGACGTAGGCGTCCGCGCGACCGCCGAGCTCGTCCGCCGGCTCGAGGCGCGCGGAGAGCTCGCGGATCTCAACGTCGCCCTTGCGGAGGAGGTCACCGAGCTTTTCGGCGAGCCTCCCGTCCTCGACCTCGGTCATGCGCCTGCGGTCATCCTCGTGGTGGGAGTCAACGGCACGGGCAAGACGACGACGATCGGCAAGCTCTCGGCGAGGCTTTCCGAGCACGGGCGGTCGGTCGTCGTCGCCGCGGCCGACACGTACCGCGCGGCGGCCGAGGAGCAGCTCGAGATCTGGGCGCAGCGGGCGGGCGCGGACTTCGTCGGTTCCAAGCGCGGAGGTGATCCGGCGGCCGTCGCCTACGACGCCGTCGAAGCCGCGGTCGCGCGTGGCCGCGACGTCGTCGTCGTCGACACGGCAGGCCGGCTGCACACGCAGACGAACCTCATGGAGGAGCTCGCCAAGGTGCGTCGCGTGATCGCCGGCCGCCTCGAGGGAGCGCCGCACGAGACGCTGCTCGTGGTCGACTCCACGACCGGCCAGAACGGCCTCCAGCAGGCGAAGTTGTTCGGCGAAGCGGTCGGCGTGACCGGAGTCGTCCTCACCAAGCTCGACGGCTCGGCGAAAGGTGGCGTCGCGATCCCCATCGCCTACGAGCTCAGCCTGCCGGTGAAGCTCGTGGGCGTGGGTGAGGCGCTGGAGGATCTCCAGCCGTTCGATCCCGGCGATTACGCCCGCGCTCTCGTCGGCTAGCTGGTCGGGGTGATGACGACGATGTAGCTGTGGATGGGGTTGCTCGCCTCGATCGCGAGCTCCACCGTGTAGAGGCCCGGCGGAGCGCCGTTCTCCTTCGCCGCGCACCAGGCGTTCTCGAACGCCGCCCCCAGATTGCCGCCCTTCCCCTCGTAGCTCCTGTTCTCGTAGTCGTCCATGCCGCGTCTCCTCGTCTCCCCCCGCGCGGACCCTACTCCTGCCTCAGAGCCGTGCCTAGGCGAGTTGCGCCGCCCAGTCCGCGCCGACGATGTTCCCCTTCCGTTCGTAGACCTGCCGCGCCTCGGCCGCGGCCCGAGCCGCCTCTGGCGACCCGGACTCGCGAAGCACGCGCGCCAGTGCCAGCAGCGCCGTCGCTTGCAGATCGAGGAAGTCGGTCGGCGCGGCGAGATCCACCGCCTCCCGGGCGAGCCGCTCCGCGTCGGACGCCTCGCCGGCCGGGGCCAGCGCCTGGGCCCGCGCGACCCGCCACATCACCTGCGTGACGATGTCGTCGTCCGACGCGTGCGATTCGGCGAAGTCGGTGAGCTCGTTTGCGTCGTCCACGTGGCCCTCCTGTGCGAGCACCGCGCCGAGGTACGCGGCGAGCGTCGGGCGTACGTGGAGCTCGCCGAGCTCCTCGAGCATCCGGTAGCCGGTCCGGAGCTCGCGTTCGGCTGCGTCCGGGTCTCCGGCCAGCAGCTCGATCGCGGAGGCATCGATCGCCCGGACTGCCTGGCGGTGCATCATCCCGAGCTCGTCCCAGAGCCTTCGCGCCCGTGCCCACTCCTCGCGCGCAGCCGAAAACTCGCCGCGCATGGCGAGCAGCACCGCAAGCGAGCTGAGGATCGAGGCGGTGAGCAGCCGATCCTCCTGGCTCTCGCGCCGGAAGAGGCGCGCCCTGTCGATCGCGCCCTCGACCGGCGTCGGGCCCAGCTGGATCGCCTGCATCAGCGAAGCTGCGACGAAAGCCGCTTCGCGAGTGTCCCCCGCGCGCCGGGCGTACTCGAGCGCATGTTCGAGCGCGGCCGCGCGCTCGCCCCAGCGGCACGCGTTGACAGGCGGTTCGCTCAGCAGGTGCCATGCCTTCGCTACCCCGGCGTCGTCGCCGAGCGCTTCGAGAGCCGGGATCGCTTCCTCGGCAACGCGCGTGACCTCCTCCGCCGGTGTTTCCGCATTCGTGAAGATCCGGAAGAATTCGCGCTCGATCAGGACGCGCAGCTCGAGCCTCCGATCTCCGTTGTCGACCCCGAGAGCCAGAGCCTCCTCGAGTGCGCCCTCGGCGGCCGCGAAAGCGCCGGATCGCATGAGCGCGATCGCGAGCTCGAGCAGCACGTAGCCTCGCGCGCCCCCCGCCCGCGGCAAGAGCGCGACCCCTCGCTCGAGGAGGTTGACCGCGGCCGGCACGTCGTCGCGTGCGAGGGCTTGTCGTCCTGCCGCCGTCAACATGTCGCCGGCCCGCTCGCCGAGCGCGCCTGCGTGGTCGTCGAGTGATCCGAGCTCGTCGCGATAGCGGTAGACCTGCTCGAAGTGGTAACCGAGGAGCTCGTCGCGGCCGTCGTGGAGCTCGAGCCAGCCGGCGAAGAGCTCGTGGAGGTCGGCGCGCGTTCGCTTGGGCATGCCGGCGTACGCAGCGTCGCGGATCAGCGCATGCCGAAAGCGGAAGCCGTCTTCGCCGGGGATGCTGGACGTCGTGGGCTCGACGAGCTCGCGCCTCACGAGCCCGAGCAGCGTCGGGCCGAGCGCCTCGCTGGTCTCGCCCAGGGCCGCGACGGCTCCGGGCCAGAACTCCTTGCCGACGACGGCGGCTCGCTCGAGCACCTCGCGCTCGAATGGGTCGAGGCGGTCGAGTCGCGCAGCGAGCAGCGCCTGGATCGTCGGCGGCAGCTCGACGAGCTCGACGGCAACGCGTGCCTCGTCCGCGAGCATCGCCACGAGCTGCTCGGTGTAGAGCGGATTCCCCTGGGCAACTTCGGCCACGCGCGCACGTAGCTCGGACGAGAGCATGCCGCGGCTGTCGAGAGCGTCGAGAAGCTCGGTCGCCTCCCCGTCCGAGAGCGGCTCGAGCCGGAGCACGACGCCCTCCCAGCCCGGTCGTTCCTCGAGCAGCTCGGGCCGGGCGACACAAAGCAAGAGAATCGGGGTGTCCTTGCTCCAGCGGCTGACGTGCTCGACGAGGTCGAGCAGCATGGGCTCCGCCCAGTGGACGTCCTCGAGGACGACGAGGACCGGCCGCGGGCGTGCGAGCGCCTCGAACAATCGCCGCACCGCCCAGAAGAGCTCCTGCGGCGGCGCGCTGCCGCTCCCCTCGAGCACGTGGAGACGCTCGACGACAAGGGCAGCGTCGGGCTCGTCCTTCACCGCGTCCGCAACAGCCTGCTCGCCGCCGAGACGCTGGATGAGCTCGGTCAGCGGCCAGAACGTGATCCCGTCGCCGTAGGGGAGGCAGCGGCCCGCGGCCACCGTCGCGTGCGCACCCACCTCGGCGACGAGCTCCGATACGAGCCGCGTCTTGCCGACTCCGGCCGCGCCGACAACGGTGACGAGCCGGCACTCGCCGCGATCCGCGCTTGCCGTGAGCTCGTCGCGGAGCACCGAGAGTTCGTGACCCCGGCCGACGAGCGGCGTGTCCCAACGGCGGGCGAACGAGTCGGCCGCAGCGTCGGCGTCCAGGACCCGCCACGCTTCGACGGGGACGCTCTTGCCCTTCGCCTCGAACGATCCGGCTGGCTCGAGCTGCGCGGCGTGGCGCACGAGCTTTTCGGTCATCGCGCCGATCAGGATCTCCCCGCCACCGGCAGCCTGCTCGAGCCGTTTCGCGGTGTTGACGGCGTCGCCGGTGACGAGGGTCGCGGCGTCGTCCCCGGTCACCACCTCGCCGGTGTTGATCCCGATTCGGATGCGGAGTGCCGGAACGCCGCGCTCGGCGAGCGCCTCGTTCAACTGCTCCACCGCTTTCTGCATCGCGAGCGCCGCTCGGACCGCGCGTAACGCGTCGTCCTCGTGCGTACGAGGTAGCCCGAAGACGGCCATCACCGCGTCGCCGACGAACTTCTCGACCGTGCCACCGTGGCGATCGACCGCAACGCGCATCTCCTCGTACCACCGGCCCATGAGCTCGCGCAGCGGCTCGGGATCGAGCCGCTCACCGAGCGCGGTCGAGTCGGTCAGGTCGCAGAAGACGACGCTGACGGTCTTCCGCGCTGCCGCTGCGGAAACCATGCGCGCAGTCTGACTCCCGGGCTCCGCGGTTTCCAGCCCGGCTACCCTGCCTGCTTCCATGTTCGACGCCCTCAGCGACAAGCTGCAGAGCGCTCTCGGAGACCTCCGCGGGCGCGGCATCCTCGACGAGGAGGCGATCTCCCGCGCCATGCGCGAGGTGCGTCTCGCGCTGCTCGAGGCGGACGTCAACTTCGGCGTGGTCAAGGAGTTCGTCGCGCGGGTGCGCGAGCGCGCGCTCGGCGAGGACGTCCAGAAGAGCCTGACGCCGGGCCAGCAGGTCGTGAAGATCGTGCACGAGGAGCTGACGGAGCTGCTCGGCTCGTCGGACTCCAGGCTCGCCTTCTCGCCCCGCCCGCCGACGACGATCCTGCTCGCCGGTCTGCAGGGCTCGGGCAAGACGACGGCTGCCGGGAAGCTCGCACTCCTGCTCTCCAAGGAGGGCAAGAAGCCGGCGCTCGTCGCAGCCGACCTGCAGCGCCCGGCCGCGATCGACCAGCTCGTCCAGCTCGGCGACCAGGTCGGCGTCCCCGTCTACGCCGGCGAGCGCGGCGACCCGGTCAAGGCCGTCCATGACGGGATCGAACGGGCGCGCGCAGACGGACGCGACGTCGTCATCCTCGACACCGCGGGCCGATTGCACGTCGACGAGGCGCTGATGGAGGAGCTCGCGGCCGTCCGGCGCGAGGCGAAGCCGACCAACGTCCTGCTCGTGCTCGACGCAATGACCGGCCAGGAAGCGGTCAACGTCGCCCAGGCGTTCCGGGAGCGGATCGACTTCGACGGCGTCGTCCTCACGAAGCTCGACGGGGACGCACGTGGCGGCGCCGCGCTCTCGGTGCGGGCCGTGACCGGCCGGCCGATCAAGCTCGCGTCGCTCGGCGAGAGGCTCGACGCGCTCGACTGGTTCCACCCGGACCGCATGGCCTCGCGGATCCTCGGCATGGGCGACGTCCTGACGCTGATCGAGCGCGCGGAGGCGGCGATCGAGGAGGACGAGAAGGAAGAGCTCGAGCGCCGCATGATGAAGGGCGAGTTCACGTTCGACGACTTCCTCTCGAGCTACAAGATGCTGCGCCGCATGGGGCCGCTGCAGGGCGTGCTCAAGATGATCCCCGGCCTCGGCAAGCAGCTCGAGGGCCTCGACCAGGTCGACGAGCGCCAGCTCAAGCGTGTCGAGGCGGTCATCCTCTCGATGACACCGCACGAGCGGCGCGTGCCGCACGTGATCGACGCCTCACGCCGCAAGCGGATCGCCGCCGGCTCCGGCTCGACCGTGGAACAGGTCAACCAGCTGATCGAGGCGCGCAAGCAGATGGCGAAGATGATGAAGATGGCCGGATCGGGCAAGATGCCCCAGTTGCCCGGGATGGCAGCGGGAGCGCCTACGATGGGCGGCGGTCCGCGTCCGAGCGCGACCCGCAAAGCGAGTTCAAAACGAAAAAAGAAGAAAGCGAAGAGGTAATCGAATGGCAGTGAAGCTCAGGCTGACGCGGGTCGGCTCGAAGAAGAACCCGATCTATCGCGTCGTCGCCGCCGACTCGCGCTCGCCGCGCGACGGCAAGTTCATCGAGATCGTCGGCCGCTACAACCCGCAGTCGGATCCGTCGCTCATCGAGCTCAACGAAGAGAAGGTGCGCGGCTGGCTCGAGAAGGGCGCGCAGCCGACGGACTCGGTGGCGAAGCTCCTCAAGGCGCAGGGAATCTCCTAGCGCCGTGGGCGACCTCGTCGCGGAGCTCGCGCGCCGGCTCGTCGACGAGCCCGACGCCGTGCGGGTCGAGGAGTACGAGGAAGCCGACGGCACGCTCGTGCTCGAGCTCCACGTGGCCGAGGGAGACGTCGGCAAGGTGATCGGCCGCCAAGGCAGGCTCGCTCGTGCACTGCGGACGATCGTCCGCGCCGGCGGCGTCGAGGCCGGACGGCGCCTCCAGCTCGAGATCGTCGACTGACGCGACGTGTCGGTCGCAGCGCTCTACGACATTCACGGGAACCTCGCCGCGCTCGAGGCGGTGCTCGCCGAGGTGCCGGACGACGCGACGATCCTCGTCGGCGGCGACATCTGCGCCGGTGGCGAGCAGCCTTCAGAGACGCTCTCTCGCCTCCGAGGGCTTGGTGACCGCGTCGCGTGGCTGCGCGGGAACGCCGACCGTGAGCTCCATCCCGACGAGGAAGGCCTCGCGTCGCCGGAGTTCCTCGAGAAGGCGCGTTCGGAGCTGAGCGAGGAGGAGATCGAGTTCCTCCACGAGCTGCCGCCGACGCAGCGGATCGGCGACGTCCTCTACTGCCACGCCTCGCCGCGGAACGACCTCGACATCTTCACCGAGCGGACGCCCGAGGAGCGGATCGCCTTTCTCTTCGAGGGGTTCGCGGTGCCCACGGTCGTCTGCGGCCACACGCACATGCAGTTCGACCGCACTGTCGCCGGCGTCCGGGTGGTCAATGCCGGCAGCGTCGGGATGCCGTACGAGGACGAGCCCGGCGCGTACTGGCTGCTCGATCTCGTCCCGCGGCGCACGTCGTACGCGGGCGCCGAGCTGAAGGCCTCGCGGGAAGAGGCGGTCGCCGAGTTCACCGAGCGTGGGCTCTGAGCTCGTCCCCGTCGGGCGCGTCGGCAAGCCGCACGGGCTCGACGGCGGCTTCTTCGTCGAAGGTGCCAGCGAGCGCAAGAGCGTCTTCAAGAAGGGAGCAACCCTCTATGCGGGGGGAGAACCGGCGACCGTCGTCGCCTCGCGCCACGGCTCCGGCGGCAGGCAGGTGATCCTCCTCGACCGGCAGGTGGAGCGGGGCGCCGAGCTCGCAGTCGGGCGGGCGACGCTGCCGAGTCTCGACGACGGGGACGAGTTCTACGTCTTCCAGCTCGTCGGGCTCAGCGTGGAGGAGGAGAGCGGTCGGGTCCTCGGCCAGGTGCGCGAGGTACTCGAGTACCCTGGCAACGACGTGCTCGAGCTCGACTCCGGTGCGTCACTTCCCCTCGTCGAGGCGTGCATCCGGCAGGTGGATCTAGCCGGGGGGCGAATCGTCGTCGCCGAGGGGTTCGCAGAACCGGAATAAGCCCAGCCCGTGCGCATCGACGTCTTCACTCTCGTTCCTCACGCCTATGCCTGGTTGACGGAGCAGCAGCCCGTGGCCGGCGTGCTCGGCACCGAGCTCGAGCTGCGGCTGTTCAACTACCGCGACTCGACGCCGCTGCGCGCCGGGCAGGTCGACGACGAGCCGTACGGCGGCGGAGCGGGAATGGTCCTGCGCGTCGACGTGGTCGCCGCCGCGCTCGAGGCCGCCTACGGCGGAGAGGCGCCAGGGCCGGTGATCGCACTCACGCCGAAAGGGAGGGCGCTGACGCAGGCGGTGGTCGAAGAGCTCGCCGCGCTGCCGGCGTTCACGCTCCTCTCGTCACGCTTCGAAGGCTTCGACGAGCGGATCGTCGAGCACCTGTCGACCGACGCGATCTCGGTCGGGCCATACGTTCTCTCGAATGGAGATCTGCCGGCGATGCTCCTTCTCGACGCGGTCGCACGGCGGTTGCCCGGCGCGCTGGCCGAGGGCTCCGGCGAGCTCGAGAGCTTCTCCGCCGAGCTGGGCGGGGGGCTCGAGTATCCGCATTACACGCGGCCGGCCGACTTCCGAGGCTGGCCCGTCCCCGACGTGCTCCTCTCGGGCGACCACGCGCGCGTCGAGGCCTGGCGGCGGGAGCAGGTGACGTGAGCGACCACTGGGATTGGGACCGTCCCGAGCCCGGCGCCGAGGACGAGCCCGCAGAGACGGAGGCGGAGGGCGAATCCCCAGGCGGCTGGCCCGAAGAGGAGCCTGACGCGGGCGGGCATTCTGCGGGCGGCTGGGAGGCCGACGAGCCGGAGCCGGCCGCCGAAAGCCCGAGCGACTGGCCGGCCTCGCCCGGGTGGCAGCAGCCCGACTACAGCGGCTACGACGAGCACGGGTACCGGCAGAGCGAGGAGTTGCTCCCCTCCCACACCGAGGCCGACGCGTACGCCGCTCGGCGCACCCGCGACCCGCTCGCCCGTCTCTTTCCCGGACTCCCGCGCGGCGTTCGCGTCACGCTCGACTGGATCCTCACCATCGCCGGCGCGATCCTGATCGTGCTCGCGCTCAAGCAATGGGTCGTCAACCCGTACCGGATCCCGTCGTCGTCGATGGAGCCAGTACTGAATTGCGCGAAGCCGGCGCTCGGCTGTCTCGGCCACTCGAGCGATCGCGTGCTCGCCTGCCGCATCTGCCTTCACTTCGAATCGCCGTCGCGCAACGACATCGTCGTCTTCAACACGCCGAGCGAGGCCGCGCTCAAGTGCGGCGAGGGCGGCACGTTCGTGAAACGCGTGATCGGCCTCCCCGGCGAGACCTTGAGGGAGGACCGCAAAGGCTTCATCTACATCCGGGGGCCCGACTCGAAGAAGTTCGTGAAGCTGAAAGAGCCGTTCATCTCGGCCAAGGACCGCTTGGCCGACAGCCAGCATTTCGGCCAAACATGGCCGACGGTCAACGGGCGCCCTGCGCGGATCCCGCCCGGGAACTACTTCATGATGGGCGACAACCGCTCGCAGTCGTGCGACTCCCGCACGTGGGGCTCCGTGCCGCGCAACAAACTCATCGGGATCGTCTTCTTCGTCTACTGGCCGCCCGACCGGATCGGCTTTCGCTAGCTTCGTGCTGGATCGGTGGTGGTTCGGGCGGTTCGCCCTTGCGCTACCCTTCTCCGTCGGCCGTCAGCCCTTGTCCGGCCTCTTTTCATGAGCAACGTCATCCAGGAACTCGAACGCGCCCAGATGCGCAACGTCCCGCGCTTCAAGGCGGGCGACACGGTGCGCGTTCACTTCCAGGTGATCGAAGGAACGCGCCGGCGTGTGCAGGTCTTCGAGGGAATCGTCCTCAAGCGGCAGGGAGCCGGCGCACGCGAGACGTTCACCGTGCGGAAGCAGTCGTTCGGCATCGGCGTCGAGCGGACGTTCCCGCTGCACTCGCCGAAGATCGAGAAGATCGAGGTCATGGCGATCGGCGACGTCAACCGCGCCAAGCTCTACTACCTCCGCGGCCGTGTCGGCAAGAAGGCGCGCGTGCGCGAGCGGCGGTACGGAGCAGGCTCGGAGCTGCCCACGGCGGTGGAGGCGACGCTCGTGGAGACGGAAGCTCCCGAGGCCGAGGACGCCGAGGGGCCGCAGTCCGGGGCTGAGGTCGTCGAGGCCGAGCCGGAAACCGAGGACGAGGCAGTGGTCGAGGACGAGGCAGTGGTCGAGGACGCGCCCGCGGCGGAGGAAGCTCCCTCCGATGAGCCGGCCGAGGCCGAGCCCGAGTCTGCCGGCGAGGCCGAATCGGCGGACGAAGCCGAGCCCGCGCCCGCCGAGTAACAACTTCCCGGCAATTGCTCGTGCGCCGCGACCGTCGCCCGAAGCGGGCGATACTCTCGCAGCGACGTGAAACGGACCGGCCAGAAGCTCCTGCGGTTCGATCGACGCCTCGGCGCGCGCTTCGTCGCAGGCGCTGACGAGGCCGGGCGCGGCTCACTCGCCGGCCCGCTCGTCGTTGCAGGCGTCCTGCTCGACTACGGCTCGCTCCGCGACCACCGTGTCCGGCCGCTCGGCTTTCTCAACGACTCGAAGCAATGCTCGCCCGAGCGGCGCGAGGCGCTGTTCCGCGCGGTCGTCGGGTGCGCGGAGCAGATCGCCGTGCGCGTGATCCCTCCCGGTGACATCGACCGACACGGCCTCCATCGCTCGAATCTCGCCGGCTTGCGCGCGATGCTCCAAGCGCTGAGTCCGCCGGCCGAGGCGTGCCTCGTCGACGGCTTCCGGCTCGGCCCGACGGCGCCGGAGCACACCGCCGTCGTCGACGGCGACGAGAAGAGCGCGGCGATCGCGGCGGCGTCGATCGTCGCCAAGGTGACCCGAGACCGGCTGATGCGACGCCTCGACTCGCTCTATCCCGCCTACGGTTTCGCGCAGCACGTCGGCTACATCACTCCCGGTCATTCGGCCGTCGTCCGCGAGATCGGGCCGTCAGCGGTGCATCGCCTGAGCTTCCAGGCGCTTTGTTACGAGACCGAGGCGGAGGCGGTTGCCTAGAGCCGGCTCCGGCTTCGCCGCCGAGCGGCGGGCCGTGTGGTGGTACCGGCTGCGCGGCTGGAAGGTCCTCGGCGAGAACGTCTGGGCCGGCGGCAACGAGCTCGACCTGATCGTGCGGCGCGGCTCCACCCTGCGCTTCGTCGAGGTCAAGGAGAAGAGGGGGACGCGCTTCGGCGATCCGCTCGAGATGATCACGCCCGAGAAGCGGCGGCGCTTGCGCCGGGCGGCCGAAGCTTGGCTCGGTGCGCGCCCCGAGCTCGCGCGACTCGTCATCGGTTTCGACGTGATCGCCGTGCGCGACGGCCGCGTGCAGCGGATCCCGCAGGCGTTCTGAGCTCGGTGCCGAAACCCGCTGCGTGGCCGTCACGCAGGACGAGCTGTACGCGACGCTGGACCTCGACCTCTCGTGGTCGGAGGCGGCGCTGCCCGAGCGCGTGCGGACGAAGCACGTCCACCGCCTCCACCCGTACCACGGCAAGTTCATCCCGCAGCTCGTCGAAGTGCTTCTCGATCGCTACTTCGCGGCCGGCGACCACGTCCTCGACCCGTTCGCGGGCTCGGGAACGACCCTTGTGCAGGCGCTCGAGTCAGGGCTCGACGCGACCGGAGTGGACGTTGCGGCCTTCAACTGTCTCCTGATGCGCGTCAAGACGGCGCCGTACGACCTCGCGGAGCTGGCCGACGAGCTGAACGACGTGTCGGGTCGGCTCGAGTCGCTGGGGGAACGCCGGCGCCGCGTCGGCGGCTACCTGCGGGACTGGTACGCACCGCAGGCGGCGGGCGAATTGCTCTCCTTCCGCGACCTGACCTCCGAGTACCGGCACGAGGACGTCTTGCGGGTGATCCTTTCCCGGGCCGCGCGTTCGGCGCGGCGAGCCGCCCATTTCGATCTCGAAGCGCCGAAGGAGCCGCAGCGCGGCGAGTACTGGTGCCACAAGCATCGCCGGGAGTGCCGGCCGGTCGAGTCGGCGACGAGGTTTCTCCGCCGGTACACGCAGGACACGCGGGCGCGGATCGAGGAGTTCGCCGCCGTTCGCGACACCGAGCGCGAGGCGACCGTGCTGCACGGAGACGCGCAGGAAGTCGAGCTCGCCGGTCCGTACGACGGGGTCCTCACCTCGCCGCCGTATCCGGGGCTGATCGATTACCACGAGCAACACCGGTACGCGTACGAGCTGCTCGGGCTCGACGACCGGCGGGAGCGCGAGATCGGAGCTGCTGCCTCGGGGACGTCGCGCGCGTCGCTCGAGGCGTATCGCGCCGGGATCGCGGCCGTGCTCGCGCGTGCCTCGAGTGCGCTACGTCCGGACGCGCCGGTGCTCGTCGTGGTCAACGACCGGCGCGACCTCTATCCGGAGATCCTCGAGCGCGCCGGCCTCCAGCTCGAGATGCGCCACCGCCGTCACGTCAACCGGCGTACCGGCCGGCGGGCGGGGGAGTACTTCGAGGATGTGCTCGTCGCGCGCGCGGAGTAGTGCTAGCCGCGTAGGCGAACCTTGAAAGGCCGGCTCCGGGCCTGCTGCCAGACCTGCCCGCCCTGAGGCTGGAAGTTCGCTTCCGCGACGTAGATCGCGCGAGCGCGAGGCCGCACGCGGAGGTGCCACACCAGCTGCCCGTCGCGCACCTTCGCCATGACGGTCGCGACGCGATGGAACGCGTGCCGGCGATCGTGGCGCGCGAGCACGACAACGGGTTGCGGGACCCCCGGGCCGGGCGGCGACAGGTTCCAGTCGGCCAGCGTTCCGTGCAGGGTCAGCGACGAGTGACGAGCGATCCTGTGGCTCCGCGCCGCGAGGGTGACGGCGCGTCCGGCGGCCACGATGTCGACGCTCGCCTGAATCGTCCCGTCGACCGTGTA
Organism: Thermoleophilia bacterium; assembly: GCA_025928515.1. Lineage (GTDB taxonomy): Bacteria > Actinomycetota > Thermoleophilia > Gaiellales > Gaiellaceae > Palsa-739. Next base: position 14,628 of record JAICJI010000012.1, read on the forward strand.
GGCGTACCGGCCGACGTAGCCCGAGAAGCCGTTGTCGCACTGCGCGTACGCGCCCGGCGCGACCTGCAGCGCGCAGAGCCCGTTGGAGAAGACGACCGAGTGGGACACCGTGTCCCGGTTCTGCCAGACCGGGTACTGGCCCGCCGGCATCGTCAGCGTGGTCTGCGAAGGGCCCGTCGCAGTCAGCGCGATGAACCTCGCGTCGAGCGCCGAACCAGCGGCGGGGAACGCGAGCGAGGCCGTCACGGCCGCGAGGCCGACCAGCGCAATGAGTCGCGAGTTGCGCATCGTCGGCTGACGATAACTTGGTCGGGCATTTGGCGGCTTGAGCCGATTGGCTAGCGCTCGCCGTCCCAATAGTCCAAGTGGCTTCCGCGGCGGAGCATGTAGTGGGCGTCGCCCGCCCAGACGCCGACCTTGTCGCTGTCGGGATATTCGGCGATCCCGAACTCGTTCTTCGTGGAGAAGATCGCGACTCGCACCGGTTCCTCCGAGGCGTTGCGCACGGAGTGGGCGCCGCCCGGGCCGGCGGGGAAGCACGTGATATCGCCCGGGCTCAAAACGGCTTCGCCGTCGGGCGTGCGCACAGTCGCGGATCCCGCGACCACGATCAGCCACTCTTCGTCGGTCCATTCGAAGTGGTACGGGCAGATCGCCTCACCGGGCGGCAGGTCGTAGATGCCCATCCCGAGCCGCGACGCGCCGAGCTTCGGGCCGAGCCGCAACGCACTCGCGAGGTAGCCGGGCGGCTCGGTGCCGTCGGGCGGGACGTCGGCCTCGGCGCTGAAAAGATTGATGGTCTCCATCGGCGGAGTATCGCGACGAAGTCGGCACATGGGCGTCAGCAGCCCGCTCGTAGCCTCGGTGGGTGCTTGCACGCGCGGTCACGCATGCTCTCGTCGGTCTCGAGCCGCGGCGGGTCGACGTCGAGGCGCACGTCCGCGACGGCATCCCCGGCTTCGCGATCGTCGGCCTCGCGGACCGCGCCTGCCAGGAAGCTCGCGAGCGGGTTCGCAGCGGGATATCGGCCGCAGAGCTGACCTTCCCGCCCGGGCGCATCACGGTCAACCTCGCGCCCGCCGAGCTGCGGAAGGAGGGTTCCGGCTTCGACCTGCCGATCGCGCTCGCGTTGCTCGCCGCGTCCCAGCAGCTGCCCCGGAGCGCGCTCGAGCGAACCGCTGCGGTCGGTGAGCTCGCGCTCGACGGCCGACTGCGCCGCGTGGGCGGCATCCTCGCGGTCGCCGAGGGTGCGCGCAGGCTCGGCGTCGAGCGCCTCCTCTGCCCGGCCGAGTCCGCGCGCGAGGCTGCGCTCGCCGGCGTGCCCGCGATCCCGATCAGGCATCTCGCCGAAGCCGTCTCGTACCTGCGCGGCGAGCGCGAGCTGCAGCCCGAAGCGCCCCTGACGTCAGACGGCAACGGCCGCGCGGTAGCGCCGGACCTCGCCGACGTCCGCGGTCAGGAGCGCGCGCGGCGCGCCCTGGAGCTGGCTGCTGCGGGAGGGCACAACGTCCTTCTCGGCGGCCCGCCGGGGACGGGAAAGACGATGCTTGCGCGCCGGCTGCCGGGGATCCTGCCGGCACTCGATAACGACGCCGCACTCGAGGTGACGCGGATCCACTCGGTCGCCGGGCTCGTCGACCGCGAGCAGCCGCTCGTCTCGTTGGCGCCGTTCCGAGCACCGCACCACAGCGCCTCGACCGCCGCGATCGTCGGCGGCGGCCCGAACCTGCGGCCCGGCGAGGCGAGCCTGGCGCATCGCGGAGTCCTGCTCCTCGACGAGCTGGCGGAGTTCCAGCGGCCTGCGCTCGAGGCGTTGCGCCAGCCGCTCGAGGACGGCTTCGTCTCGGTCTCGCGGGCCGCCGGGCGAGTTGTGTTCCCGGCCCGTTTCATGCTCGCTGGGACGATGAACCTCTGTCCGTGCGGCGGCCGCGGCGACCCCGCCGCGCAATGCAGCTGTTCGGCGCAACGGCTCGCGCGCTACCGGGACAAACTCTCTCGCGCGCTGCTCGACCGTTTCGACCTCGTGCTCGCGATGCCGCGCGTGCGCGGGGAGGAGCTGGCCGCCGCGGCGGGCGAGGGCTCCGTGGCAGTGGCGCAGCGTGTGGCGACCGCGCGTGAGCGGCTCGCGACGAAGCCGCCCGCACGAGACACTGAGGCCGACGCGTTGCTGCGCCGGGCCGCCGACCGGCTGCACCTGTCCGGTCGCGGCTATGCGCGCGTCGGCCGGGTCGCGCGGACGATCGCGGCGCTCGCCGGCTCCGAGGCTGTGCGCAGCGAGCACGTGGCCGAAGCGCTCTCATACCGATCGCCCGACGAGTTCGCGAATGTCTGAGCTCGCGCTCGCGGTCTTTGCCTCCGAGACGGGCACGCACCTAGTGCGGCCGCCGCGCGGCGAGCGATGGCGAAGCTTCGCCCGCCGCTTCGACGAGCGTGCGTACCTGGAGCGGCTCGCGGCCGACGGCTATCGCTTCCTGCAGCGGTCGTCGACCGACTTTCCGCCGCTCCTCCGCGCGATCCACGATCCGCCCGCGGGGCTGTTCCTGCGCGGCGTCACGGAGCCGGAGCTGCTCTCGCGGCCCGCGGTGGCGATCGTGGGAGCGCGTGCCTCGTCGGGCTACGGCGCCTCAGTGGCACGCAACCTGGGCCGCGAGCTGGCTGCCGCCGGCCTCGTCGTCGTGAGCGGCCTCGCGCGCGGGATCGACGCCGAGGCGCATCGCGGAGCGCTAGAAGCCGCCGGAGCGACGGTCGCCGTCCTCGGCTGCGGCATCGACCGCGACTATCCGGCTGCACACGCCGAGCTCGCACGGCGCCTCGCGGATGTCGGCCTGATCGTCTCGGAGTACGCGCCGGGAGTCGAGCCCGCGCCGTGGCGCTTCCCGGCCCGCAACCGCATCGTCGCCGGCCTGTGCTCGGCGACCGTCGTCGTCGAGGCCCGTGAGCGTAGCGGCGCTCTGATCACGACGGATCTCGCCATGGAGGAGGGCCGCGAGGTCTTCGCTGTCCCGGGCGAGATCACCAGCTCGCTCTCGGCGGGCACGAACGCGTTGCTCAAGCTCGGTGCCGCGCCGCTGACGAGCACCGCGGACGTGCTCGTGTCGTTCGGCATCGAGCCGGTTCCGGCACAGGGGGAGCAGTCCCCGCTGCTCGAGCTCCTGCCGGCGAGCGCCGACGAGCTCGTCAGGAAGACCGGCCTCGGCGCGGACGCGATCGCGCGCGCGCTCGTCGAGCTCGAGCTGGAAGGTCGCGTGACCATGAGCGAGGGCGTGTACCGTCGCGCTTCGTGAATCCGTACTGGCTCGAAGACGAGAAGCCCCCGCGGCCGGACGCCAAGCTCGACGGCCGTGTCGACGTCGCGATCGTCGGCGCCGGTGTGACCGGCTGCTCGGCGGCGCTCCGTCTCGCAAAGGGAGGACTGCGTGTCCGCGTGCACGACGCGCGTGCGGTCGCGGAGGGCGCGAGTGGTCGCAACGGCGGCTTCGCGCTCGGCGGCGGTGCCGCCCGCTACGACGTCGCCCGCGAGACGTACGGCGCGGACAAGGCCGCCTCGTACTGGGCCTGGACGCGGCAGGAGCAGGATCGGATGGTCGAGCTCGGCGGCGACGCGTTGCGGCGCACCGGCAGCTACCGCCTGGCCGGCGACGCGGAGGAGCGCGAAGGCATCCGCCTCGAGTACGAGGCCCTGCGCGAGGACGGCTTCGAGGCGGAGTGGCTCGAAGACGTCCCGGGCGGAGCGGCCGGTCGTTTCCACGGCGCGATCTCGCATCCCCACGACTGCGCGATCCAGCCTGCGCGCTTCGTTCGTCGTCTGGCCGGGCTCGCGACCGCGGCCGGCGCCGAGATCCGCGAGCACGACACCGTCGCCGACCTCGAGGCACTCGACGCCGAGCGCCTGCTCGTCGCCACCGACGGCTACGGGCACGGCCTCGTCCCCGAGCTCTCCGACCTGATCTGGCCCACACGCGGGCAGATGCTCGCCAGCGAGCCGCTCGGCCGCATGCTCTACGACCGCCCGCATTACGCGCGCCAGGGCTTCGACTACTGGCAGCAGCTCCCCGACGGCAGGATCCTGCTCGGCGGCTTCCGCGACGTATCGATCCTCGACGAGCTGACCGACGTGGAGGAGACGACGCCGGCGATCCAGAGCTCGCTCGAGTCGTTCCTGCAGGAGCTCGCGGGCGAGGAGGTGCGGGTCACGCATCGCTGGGCCGGCATCTTCGGGCTGACGCAGGACATGCTCCCGCTCGTTGGAGCCGTGCCCGGCCGCGGCGGGCGCGTCTGGGTCGCCGGCGGCTACTCGGGCCACGGCAACGTCCTCGGCTTCGCGTGCGGCGCGCTCGTGGCCGACGCGATCCTCGGCCGCGACGCGCCGCAGCTCGAGCTGCTCGATCCCGCACGGTTCTTCGGCTAGAGATCGAGCGGCGTCTTGTGCTGCGGCTCGTACAGGAGGATCTCGATGCCGCCCGGCAGCAGCATCGTCGTCGTGATCCCGAAGCTCTCCTCCTGCATCCCGCCACGGAAGTCGATTCCCTTCGCCCGCAGATCGGCCATCGTCTGATCGAGGTCGTCGCACATCAGGCAGATCTGATGCTGCGTCGAGCCCTCGGACGGATGGACGCCGACCTCCGCCGGCGGCAGCGCGAAGATCAACCAGCCGGGATGATCCTCGACGTACTCCCACTCGAAGACGTCGCGCAGCACGTTCCGCGCCGCGTCGGCCTGAGGCGTGTACAGGAGCATGTGGGCGCCCACGATCGCCATCAGAGGTTCTTGACGTCGGCTACGAGCTTCGTGATCGACTCCTTCGCGTCGCCGAACAGCATCACGGTCTTCGGGTTGTAGAAGAGCGGGTTCTCGATCCCGGCGAAGCCGGGGTTCATCGACCGCTTGAGCACGACGACCGCCTGAGCGTTGTCGACGTTGAGGATCGGCATCCCGTAGATCGGCGAGCCCTGGTTGTTGCGCGCGTCGGGGTTGACGACATCGTTGGCGCCTACCACGACCGCGACGTCGGTGCGCGAGAACTCGGGATTGGCCTCGTCCATCTCCTTCAGCTGCGGATAGGGGACGTTCGCCTCGGCCAGCAGGACGTTCATGTGGCCCGGCATGCGCCCGGCGACCGGATGGATGGCGTACGAGACCTCGACGCCTTTGCTCTCGAGCAGGTCGGCGAGCTGGCGGACGTCGTGCTGCGCCTGCGCGACCGCGAGGCCGTAACCGGGCACGAAGACCACCTTGTGGGCGTACGCGAGCATGACTGCGACGTCCTCGGCGTTCGCGCTCCGCACGGTCCCGCCGTCGCCCGCAGCGACCGCCGCCGCCTCTGCCGTGACCTGGCCGAAGGCGCCGAAGAGGAGATTCCCGATCGACCGGTTCATCGCCTTCCCCATCAGCATCGTCAGCAAGGTGCCGGAGGCCCCGACGAGCATGCCGCTCACGATCAGGACGTTGTTCTGCAGCTCGAAGCCGCCGATCGCGACGGCGAGGCCGGTGAAGGCGTTGAGGAGCGAGATCACGACCGGCATGTCGGCGCCGCCGATCGGGAGGACGAAGAGAACCCCGAACAGCCCGCCGCCCACCACCACCACCCAGAGCAGCCACTGAGCCTGCACGCCGGCCGACAGCAGAACCGCGAAGACGACGAGGGCCAGGAGCAGGACGATGTTCCCGACGTTCTGGCCCGGATAGGTGATCGGCCGGCCGCCGATCAGCTCCTGGAGCTTTGCGAACGCGATCAGCGAGCCCGCGAACGAGATCGCTCCGATCAGGCCCGACAGCGCGATCGCGGTCGAGACGTCCCAGGTTGGGCGCCCGGGGGGCGGCAGGATCCGGTGCAGCTCGGCGAGCGCGATGAGCGCCGCTGCTCCGCCGCCGACTCCGTTGAACAGCGCCACCATCTGCGGCATCGCGGTCATCCGCACCTTCCGCGCTCCGGCGGCGCCGAGGCCGCCGCCGATCAGCATCGCGATCACGAGCGCCCACCAGCTGCCGCCGCCGGCCTTGATCCACGTGACCACGATCGCGACGAGCATCCCGGCAGCGCCGATCTGGTTGCCGCGCCGCGCGTGCGCCGGGTTCGCGAGATAGCGCAGCGCGAGGATGAAGCTGGCGATCGGGATCAGGTAGAGGGCGTCGGCGAGATTCGTGCTCATTCGTCGCTCGGCTTCGGCGGCTCGCGCTTCTTGAACATCTCGAGCATGCGGTCGGTGACGACGAAGCCGCCGACGACGTTTGCCGAGCCGAGGACGACCGCGAGGAAGCCGATGATCCAGATGAACGGCCCCTTGTGACCTGAGGCGAGCACGATCATCGCGCCTGCGACGACGATGCCGTGGATCGCGTTCGTCCCCGACATGAGCGGCGTGTGCAGCAGCGTCGGCACCTTCGAGATCACCTCGAAGCCGAGGAAGATCGCGAGCACGAGGATCGTCACCTCGAAGACGAGCAGCATGTTGTGGCTCACGCGGCGGCTCCTTCCTTCTTGCCCGCGACGCACGCGCCGCTCGTGATCTCGTCGCTCCAGTCGAGCGTCAGCTCGCCCTCGGGGGCGAGATGGAGGAGCAGCGCCTGCACGTTCCGTGAGTACAGCGTCGACGCGTGGTACGGCATCGTGCTCGCCAGGTTGGTCGGCCCGACGAGCGTCACGCCGCTGCGCTCGACGATCTCGCCCGGCTCGGTCAGCTCGCAGTTGCCGCCGGTCTCGGCGGCGAGGTCGACGATCACGGAGCCCGGCCGCATCGCTTCGACCGCGGAGGCGGGGATGATCTTCGGCGCGGGCCGGCCGGGGACGGCGGCGGTCGTGATCACGGCGTCGAAGTCGGCGATGCGTCCCTCGAGCGCCTGCTGCTGCGCCTGCATCTCCTCGGGCGTCAGCTCGCGCGCGTAGCCGCCTTCGGTCTCGCCGCCGGTCACGCCGAGGTCGAGCCAGTTCGCGCCGAGGCTCTCGATCTGCTCGCGCACGACGGGGCGGACATCGAAGCCGGTCGTCACGGCGCCGAGCCGGCGTGCCGTCGCGATCGCCTGCAGTCCCGCAACGCCGGCACCGATCACGAGCACCTTCGCCGGCGGCACCGTTCCCGCAGCCGTCATGAGCATCGGGAAGAAGCGGGGGAGATGCTCGGCTGCGAGGAGCGCGGCCCTGTACCCGCCGACGGTCGCCTGTGACGAGAGCGCGTCCATCGACTGTGCGCGCGTGATCCGCGGCACTGATTCCAGCGCGAACGCCGTGACGCTGCGCGTCGCCAGCGCCTCGACGCCGGCAGTGTCCGACAGCGGCTCGAGGAAGCCGATCAGAAGCTGGCCCGTGCGAAGCCGCTCCCTCTCGTCCGCCGACGGCTTGCGCACCTTGACGACTCCGTCCGTCTCCCACGCGTCACCGAGCGTCGCGCCGGCTTCGGTGTACGCGCTGTCGGGGAACGAGGCGGCGTCGCCGGCGCCCGTCTCCACGACGAGCTCGAACCCGGCCGCGCCGAGCTTGCCGACGCTCTCGGGAACGAGCGCGACACGGCGCTCGCCCTGCGTCGTCTCGCGCGGAATACCGACCCTCATCCGCCGCGTAGCCTACGCACCTTGACGCACTTCTTCACGCACCACGGTTTGCCCCTGCTCTTCGCGGTCGTCCTGCTCGAGTCGTTCGGGATCCCGCTGCCGGGAGAGACGGCGCTGATCGCCTTCGGCGTGCTCGCGTCGCAGGGGCACCACTCGATCGTGTGGGTGATCGTGCTCGCGGCCGCCGGCGCGATCATCGGCGACAACCTCGGCTACTGGCTGATCGGCCGCTGGGGAGGCCGGGAGCTGTTCGAGCGGTGGGGATTTTTGCGCCGCTACTCCGAGCGCTTCCTGCCCGCGGCCGAGCGGCTCATGGCGAGGCACGGCGGCAAGACCGTCTTCTTCGGGCGGTTCGTCACCGTGCTGCGGTACACGGCGGCGTGGGTGGCAGGCATCGGCCGGATGAACTGGTGGAAGTTCCTGTTCTGGAACGCGGCGGGTGGGATCATCTGGGCGACGGCGGTCGGGCTCGTCGCGTACTACGCGGGTCACGCAGCGGCCGACGCGATCCAGCGCTACGGGATCTACGCCGCCGCTGGGATCGTCGTGGCCCTCCTCGTCGTTCTCTTCGCCACGCATTACGGCAAGAAGCGGTTGGAGAAGCGGCTCTGAGACGGCTCGCGCCGGCGCTCGTGCTGCTGGTTGCGGGTTGCGGTGGCGCGGCGGTCGCGACGGTGCCTGCGAAGACTCCGCCGTCGGTGCGCGTCCCCCGGTTCACGCATGTCGTCCTCGTGGTCTTCGAGAACCACGAGTCGACGGCGATTGCCGGCAATCCCGACGCGCCGACGTTCAACGCGCTCGCGCGCCGCTACGCGACGCTCACCGACTACGACGCAGTCACGCATCCGAGCCTGCCGAACTACCTCGCGCTGGTCTCCGGCTCGACGCAGGGAATCGCGAGTGACTGCACCGACTGTGTCGTCCAGGCCCGCAATCTCGCCGACACGCTCGAGGCTGCGGGCAAGACGTGGAAGACCTACGCGGAGGATCTGCCGAAGCCAGGGTTCACCGGCGGCTCGGCGGGCAGCTACGCGAAGAAGCACGACCCGTTCCTCTACTTCCACGACATTGCGAGCTCACCGGGCCGTCGGCGCCGCGTCGTCCCCTTCCCGCGACTCGCGCACGACCTTGCCCGGCACCGGTTGCCGGACTTCTCACTCGTCGTCCCGAACCTCTGCAACGACATGCACGACTGCTCCGCCGCGACCGGCGACGCCTGGCTGAAAGCTCATGTGGTGCCGCTGCTGCGCTCGCCGCAGTTGCGTGGCGGCGTCGTCTTCGTCGTCTTCGACGAGGGGACGAGTGACACGGGTAGTGGAGGTCACGTCGAAGCTCTCGCGCTCGGCCCGACCGTGCGGCGCGGTGCGACGTTCACGAAGCCGACGAACCACTACGGCCTCCTGCGGACGATCGAGGACTCCTGGGGGCTTCCCCGGCTCGGGTTGTCTCGCAGGGGGACGCCGGTCGGGGGTATCTGGAAGTAGCTCCGGGCCTTAGGGCTTGCCTTGGGTTTGCGTGGTGCCGGCACTCGTTTTGTTTCGACCACTTTGGCGAAGAGCCGGAGGCTAAGCCTCGGCGTAGCCGCGCTTAGCCGCGGGCCGGAGCGCGCTCGCGCCGGCCTCTGCCGCGCGCGAGCGCACGACACGACCGTTCCGCGCAGTTCCTTTTCGGAGGATTCCGCGCTCAGGCGCGGAATCCGAGGATCTCATGCTCACGTCGATCGCTCGAGCGCTCGAGCAGCGCGATCAGAGTCTCGGCCACGGCGCCCGCGTCGCCGCCCTCGCCGAACCCGTTGCGCGCGAGCTCGGCTGGGATCGCGAGCGCATCCGGTCGTTGCGCTGGGCGGCGCCGCTCCACGACGTCGGCAAGGTCAAGGTGCGGCCGCAGCTCCTCGGCAAGGCCGGCCCGCTCACGCTGGAGGAGATGGCCGAGATTCGAAGCCATCCGAAGGCGGGTGCCGAGCTCGTAGTCGAGATGCGGAGATTCCACGACGCGCTTCCATACGTGCTCTTCCACCACGAGCGCTGGGACGGCGGCGGCTACCCCGCCGGGCTGAGCGGCCGCAGGATCCCGATCGAAGCCCGGATCCTCGCGATCGCGGACGCCTTCGACGCCATGATCTCGCCCCGGCCGTACCGGCACGCGCTGACGCACGAGCACGCGCTCGCCGAGGTCGAGGACGGAGCAGGCACACAGTTCGACCCGGTCGCGGCCGAGCTCTTCGTCGCTGCGTGGGCCGAGGGCTGGGACACCTGGCAGCGCTCGGCTGTCGCGAGCTAGAGGCTCGCCCAGACCTCGAGCTTCGCGCGAACGCGCGCGATCACGTCGTCGGTGAACTCGCTCGTGCCGAGGTGGCCCCCGAGGTCCGCGGTACGTGCGCCCTGGGCGACAGCTTCGAGACACGCCTCGCGGATCGCACGTCCCGCCGGCTGCGCCTCCTCGCCGGCATGCGACAGGAGCGCGGCACCGGCGAGGATCATCGCCATCGGGTTGGCGACGTTCTTCCCTTGGAGGGACGGCGCTGTGCCGTGGGCGGCCTCGGCCATGATGGCGGCGGGCTCGAAGTCGGACTCGAACGCGACGAGCAGCGACTCCGAACCCGCGATCGAGCCGAAGAGGGGTAGGACGAGATCCGAGAGGATGTCGCCGTCGCGATTGAGCGCCGGAATGACGAGCGGATCGCCTGCGGAGGAAAGGAGAAGGGCGAACGTCGCGTCGATCAGTTGCGGCTCGTACGGCACCTCCGGGTGACGCTCTGCGGCCGCATCCATTTCCTCCTTCAGCATTCCCTCGTACGTCGGGCTGACGGTGTACTTCGGCCCGCCGAAGACCTTCGCGCCGGTCCGCTCGGCCTGGCGAAACGCGAACTCGGCGACGGCGTGGCAGATGCGCCGCTCGATCCGCTCGGTGCGGAACGCAACCTCGTCGTCGCCCTCGCCTTCGCGCCACTCCTTCGCGCCGTAGGCGTCGCCGACGGCCATCCGGACGATCGAGATCGGCGCGTGAACGCCGCCGAGCGGTGCGACGCCCGGGATGCGTCGTCCGGTGCGGACGATCACCTTGCCGCCGATCTCCTCGCGCAGGATCCGATTCGGCGAGCCGATGTCGCCGCGGCCCTCGGGCGTGACCGTCGCCGCCTTCAGGCCGAGCCCGTGCTCACGAATCGCGCCGGCCGCTTCGTGCACGACCGCGTTGTCGGTCTCGCGCCGCCGTTCGAGCGACAGATCGAATCGCGGGAATTCCAGCTCGAGGCCGATCACGCCGGGCTCGAGCACGCGAAGGCCCTCCTCCAGCAGTTCCTGCCCCGTCTCGTCGCCCTCGAGGACGACGATCGTCCGCTCGTCACGCATCGCCCGATGCTAGCGGCGTTTGGCGGTCCGGCCTGCGGACGACAACCCGACGGCATGGGGTGGAGCCGGAAAGGCAGGAAGGGTGCATTTCGCTACTACGACGCGAGCGGAAAGCGCATCACGGACAAGCCGAAGCTTGCGCGCATCGAGGCGCTCGCGATCCCGCCCGCGTGGAAGGACGTCTGCATCTCGCCGCGGTCGACGGCGCGGCTCCAGGCGACGGGATACGACGCCGCGGGGCGGAAGCAGTACCTCTACAGCGCAGATTTTCGCGCCCAGCAGGAGCAGGCGAAATACGACAAGCTGATCCGCGTCGGCGAGGCGTTGCCGGCGTTGCGCGAGGCGATGGCACTCCATTTCGACCAGGAGGAGTTCGATCGCGAGCGCGTGTCTGCGATCGCGCTGCGGCTGATCGAGCTCGGCTGGTTCAGGGTCGGCTCCGAGCGCTACGTCCGAGACGGCACGTTCGGCGTGACCACGCTCCTGAAGCGGCACGTCGACGTCAGAGCCCGTCGCATCCGGCTCTCGTTCCCCGCCAAGCATGGGATCCGCGTCCGCTCGGAGCTCGTCGAGCCCGAGCTCGCCGCAGCGATGAAGAGCATGCTGGAGCTGAGAGGCCCGCGCGCGTTCAAATACGAATGGGAGGGGAGCATCTACAACCTCACGAGCAAGCGGTTGAACGACTACGTGAAGATCTATCTCGGGGACGAGTTCACGGCGAAGGACTTCCGCACCTGGGGCGGGACGCTGCTCGCCGCGGTCTTCTTCGCCGAGCGGGTCGACCGTGAGGGATTTCCCGAATCGGAGACCGAGCAGAAGCGATCGGTGACCTCGGTCATGCGCAAGGTCGCTGAACGCCTGGGAAATACCCCGGCAGTGACTCGCAGCTCGTACGTCTCCCCCGCCGTTCTCGAGCAGTACTTCGAAGGCAGAACGATCGACGATTTTCGCCCACGCCATTTGCGCGTCGTAGGAGCTCGCGATCCGGTGCTCTCGCCGGAAGAACAAGCGATGCTCAGCTTGCTCCGTTCCTGGCGAATTCGTCGTGCACGCGAGGCGGCATAGAACACGAGGTCTTTCTGTAGGGTTTCCGCGTAAATCGCCCTTGCGAAGGAGGACAACGGTGGCTCGGAAAACGGTGCTCGTATGCGACAACTGCGGCAAAGAGGTCGACGAAGCAAAGGGCGCAGTGATGCGGGTGACGTACACCGACGCGCGCCGTGGGGCGAAGCAGGCCGACCTCTGCGACGACTGCGCCGGCAAGACTCCGGGTCGCGCCGTCGCCCGCCGCGGGCGCAAGCCGAAATCGGCTACGGCTGCCTAAAGCCTCGAGCCAGTCGAGGCACGGTGGCACGAAGGGCCGGAGGCTAAGGCTCCGGCGCAGCGGGGCTCAGGCGGAGGCCGGACCGCGCTCTCCGGGCGGCGGAGTTCCGTCAGTACGGCGAGTGAAGCCGAAGGTTTCGCTCGCCGGTCAAAGCGCTAGCGTAGGCGGGTGCCGCTCCGCCTCATTGCGGGGCCCGCCAACGCGGGCAAGGTCGAGCTTCTGCTCGGCCGCTATCTCGACGTCCTCGATTCCCGGGCGGGGCGGCCCGAGCCGGTGCTCATCGTGCCGAACCGGGCGGACGTCGACCGCGTCGAGCGCGAGTTGCTGGCGCGGCGCCCGGCGCTGCTGGGCGGGTCGATCGACACGTTCGACGACCTGTTTCGCCGCCTCGCGAAGGGCTCACCGGACAGGCGCCGGCCGCTGGGCCGTGTGGAGCAGACGCTCCTGGTTCGCCGAGTCGTCGGCGTCGCGCAGCTCTCCGGTTACGCCCGTTCGGCGAGTCACGCCGGCTTCGTCGACTCGCTCGAGCGGGCGCTCGCCGAGCTCGAGGACGGGCTGGTGGCTCCCGACGCGCTCGAGGGCGAGCTCGCGGAGCTCTACGCGGCGTACCGCGACGAGCTCGACCGGCTCGAGCGCTGGGACCGGGGCGCGCTGCGTAGTCATGCCGTCGAGCGCCTTCGCGCCGACCTCGACGCCTGGCACGGCGAGCCGGTCTTCGCGTACGGATTCGAGGATCTGACCGGAGCGGAATGGGCGCTGATCGAGGCGCTCGCCGCGCGCACTGACGTCACCGTCTCGCTTCCCTACGAGCCCGGACGGCCGGCGTTCGCCGCGCTCCGGCGGACTGCCGAGGATCTCGCCGGTCTCGCCGCCGAGCCCGTGGAGGAGCTCCCGCCGAACTACGGGGCCATCGCGCCGCCCGCGCTCGCGCACCTCGAGCGCGTGCTCTTCTCCGACGAGCCCGGCGAGGCGCCGCCGCTCGACGGGGTGATCCGGTTTTTCGAAGGCGCCGGTAGCCGCGGGACGCTCGAGCTCGTCGGGGAGGAAGTGCTCGCGCTCGCCCGTCGCGGCACGTCGCTCGAGCAGATCGGGATCGTCGTGCCGGGCTACGATCGGATCCGCGGCGCACTCGAGACCGTGCTCGGCTCGTTCGGGATCCCGTTCGCGGTCGACGGCGAGCTGCGGTTGACCCAGACCCCGCTCGTGCACGCTCTGGCGGCTCTGCTGCGCTTCGCGTGGGGAGGAGGCACGCGGAACGACCTCTTCGCCTACCTCCGCTCGCCGTTTTCCGGGTTGGAGCGCCGGTCGGTCGACTTCGTCGAGGGCCGGCTCCGCGGGCGGGCCGTCCAGGCTCCCGAGCGCGTCGTCGACGAGGCGGAGCGCCTGCGTGGCGCGCCCCTGCCGGCGCTCGAAGAGCTCGAGGATGCCGCGGATCCCGTCGAGGCGGTACGCGAGCTCTTGGACCGCATGCTGCGCAACGCGTACGGCCTCGAGCGGCCGCCCGCGGACGCCGCGAGCCGGCTCGACCTTCGTGCGTACGAGACCGTGAGACGGCTGCTCGACGAGCTCGAGAGCTGGGATGAGCTCGGCAGCGCGCTGAGTCGCGAGGACATCCTCGCGGCGATCGAGCGTGCCGCGCTCCCGCCACGAGCGGGCGACGCGGCGGGGCGCGTGGCGGTCGTCGACCTGCTCCGCGCCCGCACTCGGCGCTTCGACGCGGTCTTCGTCCTCGGGCTCGAGGAAGGGGTCGTCCCTCGCCGCGGCACGGGCTCACCGTTCCTCGACGACGACGTGAGGCGGACGCTCGACGAGAGAGGCGCTCGGCTCGAGCGGCCCGACCCGGTCGCGAGCGACCGCTACCTCTTCTACACCGCCTGCACGCGCGCGTCGCAGCGGCTCTATCTCGTGCGCGAGGCCGCGGACGACGACGGCAGCCCGCGCGAGGCGAGCCCGTTCTGGCACGACGTCCAGGCGGTCTTCGACGGCGACGACGTGCGGCGCTGGACCCGCCGGCGCCCGCTCTCGGCGCTGACGTGGCCGCTCGAGGAGGCGCCGAGCGAGCGGGAGCGGCTACGGGCGCTCGCCGAGCTCGCAGCTCGAGACCGGGTGGAGGCGGAGGCGCTCGCCCGGGCAAACGGCTGGGAGCGGCGACTCGAGCGCGCGCTAGGCGCCTTCCGGCGGCCGACGCGCATCACGCATCCGTTCATCCTCGAGCAGCTCGGCTCGCGCACCTCTTTCGCAGTGACCGAGCTCGAGCGCTTCGCGGACTGCTCGTCCGCGTGGTTCGTCGAGCGTTTCCTCGACCCGAGGACGATCGACGCCGAGCCCGACGCAAAGCAGCGCGGCAGCGTCGCTCACGCCGCTCTCCACCGTTTCTTCACGCGGATCCCGGCGGAGCTCGGCGTCGAGAAGCTCGAGCCGCAACACGTCGAGGCCGCGACGGGGCTGATGCGCCGCTGCCTCGACGAATCCATCGCCGGCGTGCGCATGGATCTCACCGAGATGCAGGAACGCGAGCTCGACCAGACGCTCTGGCGCGACCTCTCCGCATTCGTCGAGGAAGAGTGCGAGTCGCAGCTGCCGCTCGTGCCCCGCCGCTTCGAGGTCTCGTTCGGCAGCGAGCGGGCGGCGCCCGAGCTGCAGCGCGGGCTCGAGCTCGGGCCGGGCCTGACGCTCTCCGGGAAGATCGACCGCATCGACGTCGATCCGTTCGGCGCGCGAGGCGTCGTCCAGGACTACAAGTCCGGCAAGAGCGCGCACTCCGCGAGGCAGATCGAGAGCGAGCTGCGGCTGCAGATCCCGCTCTACATGCTCGTCCTGCGTGACCTGGTCGGGCTCGAGCCGCTCGGCGGCCTCTACCGCCCGCTCGCGGGGGCACGCAAGCCGCGCGGCCTCGTCCGCGGGTCCGAGGCCGAGACGCTGCCCGGCTACGTCTCGCACGACTACCTCGACGAGGAGGCGTTCTGGGGCGTCGTCGATTCGGCGCGCGGGACGGCGACGGCGCTCGCCGGGCGGATCCGGGAGGGCGACGTCCGCCACGACCCGCTCGGCGGCGAGTGCCCGAGCTGGTGCGACCTCTGGACGGTCTGCAGGATCGAGCGCGCATGAGCGGGAACGCGCTGAATGGGCAGCAGCTCGCCGCGGTCGAGGCGGGGGGCGAGGTCTTCGTCTCCGCCGGCGCCGGGACCGGGAAGACGGCCGTGCTCGTCGAGCGGGTGGTGCGCGCGGTCTGCGATCGCGGGCTCGACGTCGACTCGATCCTCGTCATCACGTACACGCGCCGTGCCGCCGGCGAGCTGCGCACGCGGATCCGCGCAGCGCTTGCCGACCGTGGCCGGCCCGATCTCGCCCGCGAGCTCGACGGCGCCTGGATCTCGACGATCCACGGCTTCTGCGCGCGCCTGCTCAGGGCGTATCCGCTCGCTGCGGGCCTCGACCCGCGCTTCCGCGAGCTCGACGAGGCGCAGGCCGCGGTGCTCAGGTCGGAGGCGTTCGGCGAGGCGCTCGCCGAGTTCTGCGCGGGAGACGACCCGCAACGCCTCGAGCTGCTCGCGACGTACGGCAGCGACCGGCTGCGGCGGATGCTGACGAGCGTCTACGAGACGCTACGCGCGGCCGGCCGTGAGCTCGACCTCGCGGTTGCCGCGCGGCCGGAGCTCGGTGAGCGCGTCGACGAGCTCCGCGTTGCCGCGCTGACGCTCGCCTCCGATCCGGAAGCGACGGACGCGCAGCAGCGGACGGCCGCCGAGCTGCTCGAGCTCCTCGAGCGCGACCGGCGGCCGGACCGGCTGATGAACCTCGCCGGCTTCAAGGCGCGCGGCGACCGGGCGGCCGCGTACTGCGATGCGTTGGCGGCGGTCGAGCAGGCGGCGCTCGACGAGGCCGCCGCGCGCGACCGCGCGCTCCTGCAGGAGCTGCTGACGCTCTTCGCCGACCGGTACGCGCAGGCCAAGTCGCGCGAGTCGGCGCTCGACTTCGAAGATCTCCAGCTCGAGGCCCGCGAGCTGCTCCGCTCGCAGCCCGAGCTGCGCGAGCGCGAGCAGGGTCGCTTTCGGACGATCCTCGTGGACGAGTTCCAGGACACGAACCGCCTGCAGACCGAGATCGTCGACCTGTTGCGAACGAACGAGACGGAGCTCTTCTTCGTCGGCGACGAGTTCCAGTCGATCTACGGCTTCCGCCACGCGGACGTGCAGGTCTTCCGCGAACGGCGCGAGGCGGCCGGGCAACCGCTCTCGCTCACGCTCAACTACCGATCGCGGCCGGAGGTGCTCGCCGCGGTCAACGAGCTGTTCGGCTCCGATTTCGGCGGCGAGTTCCAGGAGCTCGCGGCAGCCGCGGAGTTCCCGGATCCCGTCTTCGGTCATCCCGTCGAGCTGCTCGTCACGGACAAGGAGAGCTACAAGGACAGTGGCGTCCACTGGCGCCGAGGCGAGGCGCGGGCGGTGGCGCGGCGCGTGCGCGAGCTCGTCGACAACGGCGCGGCGACGGCGGGCGAGATCGTCCTCCTCTTCGCCGCAGGCACCGACGCCGAGTGGTACGAGGACGAGCTGCGCCGGGCAGGCCTGCCGACCTATCGCGCGACCGGCAAGGGCTACTTCGGCCAGCAGCAGGTCGTCGACATGCTCGCCTATCTGCGGCTGCTGCAGAACCGCTACGACGACACGGCCCTCCTGTCGGTGCTCGCTTCGCCGTTCGTCGGCGTCTCGAACGACGCGCTCGCGCTGCTGCGCCGCGTCGCCACACGGCGGCCGCTCTTCACCGGGCTCGAGAACGCATTGCCGCCCGGGCTCGGCGAGCGCGACGAGCGCCTGATGCGCGCCTTCCGCCAGCGCTACGACCGGCTCGTCGAGGCCATGCCGCGGCTCTCGCTCGAGCGGCTCTGCGAGCAGGTCGTCGCGGCGCACGACTACGACCTCGCCGTGCTCGCGCAGTGGGACGGCCGCCGGCGCTACGCCAACATGCGCAAGCTCGCGCGACTCGCGCGCTCGTACGAGGAGCTGCGCGGTCCGGACGTCGAGGGCTTCGTCCACTTCGTCGCCGAGCAGGAGGCGGTGGGCGCACGCGAGCTCGAAGCCGTCGCCGAGGAGGAAGGAGCCGACGCCGTCCGGCTGCTCACGATCCACGCAGCGAAGGGGCTTGAGTTCAAGGTCGTGATCGTGGCCGACGCCGGACGCGATCGTGTGCCGCCGTCGCCGGACGAGATCCTCGCGCTGCCCGACGGCCGTTTCGGCTTCCGCGTTGCCGATCCCGTGACGGCGAAGCGCCGCGGCGCATTCGACTACGAGGCGGTGAAGGAAGCGCGGCAGGAGGCGGAACGGGCCGAGCGTCTGCGCCTCTATTACGTCGCGATGACCCGGGCGAAGGAGCGCCTGATCGTCTCCGGTTCCGTCGAGCTCAGCTCCGAGCGGGAGACGCCGACGCCGATCGCCTGGGTGCTCGACCGGCTCGGTGCCGAGGAGGAGCTGGCGCACGGCGGTGACGCGCCGCTCGAGCTCGTCCGCGGCGACGCGCGGCTGCTCGTCCGTCTCGATCGCTACAGCCCAGAGCCCGCGGCTGCGGCGGCGGAGGCGGAGCCGGTGCTCGCCGAGGATGAGGGCCAACTCGCGCTCTTCGCATCGATCGAGGAGATCGCCGCCGGACCGACCGCGCCGGAGCTGCCTCCGCTCGTGGCGCTGCCCGAGCCGCCGCTCCATCGCGTGCGCAGGCTCTCGTTCACGTCGCTCTCTCTCTACGAGCAGTGCGCGTACAAGTACTTCGCGCGCTACGGGCTCGGGATGAGCGAGCGGCCGGTCGAGGTCGCGGGCGAAGCGGAGGGTGAGCGGTCCGGCGTCGAGATCGGCACCGCCGTGCACACCCTGCTCGAGGAGATCGACCTCGCCGCACCGGTCGTGCCCGAGCTCGAGGACGAGCTGGTCCGGGGCTTCGTCGCCGCGTACTGCGAGTCGGATCTCGCCCGCCGCGTCGCCGCACTGGCCGGCGTGGAGAAAGAACGGCACTTCACCTTCGAGCACGACGGCGTGCTCGTGCACGGCTTCATCGACGCCTTCCACCTCGCCGAACGGCGCGCGCTGGTGGTCGACTACAAGACGAACGCGCTCGGCGAGGCGGCGCCCGAGGAGGTCGTCGAGGCCGACTACCGCCTGCAGCGGCTCGTCTACGCGCTCGCGTGCTTCCGCGCGGGAGCCGAGGTGGTCGAGGTCGTCTACCACTTCCTCGAGCGTCCCGACGCGCCGGTGGAGGCGGTCTTCTCCCAGGCGGACGTCCCGGAGCTGGAGGCGGAGCTGTCCGCCGCGATCGCGCGGATCCAGGCGGGCGAGTTCCCGCCGACGCCGAGCGACTTCGCGTGCGCAGGCTGCCCGGCGCTCGACCTCGTCTGCGCTGGGCCGCGGTTGCGCTCGTGGCACCCCGAAGCCATTGCCTCGTAGCTACCTCCAAGAGGCCCGCAGGCGCGTCGGGCCGAAGAAGGAACGGATCCGGCCGGTCATCGAGCGCCTCGCCGTCGAGCACGCAGACGCCGCGATCGCCCTCCGCTTCCGCAGCCCGCTCGAGCTGCTCGTCTCCGTGATGCTCTCGGCGCAGACGACTGACGTGAACGTCAACCGCGTCACGCCGGCGCTGTTCGAGAAGTACCGCAGGCCCGAGGACTATCTCGAGGTGCCGCAGGAGGAGCTCGAGCGCGACATTCTCCCGACCGGCTTCTACCGGCAGAAGACGAAGTCGCTGCGCGGCGCGATGCGGATGCTGCTCGAGGACTTCGACGGCGAGGTGCCGCGACGCCTCGAAGAGCTGATCAGGCTGCCGGGGGTGGCGCGAAAGACGGCGAACGTCGTCTCGTCGGAGCTCGGGGAGACGCAGGGGATCGTGGTGGACACGCACGTCCGGCGCCTTTCGCAGCGGCTCGGGTTCACGCGCCAGAAAGATCCGGTCAAGATCGAGCGCGACCTCGTCCGGCTCGTGCCACGCCCTGACTGGGCGCGTTTGCCGCACCTGCTCATCTGGCACGGCCGCCGGGTGTGCGACGCGCGACGGCCGCGCTGCGAGGATTGCGTCCTGCACGATCTCTGCCCGTCCAGCCGTGTCTGATCGCGCCTCACGCTCGCGCAGCTTCGAGACAGTTGCCGCCGACTACGAGCGGCACCGGCCGGAGTATCCCGAGGAGGGTCTCCTCTGGGCGGCCGAGCGCCTCGGCCTGGAGCCCGGCGTCCGTGTGCTCGACGTCGGCGCAGGCACCGGGAAGCTGACCCGCGGCCTCGTCGCCGCCGGCTTCGACGTCGTCGCAGTCGAGCCCGGTGGCCCCATGCTCGCCGAGCTCCGGAAAGCCGTGCCCGACGCAGAAGGGCTCGACGGGTCGGCGGAGTCCGTCCCGCTCCCGGACGCGAGCGTCGGAGCCGCCTTCGCGGGGCAGGCGTACCACTGGTTCGACCGCGGGCGAGCGCTGCCCGAGCTGCACCGGGTGATCCGACCCGGCGGCGGGCTCGTCCTGCTTTGGAACTGGTGGGACGAGCGCGACCCTCTCCAGGCCGAGCTCGCCGAGCTGGTCGGGTTCGCGGGCCACGACCCGTTCCGGAACGAGGAGCTGCCCGGCGAGCCGTGGTTCCGCGAGGTGGGGCGGACCATGGTGGAGACGAGCCAGGAGTCGAGCCCGGCCGCGCTCGTCGGGTACCTGTCGACTGCGAGCGCATTCCTCGTCGCAGAGCCGGACGAGCGCGAGGAACGCCTTCGCGTGGTACACGAGATCGCCGCGCGTTACGGGGAGCGGTTCTCCCTGCCGCGCCTCACGTACGTCTTCGCTTTCGCGCGGGTCAGCTAGTTGACGCGCGGATCCTCGGGCATGCGCGCGACGAGCTCGTAGATCCCGCCCTTCCGGCGCAGGACTTCGCCCCACAAATCCTCGGGGTCGTCGGTGAACGCATCGTCGGCGAGTGCCGGCTCGAGGATCCAGTCCTCGTCCGCGAGCTCCGCCTCGAGCTGCCCGGGGCTCCAGCCTGCGCACCCGGCGAACACGCGCCGGCGCGTCGTGGCCGGGACGATCTCCTCCGGCTCCGAGAGCGACGGGAAGCCGAGGGCGCCGAAGAGCGGCACCGCGGCATCGCCCGGGTCGAGGAACTCGCCCAGCACGAGCACCGCCTCCGGCTGCACGGGGCCGCCGACCCAGACGGGCTCGCCGTCGTCGACCACCGGTTCCAGCTGGGGAACGGCGCCCGCGACCTCGACCGGCGAGGGACGATTGAGCACGAGTCCCGCCGCGCCGTCCTCGGTGTGCTCCGTCACGAGCACGACCGCGCGGCGGAAGTTCGGGTCGAGCAATGCAGGCGACGCTACGAGGAGGTGGCCTTGGAGCGAATCCACGCTCTCATTGTGGCCACAGAACGCTATTCGTCGCTGGATCGGTACGAGACAATTTGCACACGCTCGAGGGTGAGCATCCCCTCGCCGACCATCTCGTCGAGGATGGGCACGACGCGGTCGATCTGCCCGGGCGTGTCGACGATCTCGATCACGACCGGCAGGTCCTCCGAGAGCCGGAGGATCCGGGAGGTGTGGAGGCGCGAGTCGGCGCCGAAGCCCTCGATGCCGCGGAGCACGGTCGCCCCGGCGAGCCCCTCCTCGCGCACGCGCTCGACGATCGCCTGGTAGAGCGGCTTGCCGTGCCATGTGTCGGACTCCCCGATGAAGAGCCGCAGCAGCTTGCCTTCGCCCTCGAGCTTCACAACGCCCTCCCCGCGACGACCCCGAGATAGACGGCGACGAGCCCTGCCGCCGCGCTGCCGAAGATGTTCGCGGCCGCGAGCGCGAGCGCGCCGTCCTCGAGCAGCCGGTACGTCTCGAACGCGAGCGTCGAGAAGGTCGTGTACGCGCCGACGAAGCCGACGGCGACGGCTGTGCGGAGCCACGGGCCCGTCGTCAGCTGCTCCGTCATCACCGTGAACGCGAACCCGAGCACGAAGCTGCCGGTCACGTTGACGACGAAGGTCTCCCAGGGGAAGGCGCGGGCGCTGCGGCTGACGATCAGCCCGCCGATGCCGTACCGCGCGAGCGCCCCGAGCGCTCCTGCAATGCCGATGGCCACGATCGTGCGCATCTCAGCTCCTATTCGATCGTAGGAGCCATCAGCCTTCCGCGGCGGTTCGTGGCGAGCTCCATCGCCCCGGCGCCTCGGCGCCGCCGGATAACTTAGCCGTGCGCCGGAGTGAGGGCGACGAGCAGCCCGCCGTCGTCGTCGAGTGCGGGGAAAAAGTCCCCGATCACGCGCTTGACCGAGCCGCTTCTCGTCCGCAGTTGCAGCTGCTCGTTCAGCCGCCGCACGCCCCACTCGAGCGAGAGCTTGACCGGGTTCTTCTCCTCCTCGAACCCGGCGAGCCCGAAGGCGGAGACGACGTCCGAGCCGAGCACCTCGGTCTCGCTCCACCCGCTCAGCTCGAAGACGCCGCGCCCGAGCGCGAGGATCCGCCCCTCCTGGTCGCACGTCACGAGCCCTGTCGTCGGCGCCGGGTAGTAGTCGTCCATCAGCTCGAAGAGGAAGCCGAAGCCGCAGTGGTGGCACGCGACGGCCTCGTCGAACATCCCCTCCTTGCGATCGATGTCGATCGACCGCTCCTTGCAGTTAGGGCAGATGAAGTGCGGCACAGCGTCAGGTTAGCCTCGTGGCCGGGCATCGACCCGCGCTACCCAGGCGTGCAACGGCGAGTCGGGACGAAGCGGCAGCTGCCCGGCGAGCACCGCGTGGAACGAGTCGGTGTCTCCCGCCTGCAGCCCCAGCGACGCGTACTTGAGGAACGGGAACGCCGTCACGTCGGCGAGCCCGAACTCGCCGCAGAGGTAGTCGCGCCCGGACAGGAGCGCCTCGAAGCGCTCGACCGCGCGGCGCATCTCGGCCGCATGCTCCGCCGGGTCTCCGGTCCCGTGGTCGATCGCGTTCGGGAACCGCTTCCAGACCCGGTTGAACCAGTCGGCGAAGATCTGCACCTCGGCCCGGCGCACCGGATCCCGCGGCAGCAGCGGAGGCGCCGGAAATCGCTCCTCGAGCCAATCGAGAATCCGTGGCGAGTCCGAGACGACCTCGTCGCCGGCCACGAGCACCGGCACGAGCGGCTGGCCGCTCACCGCCTCGACCGGCGAGCGGTCGTCCGGAGCCACGTCGATCCACTCGATCTCGAGCCCCTTGTGGCCGGCGGCCAGGGAGACCCGCTCGACGTTCGTCGAAAACGGGATGCGGTAGCAGCGGATCAGAACCAGCGGCTGCGGCGGAACCACCAGAGCTGTAACGCCGTCGTGCCGAGGATTACTCCCCAGCTGAACGCGTAGCCGAAGTGCCAGCGGAGCTCGGGGATGTCGACGAAGTTCTGCCCGTAGAGTCCGACGATGAACGTGGGGAGGAGGAGCAGCGACGCGATCACCGTCAGCCGCTTCATGACCTCGTTCTGGTCGTTGGCGATCTTCGCCTGGCTGTAGTCGCGGACGCCGGCGAGCAGGTCGCGGGCGAGGTCGAGCCCGTCGGACGCACGCAGGAACTTGTCGTAGGCGGCGTTGAAGGCGACCTCGACGTCGTGCGGGAAGACCTCGGCTCCGTCCTCGACCTCCACGGTGTTGTCGATCACGCGCCGGACGGAGTCGCGCATCGGGGTCAGCGTGCGGCGGATGTGCAGCAGATCGTGGCGGAGCGAGGAGATGCGGGCCCGAGTGCGGTCGGCAGGCTGCGTCTCGACGATGTCTTCCAGCTCGTCGATCTCCTCGTCGAGGTCGTCGACGAGGGTGAGGTACCGCTCCGCGATCTCGTCGATCAGCCGGTAGGCCATCATCCCGGCCGAGTCGTCCGGCTTCACACTCTTGCGGACGAGGTCCACGTCGCAGGCGGGCATGCTTCCCGGGGGCGTCTTCCGCACCGTCAGAAGCGTGTCGTGGGTCAGGACGACGTCGATCTCCTGGTAGTAGACCGAGTCCCTCGCCCGGTCGGCGACCGCGATCAGGAAAACCCCGAAGACGTAGTCGCCGTGTCCCTGTAGCGTCGGCCGTGGCTCGTCCTCGTGCTGTGGCGGCGCGAGCAGCCGGTCGACGGCCGTCTCCTCGAGCTCGCGCGGTGCCTTGCCGCGCAACTCCTCGAGAGACGGGTCGACGAGGTCGATCCAGGTTGCGGCCATTGCCGCGCGGATTCGCCGCGCGCGCAGCTAGACCTGCGTCGGCTGAGCTGTCCGCTCGGCTTCGGGTCTCGGCGCGGTGAGCGTTGTGCCCGCGTGACTTTCCGCCTCCGCGAGGAAGCGCTCCGCGTCGAGGGCGGCCATACAGCCACTGCCGGCGGCGGTGACCGCCTGGCGGTAGACGTGGTCCTGGACGTCGCCGGCCGCGAAGACGCCGGGGATGTTCGTCTCGGTCGTGCCCGGCTTCGTCACGAGGTAGCCGTTCGGGTCGTGATCCAGTTGGTCGACGAAGAGCGTCGTGTTCGGGTCGTGGCCGATCGCGACGAAGAGGGCGCCGGCTTCGACGTCCTCCGCCTCGTCGGTCTCGGCGTTGCGCAGCCGGAGCCCGCTGATCGAGTCCTCGCCGAGCACTTCCTCGACGACGAAGGGCGTCTTGAGCTCGATCTTCTCGTTGTCGCGCGCGCGGTCGATCATGATCTGCGACGCGCGGAACTCGCTGCGCCGGTGCACGAGCGTGACCTTGTACCCGAAGCGCGTGAGGAACAGTGCCTCCTCGAACGCCGAGTCGCCGCCGCCGACGACGAAGATGTGCTTGTCCCGGAAGAACGCGCCGTCGCACGTTGCGCACGCAGAGACGCCGCGGCCCTTCAGCCGTTCCTCGGAGTCGAGCCCGAGCCACCGTGCGCTCGCGCCCGTCGCGACGATCACGGAGTTGGCGCGGTGCTCCTCACCCTCGACCCAGACGCGGAACGGGCGCTCGGAGAAGTCGACGCGCGTCACGTCGTCGGTCACGAACTCGGTGCCGAAGCGCTCTGCCTGGCGCCGGAACTCGGCCATCATCTCGGGGCCCATGATCCCGTCGGGATAGCCCGGGTAGTTCTCCACGTCACTCGTGATCATGAGCTGGCCGCCCCAGCTGAAGCCCTCGATCACGAGCGGCTGCAGGTTGGCGCGCGCGGCGTAGAGCGCTGCGGTATATCCCGCCGGCCCTCCGCCGATCACGATTACGTCACGTACGTTGCTCATCTGGTTCCTCTCTCACAAAACGTGTCTGCAGTATTAAACGATTCAGGGCGGATTGACGTTCCCGGGACGGCCCTCCGGAGGCACAGAATCGGGCGTGAGGAGAGGGGAGAGGGGCGACGCGGCCGCGCTGTTGCGGTTCTAGGCCGCGCGGTCGGCCGAGCCGAGCGCACGTGGCGGCTCGGCGGCGTCGAGCTCCGCTTGCTCGTCGGCTGCCTGGTCGAGCTTCGTCTCGAAGCGGTCGAGGCGCTTCTCGGCGTCGGCGTACTTGCCGTGCGCGCGTGCGAGGTGCGTGCCGACGAGGTCGAAGTCCTCCTTGAACTTGCCGAACTCCTGCTGGAGCGCGGCGCAGTAGCGCATGACCTCCTCGGCGCGCTGCTCGATCTGCAGGCCCTTCAGGCCCAGGACGATCATCTGGAGGTAGGCGCTGAACGTCGTAGCCGAGACCGGGAAGACCCGTTTCTCGTGGGCGTAGGTGAGGAGGGCGCCGGTCTTGCCGCTGATCAGCTCGTAGTGGATCGCCTCGGCCGGCAGGTACATGAAAGCGAGGTCGAAGGTGCCGAGCTCTGGGCGGATGTACTTCGACGCGATCGCGTCGATGTGGCCCTTGACGTCGCGGCCGAAGGCCTTCTCGTGGAGCAGCTGCTCGTCGCCCTCCGCGGCCGCCATGCGCTCGAAGTTGTCGAGCGGGAACTTGGCGTCGACCGGCAGCAGGCGCCCGCCGGCGCGGATCACCGCGTCGACGCGCTCGCCGCTCTCGAACGTGTACTGCAGCTCGTACGCGTCGGGCGGGAGCCGGTCGCGCAGGAGGTTCTCGAGCAGGAGCTCGCCGAAGCCGCCGCGGGCCTTCGGTGGACGCAGGGCCTGTTCGAGCTTGCCGAGGTCCTTCGCCCGCGCGATCATCTCCGCCGTCGCCTGCGTCATCTGGCCCAGGCGGTCGTGGATCTGCGTCGTCGTCTGGGTCGACGCGGCGAGTCGCGTGTTCAGGGTCTGCTCGAGCCCTTGCAGGCGGAGCTCGAACTCCGCATTCCTCGTGGACAGCTCGTTCGAGGTTCTCTCCTGCAGCTCGCCGAGCTCGCTCCGGAGCAGGCGTGGCACGAAGACGGCGCCGGCGCCGAGCGCCGCAATGACGACGAAGAGGATGGCGATCAGTCCGAACATGGGGCGCGGGAATGTACCCACGCCGTCGGACGGACCACTAAAACGCCGGCCCCGACGAACCCGAAAGTCCATCGGAACCGGCTCGCAGAGCCTATGCGTGGGAGCCCCTGGAGGTCAAGCAAGAAAAAGCGCGCACTTTGCGCACTTTCGGGACTAGCCCTGGATCGCCGATTCGATCTGCGACTTGAGCTTCGTGGCGTCGGGCAAGCCCTGCGAGACCACGTGCGCCTTTTGACCTTTGTGATTGAGCAGAAGGGTGGGCGTGGCGCTGAAGTTCTGGGCGCTGGCCTGACTGTCGACGTCGTTGACCGTGTTCTTGACCGTCGACGAGCCCTGGCCGTCGAGAACGCGCCGCGGATCCATGCCGTCCACGCTCGACGCTGCGGAGCCGACGAAGTCTTCGGTCAGCCAACCCGTGTCCTCGAGGCCCTGGTTGTCGTAGAGCAACTGAGCGAACTGGAAGGCTTTGTTCTGCTCCGACGCTGCGATCGTCGCCGCCTGGCCGCGCGGGGAATCCGGCGCGCTGAGGATCGACCACGGCTCCATCCGGACGTTCAGCTTCCCGGTGCGAACGTACTTCTGGATGAGCGTCGGCATCTGCGTGGTCTCGAAGTCCCTGCAGACCGGGCATTGCAGGTCGATGAACTCGGTCAGCGTCGCGGGCGCGTTCGGGTTGCCGAGGATGAGCCCGGACTCCGGGATGCCCTTGAAGAGGTCGCGCACGTCGGTCGATCCGGTGAGAGCGCCGACCCAGGTTGCGCTGCCGACCGCCGGGAAGTTGCCGGTCGAGCTCTTCTTGCCGCCGCTGAGCACGACTGCGAGCACGACTGCGATCACGACGAGAAGGACGACGCCGCCGGCGATGGCGAGCGCGCGCGGCGACGCCTGGCGCGCGCGACTCCCGCCGGCGCCCTTCGAGCGCACGGGCGGCGGCGCAGCGGCCGCGGCTTGCCTCTGTTGTCTCGCCCTCTTACCGCTCGGCATGCGCGGGAAGAGTAGCGGGCGCCTCGGCCTCCCCGGTGGAGGCCAGGAGCAAGAATCCGATGAGCAGGAGGAAGGCCGTGAGGGCGAGCGTCGGGATGGTCAGATAGCCGAAATCCTCCTTGAAGATCCAGTTCGTGCCGCAGCCGCCGGCGGTCGCGGTGCACTTCGCGGGCTCCTTGATCACGCCGTGCTCGATCAGCATGTGGTAGATCGACGTGCCCGCTCCAACGACCGGGAGCGGGATCAGGTAGCGCGCCGCCCGGTTGTCGCCGCGGGCCGCGACGAAGAGCGTGAGGATCGAGAGCGGGTACATGAGGACCCGCTGGAACCAGCAGAACTCGCAGGGGACGAAGGGTGCAACCTGCGAGTAGAAGAGGCTCCCGCCGGTTGCGATCGACGCGACGACGAATGCCCCCCACAGCTCGTAGCCCCAGAGCAGGTTGCGGAGCGCGTCGAGCGGCGCACGCACGCCCGCGAGCGCGAGCAGGCCGACGACGATCCCGAGCCCGATGAGCACCTGGCCGACGACTCCGAGCACGGAGAGGGCGACGATCGTGTCGTGCGTCATCGGCCCGCAGGGTATCCAGCGCGGCTGTCGGCGGTACTCTCAGCCGGCCGGGGTGGCGGAACTGGTCAGACGCGCCCGACTTAAAATCGGGTGGCCCTCGGGCCGTGCGGGTTCAAGTCCCGCCCCCGGCATCGCCCAACGAAGCCGAACGAGGGCGGATCGTCGTGGTCAGAGCGGCGACGGCGATCTGCCGGACGGCTCGGGCAGTGCCGAGCTCCGGCGAAGAGGGACTCGGGAAGCTCTCGTGTCCTTTCCGATGCCACATCGCTCAGTCGGGCCGGTGCCTCCTGAGGACTACCCGGCCGGTGCTCTCAGCCGTGACAGGAACTCAGTGATCCGTTCCAGCTCGGCGACGCTGAAGTTGTCGTAGAACTGCTGTGCGGCCGCCCGCTGCAGGCTCGGGAAGTGGGGGAAGAGGTCGCGGTCGACACGCTCTGGGTTCGGGACGACGATCACTTTCCGCCGGTCGGCGGGATCAAGCTCGCGGCGCGCGAATCCGCCCTTCTCAAGCCGGTCGATCACCCCTGTCACGGCGCCGGTGGTCAGCCCGGTGAGCTCGGCGAGCCGTCCCGCTGGTGCTGGCCCGTAGAGAAGCAGAAGGCAAAGCGACCCAAGGTCTGTCGGGTTCATGTCGACGTCCTCGGCCGCCTCGTAGCTCGAGACGATCAGCTCGACGACGAATCGGCGCAGGTTCAGCTTCAGGTCACGGACGGCTTCTTCGCGACGTCGCAATTTTGACTTAGGCGGCATGGTATCTTAGATATTTAAGATAGCTTCCGTACGAAGACACTTCGAGAGCCTAGCGAAAGGAGCTTTCAAATGCTTGTGGCGGATCTGTTCTCCGGCGTGCTGATCTTCGTCTTCGGTAGCGCCGCGGTCGGCAAGCTTCTGCGGCAGCGGCAGCAGGTGCAGACCGCTGAGAAGCTGCGAATCCCTTGGGATCGCTATCGATGGATTGCCGTTCCGGAGGCGGCAGCGAGTGTCGGGCTCCTGATCGGGTACGCGATCATGCCGTTTGCGACTGTCGGGGCGATCGGCCTCGTGGTCCTGATGGCAGCCGCGCTCACATTTCGACTGCGGATCCATGATTCGGCCGGATTTCTACTCGGTGACGCGGCGCTCCTCGGGCTCGCCGCTGCAACCGCGGTGCTCGGCATAGCCTCGGGCTGAGGTCACGCCGCGAGAGAGTTCTTAATCCGCTCTCGGTAGCGGCCTGGTGGCTCACCGCGGTGCTTTGTGAAGGCGCGAGAGAAGGCGAACTCGCAGGTGTAGCCGACGAGATGCCCGCAGGGTAGTGGGGCGCCCCAGACTCGCCCTGCCGACCCGATCAACCGGCGATGACGTTTCAGGGCTCGTATCGTTCGTCAGTCGTTCCCGGTCGGCACGACTGTCGCCGGCTCGACCATCAGCACAAGGGTGCGTCCAAGGGCATGCGGCCGGTGCACGATGCCGCGCGGGATCGTCACCCCCTGATCGGGGCCGAGCACGAACGGCTCGCGCCCCTCTACCTCGAGCTCGAGCCTGCCCTCGAGCACGAGAAAGAACTCATCCTCGTGCTCATGCTTGTGCCAATCGACGAGCCGACCGTCGATTACCGCGAGACGGATTGCATAGTCATTCACCGTTGTGAGCGTTTGGTTGAACCACGGGTCGTGCGCGGCCCCTTCGGCAGCTAGATCGATGTGTGTCAACTGGCCGTACTTGTCGTCGTAGCGAATGTCGTAGTTCTCCATCGGATCTCCTTTTCGCCGTTCAGACTTCGGCAGGCTGCGCGGCCGTTAGGCCGCGCAGCTGGTAGGGCTTTTCGTCTAGTCGGTGGCCGAGCCGATGCCGATCCAAGTCAGCCCCTGGTCGCCTGCCACCATCTGTCGGGGCACCTCCGGCGGGAGATAGACGAAGTGGCCGGCGCGGAGCGGAATCTCTTCTCCGCCTAGCCGCAGCACGCCGCCCCCCGCGACTACGGCGTAGACCTCTTCTTGCTCGTTGCCGGCGTGATCGTGCTCGAGTCCCTCTGCGCCTGCAACCAGCTCGAGCTGATTGATCCGAAAGCCGGTGACGCCGAGACGATCTGTCAACGCACGAAAGATCCCGTTCCGCGCCTCCACCTCACTCACGTCAAGCAGCTGATACGAACTCACCGTGTCCTCCTTTTCGTAGTTTCGAACAGACCGACTCCTCCACCGGGGCGGTCAGGGCTCCGCCAGAGACATGGGGGCGACGTCAAGGGAAGCGAGCGCACGTTCGGTCTCCGCTTTCGTTGACCCGGCTACTTCGTCGGGGATCGCGTGGATCGAGCGAACCGGGGATAGAAAGACGAAGAGGAAGGTGGGCAGGGCACCGATCGCGCCGACCCAGAGGGCAAAGTGGAGTCCGACCGTCTGGCCGATCGCTCCACCGATCAGAGTCCCAAGCGGGATCGCACCCCAGACGATCCACCGCATCGCAGCGCTCATCCGCCCTTGCAGGCGTTCCGGGGTGATTGCCTGGCGAAAGCTGACCTGCGCGACGGTGTAGATGACCACGCCGACCGAGAGGAGGCCGTACCCGAACATCAAGACGGGAATCGCGAACGATCGCGGCGCGAGAGGGAAAGCGATCGAGCCGGTCGACAAGAGGACTGCGGACGAAACGATCGTCGGCCCAATGCCGATCGACTCTTGAATCCGATTGGCGAGCAAGGCTCCGCATACGGCGCCGGCGGACCCCACGGCGAAGATTGCGCCCAGCTCGATCGCCGACAGGTGCAGGCTGCGCACGGCGTAGAGGATGAAAGCCGCGAGCACTACGTTGAAGCAAAGGTTGAAGTTGGCCGAGCTCGCAGCAATCGCGCGCAACTGGCGATTCCCGATCACCCAGGCGAGCCCCTCCTTCAGCTGCGGCCACATCCTGGGATGCGCTTCTCCAGCGTCTCGCTCGGGAAGCACCTCGTCATGGTGGATGCGAAGCACGAAGACCGCCGAGACGACGAAGCTGAGCGCGTCGGCGAGGATCGCGTACGGCGCGGTGATCGCCGCGATCAGTCCCCCGGCCACGCTAGGGCCGGCAACATTCGCAACCGAGCTCGTCAGATACAGCTTCGAGTTGGCGTCGACCAAGTCGTCGCGTTCGACTAGCGCCGGGAGGTATGCCTGGTAGCCGACGTCGAAGAAGACGGTGAAGCCTCCGATGAGGAACTGCAGCGCGAGAAGGTTCCAGATGCGCAGCGCGCCCGCCGCCCAGAGAATCGGGATCAGCATGAGGAGGATTGCGCGCGCGCTGTCTGAGGCGATGAGAATCGGCCGGCGCCGTAGGCGATCCACCCAAACGCCTGCTGGCAACGCGAACAAGATGAACGGTAGGAAGCTGAGTACCTCGAGGAGTGAGAATTCGATTGGGTTCACGTGCAAGCCGACGGCAGCCAACCATGGGATCGCGAGCACCGAGACTTGCGAGCCCAACTCGCTGATCGACTGGCCCGTCCAGAGCTTCACGAAGTCGGCGTGCGACCAGAGCCGGCCAATGAAACGGCTCCGTCTTCTGCGAGTGATGTTCACGCGGCCTCCGGCGCCGATTCAAGACCTGACGGTGCTTCGAGGAGTGGGTCGGGAATGCGATCGCCGAGCCGAAGCAGAACGACTCCGGCCAGCAGCACGGCAAGCGCCCCGCCCCACCAGATGGCATCTGGGGAGGTCTGCAGGAGAACGCCACCAATCGCCGGGCCGAGAGCGAGAGAGCCGGTGAAGGTCAGACTGTAGAGAGAGAGGTAGCGGCCGAGCAGATGCTCGGGAGCCATATCCGAGACCAGCGGCCCGAGAACGAGGATGTGTGCGATCTCGCCGCATGCCAAGACGATCGCAACGCCTGCGAGGATGCTGGTCGCAGCCAACTTTGAGTGGACGAGCGTCGCTGGCAACACTGCGAACAGGGCGACCGCAAAAAGCACGCTTGCTGCAGCGAACGCATGCGTGCGTCGCATCCGCGCCACCACGCGGACCGCCGGGATCTGCGCGATGACGATGACGGACGTGTTGAGCAGGATGATGATCCCGATCTCGGCGGGGCCGACCGGTGTATGTGCTTTGACAAACGGCGGCAGGATGTTGGAGAAGAACGTGTGGCCGACGACGACGAGCACGAGGTTGGCTGCGATGACCGTGAGAAAGACACGATCTCGAGCGACCGCGCGAAAGCCGGATCCCTTGGCGTCTGCCGTGGTTGCGATCGCGGCTCGCGGGCTCGGCACGGCAGCGAGCACGATCAGCGCGAGTCCGGCCGAGGTAATGGCGTCGAATAGATAGAGAAGTTGGAATGTGCTGAGGTGCTCTGCGGCTGCGACGATGAAGCCGGCGACGGTCGCGCCGGCACCGATCCCGAAGTTGCCGGCGACGCGGTTGAGCGCGAACGCGGCCGGTCGCTGCTCCGGGGTGATCAACCGGACAAGCAATGTTCGGTTGGCCGTCCCCGCGGCGCCGAGCCCGGCTCCGCCCACAATAGAGCAGCCGAAAGCCTGCCAGGGACGGTCTACGAAGGCGAAGCCCGCGTAACCGAGAGCGCTCGCCAAGCTTCCGCCGACGACCAGCGCTCGAGCGGAGTAGCGGTCGAGCAGCGCTCCGGTCGGCGGGGTGACGATTGCCGAGGTCCCCATGGTCGCTGCGAGAACCAGTCCGGCCGTCGACGTCGAAAAGCCACGAACCTGGTGCAGATAGATGATCTCAAAGGGAAGAACGAGCCCGTAACCAACGTAATTGAGCGCGTTTGCGGCTTGCAGGATGAGCACCGGCCGAGAGAGCCCCGTGCGCCAACCCGCGACGAATTGTGAGACGCGGCGCCTCACCACCTAAATCCCCGGCCCTCGCGCGAAAGATTCACGGCCCCTGTTCTCGCCGGCAGCTGCCAAGCGAGGTTTCGCAGCACTGGGATCCGTTCGCCGTCGAGGGTGATGCCGTCGACGTCCAACTCGGGCGAGCCGATCATGAAGTCGATGTGCGTAGCGCTTTTGTTGACGCCCGTGCGATCCTCGTCCTCTATGAGGAACGGGAAGCCGTTGCCGAGCGCGATGTGGCTCGACGCGTTCTCGTCCAGCATCGTGTCGTAGAACACGGTGTCGAGCGGGCCGATCCGCCCCTCGCCGTCGACGAGCGCAAGCTCACCCAGCCGACGCGCACTCTCGTCGATCCCGGTGAGGCTGCGCAGCACCTCCGCGTTCTCGTCGGCATCGATCTCGACCGCCACCCCATTTTCAAAGCGAACCCTCAGCCCGCGGACGATCGTCCCGTCGTTGAGGACGAGCGGCTTCGTCGCGGTGACGTGCCCGTTCGTGCGTCGCGGGTCAGGCGTCGTGAAAACCTCCTCGCTCGGGAGGTTCGCGATATGCCGCAACCCTTTCGCGGTCGAGAACTCGACGGTCGTCCAGGCCGCCGTCGGCAGCATGCCGATTGTCAGCTCGGTTCCAGGCCCGTGCAGTTCGATCGCGTCGAATCGGCGCTCCGTCAGCCGCTGGGCGTGATCGTTCAACACGGCAATACGCTCGTCCCAGGCGACGAGCGGGTCGGGCTCGTCGAGACGCAGAACGTGCTCCAGCTCCCGCCAGAGCTGCTCGTACGCCTCCTCTGCCGGCAGGTCGGGATGGACGAGCGTCGCCCACGCCGGATGCGGGCCCGGGACGAAGCCCCAGTTCATCGAGCGCTCATCGAAGACTTTGAACGTCTCCTTTACGCTGGGCAGCCTGTCTTTGCCGAGTAGTGACTTGTCGAGGCCGTCCATCAGGTTGGGCGCGGTCACGCCACGCAGGTTGATGCGCGCGCCGTTCTGCTCGGCGTGCTCGAGAACACGCTCCCCATACCACTGGGGAACGAAGTCGAGTGTGTCCGGGTCAGCGTGCTCGATACGCACGCGCTTCACGTACGGATCGAAGTACACGACGTCGACGAACTTCGCGCCGCGCTTATAGGCAGCCTCAGCGGTCGCACGCGCCTGCTCTTCGAGCCCGATCTCGGCGTTGACAATCACGATCTGGCCTTCCTGCACGTTCGCCCCGTAGACCGCCAGCTCGGCAAGCCGGCTGAAGCGGTCGGTCATCGGAGGCGAATCAAGGCAAATCCGGCGACGCCGATCGGTTGTCCGTGCTGGTTCGTTTTTTGCCATCCCTCGTACCGTCACCCGATGCGGCCCTCGCGTTACGCCTTCGCGAGCAGGTAATTTCGAGCGGATGCACGGTCCCGAGAGCTTGAGCAGTGAGACCGCGCTCCTCGCGGCACTTCGCTCCGGTGACGAAGACGCGTTCGGCGCTCTCGTCGACGCCTACGGCGCCGCGATGCACAGACTCGCGCTGACGTTCGTCCGCTCGCGCGCGGTGGCCGACGAGGTCGTGCAGGAGGCCTGGCTCGGCGCGCTCCGCGGCCTCGACCGATTCGAAGGCCGGTCCGCCCTCAAGACGTGGCTACTCCGGATCGTGGCCAACATCGCCCGAACGCAGGCGGTGCGCGAGGCTCGCACCGTGCCCTTTTCCTCAGTCGAGCTCGCCCGCGAGGCCGACTCGGAGCACGAGCCGGCGCTCCCCATCGACCGCTTTCAAGGCCCCGACGAACAGCACCCGAGCCGTTGGGTCTCGTTCCCGCTTCCCTGGTCGACCCAGCCGGACAACGCTCTCCTCTCGGGCGAGACCCGCAAGCTGATCGCCGACACGATCGCGGGCCTCCCGGACGGCCAGCGGATCGTGATCTCGCTGCGCGACGTCGAAGGCTGGGACTCCGCGGAGGTCTGTAGCGTTCTCGAGCTCAGCGAGACTAATCAGAGAGTGCTTCTGCACCGCGCGCGCTCGAAAGTGCGGGCTGCGCTCGAGGGGTACTTGACCAGCGAGTCGCCATGAACGAAGAGTTCAAATGCCAAGAGATGATCGAGGTCGTCACCAACTACCTCGAGAGTGCGTTGCCGCCAAATGAACAGGAGCGATTCGAACGTCACCTCTCCTATTGCGCCGGCTGCAGCACCTACGTCGACCAGATGCGCGAAACGATCACGCAAACAGGGAAGGTGCCACGCGAGGAGTCGCTTCCGCCCGCGCTGAGGGAACAGATCGTTGCCCAGTTCCGAACGTGGAAGCGGGGCTAGGA
>JAICJI010000011.1 GCA_025928515.1 Thermoleophilia bacterium
AACACCTCCGTTTTCGGGGCGGAACGCGTCGCGTCCCGCCGCTTCCCTAGGACTCTGTGGTGGGAAGCGGCGGACTAGCCGTTTTGGCGGAGAACAGTTGCGCGCCAGGACTCCATCGCGGGCTGAACCTTACACTCGCCGGATGCCGGTCAGAGTTCGATTTGCCCCGAGCCCGACGGGCTCGCTCCACCTCGGCAACGCGCTGAGCGCCGTCGCGAACCGGCGCCTCGGCGACTGGATGCTGTTGCGAATCGACGACACGGATCCTGCGCGCAACGTTGCCGGCGGCGAGGACGCGATCGTGCGGGATCTCGAGTGGCTCGGGATCGTCTGGGACGAGGGGCCGGTGCGCCAGAGCGAACGCGCGGAGCGCCATCGCGAGGTCGGTGCGCCGCTGGGCGACCGCTTCGACGGCGTGACGCTGTTCCGCGAGGACGGCTCGCCGACGTATCACCTCGCGTCCGTCGTCGACGACGTCGACTTCGGCATCACGCACGTGGTGCGCGGCAACGACCACCGGCCGAACGAGGCACTGCACACGCGCCTCTTCGAAGCGCTGGGAGCGACGCCGCCGGAGTTCGTCCACCACGGGCTGATCCTCGGCCCGGACGGCCGCAAGCTGGCCAAGCGTGCTCAGGGCGCGACGGTCGGATCCCTGCGCGACGAAGGGATCCCGGCCGAGGCCGTGCGGGCGTATCTCGAGGAGCTCGGCATCCCGCGCCACGACGTCCACCTCGACCTCCCGCGGCTGCGGCGGCTCTCGATCGAGACGATCGGTGCGCTGAGCGACGAGGATCTCGCCGCGCGGGTCGGCGTTCCAGTCTCGGTCGCCCCGGTGTTGCGCGGCGCGCGCGATCTCGTCGAGGCGCGCGCGTACGCGGAGCTCGTGCTGGAGCCGACAACGGCCGAGGTCGACGCTCCCGAGACGCTGGCGCGCTTGCGCGAGCTCGTCGAGGCGGGGCTGGAGCCCAAGGAAGTCATCCGCGAGCTCAAGGCGGTTGGCGGCGACCTGAAGGCGGTACGGCTTGCGCTGACCGGCCGCGAGCGCGGGCCGGAGCTTGCGGCGGTGATCGCGGCCCTGCCGCGCGACGAGCTCCTCTCTAGGCTGGAGAGATGAAGCTCTACAGCACGCTCTCGCGGCAGCTCGAGGAGCTGCCGCCCCCGCCCGGGCCGATCCGGATGTATTTCTGCGGCCCGACGGTCTACCAGCGCGCGCACATCGGCAACGCGCGCCCGTTCGCAATCGGGATGTGGCTGCGGGCGTGGCTGCGGGAGCGAGGCTACGACGCGACGCTCGTCCACAACATCACGGACATCAACGACAAGATCTACGACGCGGCGCCGGGCGCGAGCGCCGAGCTCGCGGCGCACGCGACGCAGTGGTACCTCGAGGACACGCGCGACCTCGGCCTCGGGATGCCCGACGGTCTACCGAAGGCCACGGACGCGGTCGGCTCCATCGTCGCGTTCATCGAGAAGCTCGTCGCGGCCGGCAACGCGTACGAGGCGGGCGGCGACGTCTACTTCAGCGTCTCGACCGATCCGGGCTACGGCCGGCTGTCGCGGCAGAAGATCGAGAACATGGAGCCGGAAGAAGAGAGCTCGATCAAGCATGCCCCCCAGGACTTCGCGCTCTGGAAGGCGACGAAGCCGGGCGAGGACACGTCGTGGGGCTCGCCGTGGGGGCCGGGCCGGCCGGGCTGGCACATCGAATGCTCGGTGATGGCCGAGGACGCGTTCGGTCCGGTGTTCGAGATCCACGGCGGCGGCCTCGACCTCGTCTTCCCGCACCACGAGAACGAGCTCGCGCAGTCGCTCGCGCTCGGGCACGACTTCGCGCGGATCTGGATGCACAACGGGCTCCTGACGCGCAGCGGCGAGAAGATGTCGAAGTCGCTCGGCAACGACATGACGATTCGCGGCGTGATCGACGAGTGGGGCCGCGAGGTCGCGCTGCTGCTCCTGCTCTCGGGGCAGTGGCGCAAGCCGCTCGACTTCAACCAGGGAACGCTCGAGCAGTCGCGAGCCCAGCTCGAGACGTTCCGCAACGTCTTCCGCTCGCCGAGCGAGCCGGTCGGCGAGTGGACCGAGCTCGAGGCTGCGCTCGACGACGATTTCAACACGCCCGAGGCGCTCGCGGTGATGCACAGCTGGCGCGACCACGACTTGCTGCGGCGCGCGTTCGCGATCTTCGGGCTGGAGTCGATCGCCGAGCTCGAAAAGGCGCCGGCGGAGCTCGCCGCGCTCGCCGAACGGCGGCGCGAGGCGCGAGACACGATGGACTTCGCGGAGTCCGACCGCCTGCGCGACGAGATCGCCGCCGCAGGCTGGGAGGTGCGTGACGTGGCCGAGTCTCCCGGCTACCGGCTCGTCCGCCGTTCGTGACCCGCGAGCTCGTCTACGGGCGCCGCTCGGCGCGCGAGGCTCTCCGCGGGCCGCGAGAGGTGCTGGAGCTGTGGGCGAGCGAGCGTGCGGTGCGCAGCGAGGAGTGGCTGCGCGACATCGAGCGGCCGCGCGTGCAGACGAAGCTCGAGCGCGATCTCTCGGAGGCCGCCGGGACGCGCGACCATCAGGGCGTCGTCGCGTGGTGCGAGCCGTTTCGCTACGCCGACGCGTTCGAGCTCGCGACCGGCCCGGCGCCGCTCCTGGCGTGTCTCGACCAGGTGAGCGACCCGCGCAATCTCGGGGCCGTGATCCGAAGCGCCGAGGGAGCGGGAGCGAGCGGCGTCGTCGTCCCTGCGCACGGCTCCGCACGTGTAACCGCTGCGGTGTGTCGGTCCTCGGCGGGAGCCGTCGAGCATCTCCCGGTTGCGGTCGTGCCCAACCTCGCCCGCTACCTCGCCGAGATCAAGAGCGGAAACCTCTGGATCGCCGGCGCCGTGGGCGAGTCGGGGACGCCGATGTGGAAGGCCGACCTGTCCGGCGGGCTGGCGTTCGTCTTCGGGGCCGAAGGCAAGGGCCTGCGTCCGCTCGTCAGGCGCACGTGCGATCTCGAGGTCTCGATCCCGCAAGTCGGCTCGGTCGAGTCGCTGAACGTCAGCGTCGCGGCGGCCGTTCTCCTGTACGAAGCGCGGAGGCAGCGAGATGGCTGAGCCGACTCTCTACCTCTTCGACGGCTTCAACCTTCTGCACGCAGGGAGCTTCGACTCGCCGGAGGAGCTGCGCGACCTGCTCGCGAGCTGGGTTGCCGCCCAGGGCGCACGCGGTGTACTCGTGTTCGACGGCCAAGGCACGGACGAGCGGCATGGCCCGCTCGAGGTGCGCTGGGCCGAGGATGCCGACGCGCTGCTCGAGCGCCTCGCGGCCGAGCATCGAGGCACCGAACAGGTCGCGATCGTGTCTTCCGATGCCGCTGTGCGCGGCACGACCGGCATCGAGGTACGCAAGCTCGCGTCCCAGACCTTCCTCGGCGAGCTCTCGCGGCCGCGCCAGCCACCGGCGATCCGCGGAGACCTTCGCGACCGGCTCGATCCCGACACGCTCGCCCAGCTCGAGCGGTTACGTCGCGGCGAACGCTAGGTAGCCCTAGCTTCTGAGGTCCATGACAAGCTGGGTCCAGAGCAATTGGACTTGTAAAACCTTGGACCGCTTGCTATCTTCGCCTCGACCACAGGGTGAGACTTCAACCCTCGAGACGCCGGGAGGCGCCATGGCACTGGCCGCTCGCACCGCGACAGCGCGCTCGCCACAGAAAGCCCAGAGAGAGCTCGAGGATCTCCAACTCGTCCTCAAGGCGCGGAACGGCGACAGCGTGGCGATGGACGCCCTCATCCGCCGCTACACCGGTTTCGTGCGCCTCAAGGCGAGCTCGTACTTCCTCGCCGGCGGCGACAACGACGACCTGCTGCAGGAAGGCCTGATCGGCCTCTACAAGGCCGTGCGGGACTTCCGTGCGGACAAGGAGACGTCGTTTCGCAGCTTCGCCGAGCTCTGCGTGACGCGCCAGATCATCACGGCGATCAAGACCGCGACCCGGTTCAAGCACTCGCCGCTGAACACGTACATCTCGTTCAGCCACACGCCCGCCGGGCAGGACGGCGAGGGCGACTGCACGCTCGGCGACGCGCTTCCGGGGCCGGCGGTGCACGAGCCGCCGCTCGTCGTGATCTCGACCGAGGAGCTGCAGAGCCTCGTCTTCAACCTCGGCAGCGGCCTCTCGCCGCTCGAGGCCGACGCGTTGCGTCTCTACCTCGAAGGTTCGTCCTACGAGGACATGGCCGAGGAGCTCGGGTGCGACACGAAGACGATCGACAACGCCCTGCAGCGCGTCAAGCGAAAGATCCTCGCGCACCAAAAAGGGCGCGAGGTTCTGCTCTAGCGAGCGCTACGCTGGATGCCGCGCCGGAGTAGCTCAGCTGGTAGAGCAACGCCCTTGTAAGGCGTAGGTCGTCGGTTCGAGCCCGACCTCCGGCTCTCTCTCAACTCCGGCCGCGCTGTGCTTCCTCGACCAGCTTCGGCGGCGCCACCTCCGCATAGGCGTCTTCGATGATTCCCGCGATCTCGCCGCGGTCGAAGTCCCGGTCGAGCCGGACGCCGATCCAGCCGCGATGCCCGAAGTACGGGGGCACGTAGAAGCGCTCCGGATCTCCCTCGACGAGCATCGCCTGCATGCCGTCGGGCGCCGCGCAGACGAGGGCGTAGCGCCCGTCGCCGTGGTGGCTGTCCCAGACGGTCGCAAAGGAACGCTTGCCGCGGACGAAGAAGGTCGGGGCGCCGTGCGACGGCCGTTCGCTCGTCTCCGGGAGCGCGAGAGAGATCTCACGGACGACGCCGAGGATTTGCTGCTTCGTCACGAACGGGATCTTGCCCGCCGCTCGAGGAGTGCTGCGAGCACGCGCAACAACTCGTCTGCGAGCCGCGCCTTGCGGACGTAGTCGTCGGCGCCGGCACGCCGGATCTCGAGCACGCGTTCCTCGTAGTCGTGGCCGCTCACGGCGACGATGGGGAGCTCCGGCGCGGCCGCGCGCAGGAGCTTCGTCGCCTCGACTCCGTCGAGCACGGGCATCTCGATGTCCATCACCACGCCGTCGGGATCCAGCCGCTCGGCGAGCGCGACCGCCTGCCGGCCGTCGCCCGCACGCCCGGCAACGGTGAAGCGCTCGTCCTGCTCGAGCAGGAGGGCTATGGAGTCGAGGAACGACTTGTCGTCCTCGGCGACGAGAATCCGAAACGGCTGCAGCGACACCTCTCGCCGGAGGTCTCCCCGCCGGGCGCGAATGGCAATCCGCTGCTCAGGTCGATAGTCAAGGTTTGGCTCGTTCCGTGCACCGTCGCGACGAGCGACAGCGTCTTCCCGTTGCCGCTCTGGCGAGTGGCTGTGAGCGGCGCGCTCGTCGTCGACGAGCCCATCGGGATCGTCAGGGCGCCGAGTCCGAGCGGGTCGATCGAGCCCTCCCCGGAGGCTGCGAGATCGATGCCGATGCCGGGACCGGTGTTCGTGACCGGATGCCCGAGCCGATCGACGAGCGTCAGCGACGCGGTCAGCGTCTTGTCGGTCTGCTCACCGTTGCCCTCGCCGTACGAGCTGCAGACGACCGACCCCATCTCGCCGGAGCAGATCACGTCGGGGCTCGGGTGGATCGTCTCGTTCGACAGGACGACGCCCGCAGCGGGGCCTGCGACGTAGCTCACCTGCGCGTGGGACTGGACAGCACTGCCGCTTTCGACCGGGCTCCCGTCGAGAGTCGCGACGAAAGTCCCGCTGCCGGTCGCCGTCGGAGCGGTCACGGTCGCGTCGTAGGTGCCGTCGCCGTTGTCGGTGACCGGGCCGATCGTCCCGGTTCCGGACGACCGGGCGACGCTGACGGTCGCGCCCCCGCTCGCCTCGTCGTTGCCGTTCGCGTCCTTGGCCTGCACGGTCAGGACTCGGGTTGCCGCCCCGTCGGCGACGATGGACGACGTGACCGGCGTCAGCGTCGACTCGGCGGGGTCCGGCGCGCCCGGGGTCACCGTGAAGCCGAGCACGCTCGAGACGGTCGCGCCGGGCCCGTTCAGCGTGGCG
Organism: Thermoleophilia bacterium; assembly: GCA_025928515.1. Lineage (GTDB taxonomy): Bacteria > Actinomycetota > Thermoleophilia > Gaiellales > Gaiellaceae > Palsa-739. The sequence continues at coordinate 6,002 of JAICJI010000011.1, forward strand.
GTCGCCGTCAGACCGACCGGTCCTGCGAGGACGCCGGTGATGCTCGCGGTTGCCGTTCCTGCCGCTGCTAGCGCGCTTCCCAAGCCCGCAACCGATCCGCTCCCACTCGCCTGGCTGAATTCGATCTCGATGCCGCCTTCAGGCCCGGAGGTCACGCCGTTCCCGGCGTCGTCCTCGATCGTGGCGGTGAGCTCCCTCGTCGAGCCGGAAGCGAGATCTTCCGTCGAGCCTGAGAGCACGATCCGGGCTGCGGCTCCAGAGGTCAGCGTCACCGGTGCGGCGTCTGCGATCGTCGCTGTCCACGATCGCCAGACGGCCGTGACCGTGTAGTCGTAGCTGCCCTTGCTCAGTCCGCTGTCGGTGCAACTCGTGTCACCGGTTGGTGCGGTCGGATCGCCGCACGGGCCTCCCGCCGGTGTCCCGTCGCGGCTCACGTAATAAGACACAGAGCCGCCGATCGGAGCAGGGACGGCGTTCCAGGAGAGCTCCACCGTCCCCGCTCCGGGCTTCGTAGTCAACTCGTTCGGAGCGTGCAGCACGCCCGCCGTGGCACCGCCGCGTCCGGCGGCGGTACCCCCGTAGAAGGCGAGCGCGCTCCCGGTGAACACCGCAGTCGCGATCACGGCAGCGGCGAGCCCGCACAGCCATGCGTTTCTCCTGCTCGATCTCGGTTGAATTTTCACGTCGTTCGGATCGAAGAGGGTGGAGAGGCGCACACCGCGCCCCTCCACCCGGGTAGTCGGCGATTCCTGCTGTCTAGCCTGCGGTGAAGCTCAGATTGACGGTCGCTCCCTCGCAATTGTCCTGGTTGTTGCCGTCGTCGTTCATGGAGATCGAAGCACCCGAAGGCGAGTAGAACGTCGTGCCCGTCGGGACGTTCGTGTTGATCACGCTCGGCTGAGAGATCGGGTACATCGAGGTGTCGCAGGCCTCGATCGAGCCGTCGGTGCCCTGGCCGCTGAGCCCGTTGGCCGCGATCGTGACGCTGTGCACGTACACGCTCGCGTTGCCCGGGTTCGTGATCGCGAAGTCCACCGGCTCGGCGGGCCCACCCGGGTACAGGGACGGGACGACGCCGCCGAGGACGTTGAACTCCACTGCCGGAATGTCGGCGTTGCCCGCAGCAACTTCCGCGTTGGTGCCGTAGGCGCCGGGGTTGCCGGGCGCCTCCGTACCGCAGTTCGTCTGCACCTCGGCGAAGCCCGTGCCCGGCGTGGTGCAGGCCGGGAAGTCGCCGTCGATTCCGGGGCCCGCTGCAGTGTTGATCCACACGTGGCCGGGCGCGGAATCCGTGCCGACGGAGAGGTTGTTCGGGGAGCTCGAGAGCGCGACGTTCAGGCCGCCGGCCGCGCCGGACGCGTCGAATGAGATCTTGTAGACGAACTCACGCGAGACGAGGTTGTTGAACGGGAAGCTCACGGTCGTCACCGTCGGCCGCCCGTCAGGCTGCGCCGCGGGGATGTTCGGGGTGACCGTCGAGCTCGGGCCGCCCACGATCGACAGCGTGATCGGCACGTTGTTGAAGTGCCCGCCCCAGTTCCGGAACGCCACGACGGCACCGGTCAGGCGCTGAAGTCCCGGCTTGGCGAGCTTGATCTCGTTGCCGAACTCGGTGACCTGCGCGCACTGGAAGCACTGATCCTGGTGGTATGCGTTGCTCGGGATCAGGCTGTCGTAGCCCGCGCCGATCTGGGTGACGGTGAGGCTGGCAGGCGTGGCCGTCTGTGCCGACCCCGAGCCCGTCCCGCTCCCGGTGAAGTACGCGTACGCCGCAAAGGCAGCCGCCGCTGCGACGACGAGTGTGGCGAAGAGGGCGATGCCCTTCTTGGCTCTGATGAACCGCTTCACTTGCTGACCTCCCCTCCGCAGGTGCGGAGACGTTTGGTTGTGCCGCAGCGGAGGGCCGCCGCCGGCCTGGTCGTGCGCGGTGGAGAGCCGCCCGCGAACTTGCTTCGCGAGCAGCGCGCAGCGCCGGTCCGTAACCGCTCGATCTCGTGACTTCTCGCCCCATTCCTCGGGCCGCTTCGAGCGGCTGCGGTGGAGCCGTTCCACCGGAGTCCTATGTAATTGGGAAAAGGTGGCGCTTACAACTGGACCGCAGTACGAACCACCCCGGACGATGGGCTAGTCGCGCGGCGCTCCTCGGCTCGCAAGTGCCTGCTCGAGGTCGGCCCACAGCGTCTCGGCATCCTCGAGGCCGGCGCTCACCCGGAGCAGCCCCGGCGGGACGCGGTCGCCCTCCCAGCGGCGACGGCTCTCGATGAAGGTCGTGACGCCGCCGAGCGAGGTGGCATTGACGATCGCTCTGGTCGACGTCTCCACCGTGCGAGCCGTCTCGGCGTCGGCGACGTCGAACGAGAGCAGGCCGCCGAGGCCGGGGTAGCGGACGGTCTCGGCCGCCGGGTGGGCTCGCAGCCGCTCGGCGAGAAACGCGGCCGTCTCCCCCTGCCGCCGCACGCGGAGCTCGAGCGTCTTCAGGCTGCGGAGGAGCAGCCACGCCGGGTCGGGTGCGGCCACGATGCCGGTGCGGCTGCGAAACGTGAGCAGCTCCCGGGTCGCGGCGGCGTCGCGGCAGATGACGGCGCCGAGCAGCGCGTCGTCGTGCCCGGCGAGGTATTTCGTCGCGCTGTGCAGGACGAAGTCGGCACCGTGCTCGAGCGGGCGCAGGTTGATCGGTGTCGCGACCGTCGAGTCCACGACGACCGGCGCCGGATGCGCAACGGCCGCCTCGAGATCCGGCATGGTCAGGTACGGGTTGGAGGGCGCCTCGAGCCAGACGAGTTGCACGCCGTCGGGCGGAGGACCGGTCTGGTCGAACTCGACGACGCGAATCCTCCACGGCGCGAGCGCCGCGAGCGTGAGGCCCGTGCCGTAGTACCCGCCGCCCACGAGCGCGATCGTGTCCCCGGGCGCGAGCAGAGACAGGACGAGCGCCGTCGTCGCGCCGGCTCCGGACGGGAAGAGGAGCGCGGTGCCGCCGTCCAGCTCCCCAAGCGCCGCCTCGGCGGCGGCCACGGTCGGGCTGCCGAAACGCTGGTAGCTGAACTCGCCCGGCTCGCCCTGCTCGTCGTACGGCCAGATCGTCGACCGGTCGAGCGGCTCCATCGGTCGAGCCTATACGGGCTCGAGTTGCAGCTCGTCGAGGCGGCCCATGCGCGCAAGCGACGGGAAGAGCCGGCGCCACGAGCCCGCGACGCCGATCATCACGGCTCCGCCGGCGACGACGGCCGCGACCGTTCCGATGAGCGACGCCACCGCGCCCGACTCGAAGGCGCCGAGCTCGTTCGAGGCGCTGATGAACACCCACTCCACGGCGCCCACGCGTCCCTGAAGCTCGGGCGGCGTGACGAGGAGGACCGCCGTCGACCGGATGTTCATGCTGATCATGTCCGCGAACCCGCTGACGGCCAAGGCCGCGAGGGAGAGCGGCAAAGAGCGGGAGAAGCCGAACACGATCATCGTCGCGCCGAAGATCGCGACGACCGTGAGCAGCGTCGGGCCCGCGCGGTAGTGGAGCGGCCGCCGCGCGAGGAGCAGCCCTGCGGTGAGCGCGCCGACCGACGGTGCGGCTCGCAGCGCGCCGAGCCCGACCGGGCCGACGTCGAGGATCGTGCGCGCGAACACCGGCGCGAGTGCGATCGAGTCTCCGAGCAGCACTGCGACCAGATCGAGCGTGATCGCGCCCAGCAGCATCCGCGTGCGCAGGATGAACCCGATGCCGGCGGAGAGGTTCTGCCAGTTCAGCTCGGTCGCCGGCGCGACGGCGACGCGCGCGGTCACGCCGAGGATCGCGGTGCACGCGACGAGGGAGAGGACCGCGGCCGTGATGTAGACGGCCACCGGCTCGACCGTGAAGATCAAGCCGCCGATCGCCGGGCCGACCACGATCCCGGCCTGGTTGGCCACGCTGCGCAGCGCAACGGCGCCGGGCAGCAGCTCGGGCGGCACGATCTCCGGCGTAAGCGCTCGCCCAGCCGGGTTCGACACCGCCGACGCGATGCCGGCCGCGGACGCGATGGCGAGGAACGGCCAGAGCTCGTGCGCGCCCGAGAGCGTGACCACCGCGAGCACCGCTGCGATCCCCACCTGGACTGCGAGCCCGACCGAGACGACGAGCCGGCGTTGGACACGGTCGGCGAGCTGGCCCGCCGGAAGCGCGAGGATCGGCAACGGCACGAACTCCGCGAGCCCGACGAAGCCCAGGTCGAGCGGGTTGCGGTGGATCGAGTAGACCTGCCAGCCGATCGCGACGACGAGCATCTGCAGCGCGAGCCCGTTCGCGAGCGAGGACGTCCAGAGCAGCGCGAAGTCGCGCATCTGCAGTGCAGGGGGCAGGCGGTGCCTCACGAGCGCGAACGTTAGGCTCCGCGGCGGTGGCTGAGAGTCACGAGACGACGGCGGGCAAGCTCGAGTGGCTCCAGGAGCTACGCGGCCAGGCGCTGCACGCGGGCAGCGAGAAGGCCGTCGCGCGCCGCCGCGAGGAGGGAAGGCTCCTCGCCCGAGAGCGCGCCCTGAAGCTGTGCGATCCGGGCTCGTTCGTCGAGCTCGACCGCTACGTCCGCCATCGCGAATCGAACTTCGGGATGATGGATCGGCGCCCGTACGGCGACGCGGTCGTGACGGGCTACGGCACGGTCTTCGGCCGCAAGGTCTTCGTCTTCTCGCAGGACTTCACCGTCTTCGGCGGCTCCCTGAGCGAGGTTTTCGCCGAGAAGATCTGCAAGGTCATGGACCTGGCCGTCAAGTACGGCTGCCCCGTGATCGGCATCAACGACTCGGGCGGCGCGCGGATCCAGGAGGGCGTCGTCTCGCTCGCCGGCTACGCCGAGATCTTCTGGCGCAACGTCCAGGCCTCGGGCGTTATCCCGCAGATCTCGCTCGTGATGGGCCCGTGCGCGGGCGGTGCCGTCTACTCGCCCGCGATGACCGACTTCATCTTCATGGTCGAGGGCTCGTCGTACATGTTCATCACCGGCCCCGACGTCGTGAAGACGGTGACGGGGGAGGAGGTGACGTTCGAGGAGCTCGGCGGCGCGACGACGCACGCGTCGAAGTCGGGCGTCGCCCAGTTCACGGCTCCCGACGAGGAGACGTGCCTCGAGGACGCGCGCTATCTCCTTTCGTTCCTGCCGCAGAACAACGCGGAGCAGCCCGCCTGGAGCGCACCGATGGATCCGGCCGACCGCGAGGACGCCGAGCTCGACACGCTCGTCCCCGACAACCCGAACAAGCCGTACGACATGCACGAGGTGATCCGGCGCGTCGTCGACGACGGCGAGTTCCTCGAGGTCAGCGAGCACTGGGCGGAGAACATCGTCACTGGGTTCGCGCGGCTCGGCGGGCACGCCGTCGGGGTCGTGGGCAACCAGCCGCGCTCGCTTGCGGGCGTCCTCGACATCGACGCCTCGAACAAGGCGGCGCGCTTCGTCCGCACCTGCGACGCCTTCAACGTGCCGCTCGTCACCTTCGTCGACGTTCCGGGGTTCCTACCGGGAACGGAGCAGGAGTGGGGCGGGATCATCCGCCACGGCGCGAAGCTCCTCTACGCGTACTGCGAGGCGACCGTGCCGAAGCTGACGGTGATCACGCGCAAGGCCTACGGCGGCGCGTACGACGTCATGAGCTCGAAGCACATCCGCGCCGACTTCAACTTCGCGTGGCCGACGGCCGAGGTGGCGGTGATGGGGCCGGAGGGTGCCGTCAACATCATCTACCGCGACCGGCCGGAGGAGGAGCGTCCGGAGCTGATCGCGGAGTACAAGGAGACGTTCGCCAACCCGTACAGCGCGGCCGAGCGCGGCTACGTCGACGACGTCATCGAGCCTAGGCGCACGCGGCCGGTGCTCATCGACGCGCTCGAGACTGCGCGGACGAAGGCGGAGGCGCGGCCCCGCCGCAAGCACGGGAACATCCCGCTCTAGCGATAGACGAGCGCGCGGCTGACGTCGAGGAATCCAGGGACGCCCGGGCCGATGCAGGGTGGGACGCCGAGGCCCGAGCCCGAGAGCCTCAGTTGGTGGCCCAGGAGCAAATGGAAGGTGGGGAGGCCGGGCGCGCGGCGTCCGCACCAGTTCGCCCACCGCATGGAGATGAGTGCCTTTGACCCCGGCGCGAGGACATGCGCGGCCGTGCCCGACTGGACCTCGCCGGGCCTCGGAACCGGCTGCGGGACTTGCATCGGCTTGCCCTGCCACGTGATGCGAACAACCGGACGGGCGGTCGGCAGCGCGCACGTGTCTCCGCCCGTGTTCGTGATCACTGCCCCGCCAAGAACCATCTGCGTCGCTGCTTGGCCGCCGATGCTCATGACCAGCTGCGAGGAGCGGCAGAGGGAGACGCCGGCACGACCTCGATGCGCCGGCGGCTGTGTGAGATTGTCGACGTTGCCGCCGAGCACGAAGGCGTAGGCGCTGATGCCGACAGCCGCTGCGATCGCAACCCCCGCCGCGCCGAGTAGCCTTCTCCTGAGTTGGCGGGCGCGAGCCTCCTTGATGAGAGCCTCGAGCTCGTCGGGTGACGGCAACCGTGGTGGCTCGATCATTTAGTGATAGTATGAACAGCACGATGCTCAAGGTCAAGATCGATCGGAAGGAGCCGACCGAGCTCTTCGAGCAGGTCGCGGCCGAGATCCGGCGCGCGATCGCGGACGGTGAGGCGAAGCCGGGCGAGCGTCTGCCGCCGGCGCGCGACCTCGCGGCCGTCCTCGACGTGAACACGAACACCGTGCTCCGCTCGCTGCGCCTCCTGCGCGACGAGGGTCTGCTCGAGTTCCGTCGCGGTCGTGGAGTCACCGTCGCCGGGACGCCGGAGAAGAGCGCTGTGATCGCGCGCACCCGCGAGCTCGTGACCTTTGCGCGCCAGCAGGGCTACCGCCGTGACGAGCTGATCCAGCTCATCGAAGAGATCGCGTAGCGACTAGCGCAGGTGCGGTTCCCAGGCGGCTTCGACGACGTAGCCGTCAGGGTCCTGGAACTTCACGCTGACGTACTCCGGCTCGTCCCACTCTTCGAGGACGGGGACGCCGTCCGCACGGAGTCTGCTCCGAAACTCCTGAACCGCTTTCGCGCTCGGGAGATGGATCCCGAAGTGGAGGAACGACGGGAACGTGATCGGCTCCTCGGTCGGTCCGAGCGCGAGCGAGAATCCGTCGGAGTTGTAGAGCATCAACACGCCGCCGTCGTACTCCCGCGCCGGCTCCGCGTCGAAGCCGGCATACGTCTCGTAGAACCGGCGAGAGCGCTCTCGGTCCGAAACCGCGAGCGCCAGGTGCTTCACGACGCGAGGGCGGCGTCGGGCTCGGGCGCGACGCCCAGCTCCTGGGCGAGCGCGCTGACCACTGTGGGATCGAACTGCGTCCCCGCGCACCGCTCGAGCTCGGCGAGCGCGTCGCCCTGCGGCATCGCCTGCCGGTAGGCGCGATCCGACGTCATCGCGTCGTAGGCGTCGGCGACGAAGATGATCCGCGCGCCGAGCGGGATCTGGTCGCCCGCGAGGCGGTTCGGATACCCGGCCCCGTCCCACCGCTCGTGGTGGTGGAGAACCCACTCGGCCACCGGCTGGACACCGAGGCTCTCGAGCATCCGGAAGCCGATCTGCGGATGGCGCTCGAGCATGAGCCGCTCGGCCTCGCTCAGCGAGCTCGGCTTGCGCAAGACCTCCTCGGGGATCGCGAGCTTGCCGAGGTCGTGGAGATTCCCGGCGAGCCGGGTCAGCTCGATCGCAGGCTCGTCGGCGCCCAGGCGGCGGGCGATCCGTGCGGAGTAGTCCCCGACGCGCTGCGAGTGGCTGCCGGTGTAGGCATCGCGCTCGTCGACGGCCTTCGCGAGGCTCTCCGCGGCCCGGTACTGCACGGCGCGATCCGGGGTGTCCGCGAGCTGCCCGAGGTTCGCACGGAGGATCGACTCGGCGGCATAGGCGCGGACGCGGTTCTTGCCGTCCTTCTTCGCCCAGTACAACGCGCTGTCGGCGAGCCGGATCAGCTCGTCGCGGCTCGAGCCTTGCATCGGATAGGTCGCGACCCCGGCGCTCACCGTCACCGGGCCGACGCCTTCGACGTCGAGCGCAGCGACCCGCTCCACGATCGAGCGCGCCACCGCCGTGGCCTGCCGCTCTTCCTGTCGCGGCAGGAGCACAGCGAACTCGTCGCCGCCCAGCCGGAACGCCTCCCCGCCTGCGCGCAGGCGGGACGCGACCTGGCCGAGCACGAGGTCGCCGACCGGGTGCCCGAACCGGTCGTTGACGCTCTTGAGGTCGTCGAAGTCGACGAGACACAGCGCGACCGACGTCCCCTTCAGCTCCGCGTCGACGAGCTCCCGCTGGAGCCGCTCGTGGAAGCTGCGGTGGTTGCCGAGCCCGGTCAGCGGATCGGTCAACGCCAGGCGCATCGCGCGGATCGCCTTGAACGTCGACCGCTGGTAGAGCGCGATCGCCAGCAGCGGGCCGACGAGCGCGATCGACAGCGCGGGCTCGCGCTGCCAGAGGACGATGAGCGTCAGGGCTGCCGAGGCCATGAACGCGAACGGTGCCGTCGTCTGCGTGATGTTCTCCCGCGCGATCGTGAAGAACGAACGGCCGGAGTCGGCCGAGAGGACGGCGCTGATCAGGATGAGGTTGACGACCCAGTAGTAGATGAACCCGCAGAGCACCACTCGCGCCACGAGCAGCCCGACGGAGCTTCCGTGGAGGTGCTCGACGGTGAGCCCGGCAGCGAGCGCCGAGAGCGCGAACATCGAGCCGTTGTAGGCGACCCTCAGCAGCGGGCGGCGCTGGAGCAGATGCGTGAAGGTCGGGCCGCCGGCGGCGACGAGCACACCGGCCGGCCAGCCGAGCAGGATGATCGCCGAGACGGAGAAGACGAACCCGAGCGTGACGCCGCCGGCGCCCATTCCTTCCACCGGCACGGGAAAGCGCTCGGCGAGGGCCATGCTCGCGAGGAGGCCGAAGAGCGCGGCGACGTCGGAGGCCGAGCGCGGCGCGTCGGCATAGCGGAACAGCGCGAATCCGACGGCGACGGCGCCCGCGACGATCACAGGCGCCACCACCGCCAAAACCTTGGCCGGAGTTCCAGCGGAGGCCGTCGGTCCGACAGCCTGCTGGTCAACCGCCATCGATTCCTCCCCTACGAGGTATCGAGCCGGTGCTTACCAGCCGTAGTTGAGCAGGCAGAGCAGATTGCCGAGGAGACTCCCGGACGCGGCGGCGATGACGCCGGCAAAGGCCAGGAGAATCACGAGGCGAAACTTCCACTCAAGCATTGTGCCTCCAGGGGACGCGGATCGAAGGACGCCAGACCGAAAAATTGTGCGTGCAGCCGGGCGAACCGGGAATCACCCGATGGAGGTAGCGGGCTCACCAAAAGGGGTAAATGTGCCCGCTCGTGGGCTCTTTTTGGCTATTCCAGCCCTGCCTCGTGCAACGGCCGGCGGCCCCAAGCGAACCGCTTCTTGTACCAACCGCTGAGCTGAGCGAGGGCAACGCCCTCGTCGGAGGACTGGATGAACCAGCCGTTCCCGACGTAAATCCCCGTGTGGAAGACCTGCGAGCCGTTCGAGTGCGCGCCCTTCGTGCCGAAGAAGATCACGTCGGCCGGCTGCAGCTTCTTGAAGGCGATCCGCTTCGACTTCGGGACTTCGACGCTCATCGTGTACGTCGTCCGCCCCTCGATCGTCGAGGCGAGGGTGCCCTCGTCCACATAGCTCTGGAGCTTGTAGACGCGCCAGACGAAGCCCGAGCAGTCGTAGCCGCCACGGGCGGTGACGCCGAAATCGACCTCGGTGTTGTCGTTCATGCCGCCCCACACGTACGGCATCCCGATCTTCGAGAAGGCGACGCCGAGGACCTCGCGCTGCCAGTCGCTGAGCGTCGGGAGCGCGAACGTCGCGGCCAGGCTCTTCACCTGAGCGATCTGCCAGCTGTCGTCGAGCAAGCCGAGATTGAGAATCTGCGCGGCCGAGTACGCGGCTTCGGCGCGGGTGGCGGGGTCCTGCGGCCGCAACTCGAGGAAGTCCTGCGCCGCGGGGTGGTTGAGGCGCAGCCCGAGCAGCCGGGCAACGACCTCGAAGCCGAAGCGGCCGGGCACCGTGAAACCCGCCGCGCGAGCACCCTCGGCGAACTGCTTCGCGGCCTTTCCGAGTCCGATCGCCTGGACGAGGCTGCGGTCGAGCTGGGCCATCGTCTCCGGACCGGTCGGGTTCGTGACGGTCGTCGTGGTCGTCGTCGTCGTGGTCGTCGTCGTGGTCGTCGTGCCAGTCGTCGTCGAGCCGGTCGTGGTCGTCGTCGTGCTGCCTGTGTTCGGATCCGACCCGCCCGGGGGAACCGGCGAGCCGAGCTGCTGCTGCAGGCCGACCGCGAGATCGGAGAGCGTCTGCCGCGTGAGGGCCGCGTTGGGCCGGAACTTGCGCACGCTCTTCGCGCCCATCAGCTTGTGCGAGACGACGGTAGCGATCTGGGGAGCCGCCCAGTTCGGGACCTTGCCGGCAGATCCCGCAGCCGCAGCGGTGGAGATCACAGCGACAGCGCAAGCAGCCGCAAGCATGGCGAGACGCTGACCCACGTTCCGTCCATCGGCCGAGATTCCGCGGGTCATTACCCTCTTTGGGTGGTGTTGCCTCAGATCACGCCGGAGCCGGACGAGGCCGAGCGGAACGCGATCCTCGCGGCGCTGGCCGCCGACGAGGCCGAACGGCCCGCCGTCGCGGAATGGAGCGCGGCGCTCCTACCCGACCGCGAAGACGAAGAGCCGTAACCGGAGAGACCCGCCGGCCGTTCCCACGACATGTGGGAGGAGTGCATCCGCTGCGGCGAGGCTCCGGCCGTCGACGATCAGGGCTACTGCGGCCATTGCCACTGGGCCGTCCGGGCCGAGGTCGAGGAGGGGTTCTACGCCCTTCGCGAATACCTGCGCGCGTGGGCTCGCTTCGACGAATGGTGCGAAGCGCACGGCGCAGCGGCCTGACCGGGCGAGCTAGTCGGGCTGGGCCGCGCGGTTGAGCAGCCGCGGCGCACTGCGGGCGTAGTCGAGCCCCGAGAGCCACGTGAGGACGACGGCTACGAGCAGCGTCCACCACGCGGCGCGATCCGTCCAGGCGCCCGCCGCCGCGAACCCCGCGACAGCAGCGGCCACCGCCTGGGCCCACGTCTTCAGCTTCCCCAGGTCGCGGGCCGCGAGGACGACGCCGCGCTCGATCGCCGCCTGGCGCAGGCCCGTGATCAGCACCTCGCGCACGACGATCGCCGCGACCATCCACGCCGGAATGACGCCTTGCTCAATCAGCATCACCAGCGCGGCGAGCACGAGGACCTTGTCGGCGATCGGGTCGAGCAGCGAGCCGACCGACGATGAACGGCCGGCCCTGCGCGCGAGCCTTCCGTCGAGCCAGTCGGTCGTCATCGCGACGCAGAAAACGGCGGTTGCCCAGTAGTCGTGGCCCGAGAAGCTCCACGCGTAGAGCACGACGACGATGGGGACGGATGCCGCGCGCGCGACGGTGAGCTGGTCGGCCGCGCTCATTGCACGTGGAGAATACGGGCCGGAGATGTTCGACAAGGTTCTCGTCGCCAACCGAGGGGAGATCGCGATCCGCGTCTTCCGCACGTTGCGCGAGCTCGGAATCGGTGCGGTCGGCGTCTATTCGGAGGGCGATCGCGCGGCGCTGCACGTCGCCTACGCCGACGAGGCGTTCCTTCTCGGCCCGACTCCGGCGGCCGAGAGCTACCTCGCAATCGACCGCATCCTCGACGCTGCACAGCGCGCCGGAGCCCAGGCGATCCATCCCGGCTACGGCTTCCTCGCCGAGAACGCGGCGTTCGCGCGGGCGGTGGAGGAGGCCGGCCTCGTCTGGATCGGCCCGCCGCCGGCCGCGATCGAGCTCATGGGCAACAAGACGGCCGCGCGCACCGCGATGCAGGGCGCGGGAGTCCCGATCATCCCCGGCACGACCGACCCCGTGCCCACGGTCGAGGAGCTGCTCACGCTCGGCGAGGAGATCGGCTACCCGCTCTTGATCAAGGCCGCGGCCGGCGGTGGCGGCAAGGGGATGGAGGAGGTGCACGACCCGGCGCAGGCCGGGCAGGCTTTCGAGCGGGCACAACGCCAGGGCCAGTCGTACTTCGCGAACCCTGACGTCTACGTCGAGAAGCTCATCGTCGATCCGCGGCATGTCGAGGTGCAGGTGCTCGCCGATTCGCATGGCAACGTCATCCACCTCGGCGAGCGTGACTGCACGATCCAGCGCCGCCATCAGAAGCTGATCGAGGAGACGCCGTCGCCCGCTGTCGACGAGGAGCTGCGGCAGCGCATCGGGTCGATCGGCGTCGAGGCGGCTCGCGCGTGCGGCTACCGCTCGGCCGGGACGATCGAGGGCCTGCTCACCTCCGACGGCGAGTACTTCTTCATGGAGATGAACACGCGCATCCAGGTCGAGCACACCGTCACCGAGCTGGTCACGGGGCTCGATCTCGTCCGCGAGCAGATCCTCGTGGCGCTCGGCGAGCCGCTCTCGGTGCGGCAGGAGGACGTCGAGCTACGCGGCCATGCGATCGAGTGCCGGATCAACGCCGAGGATGCGGCCCGCGGCTTCCTCCCGGCGCCGGCGCCCGTGACCGGCTACCGGGAGCCCGCGGGGCCGGGCGTGCGGGTCGACTCCGGCGTCGCGGCCGGCTACGAGGTCTCCGGCTCCTACGACCCGATGGTGGCGAAGCTGATCGTGCACGGCGTCGATCGCGAGCACGCCCGACGCAGGATGCTGCGCGCGCTCGACGAGTTCTGGATCGAGGGGCCGACGACGCTGATCGGCTTCCACAAGGCACTCCTCGCGCATCCGTGCTTCGTCGCGGGCGAGACGTGCCACGGCGTCGTCGAGTCGGACGAGCTCGCCGCCACCGTCGCCGAGCTCGACGGGGCGGGGGGCGTAGCCCTCCCAAGTAACAAGTTGTTACAAGGAACGACAGGTCCCGTGCGGACGGCGGAACGGGTGCGCACGGTCGAGGTGGACGGCCGCCGCTTCGAGGTGCGTCTCTCCGAGCCCGAGCCTCAGTGGCGGGCGCTGGCGCGAAGGCGCCGGGAGCGGGTGCGTCAGGGCGCCGGCGGTGCTGGCGGGAGCGACGCGGTCGTCTCGCCGATGCAGGGCACGGTCCTCGCCGTCCCGGTGACCGACGGTGACGGCGTGGAGGCCGGCCAGGTGATCTGCGTCGTCGAGGCGATGAAGATGGAGAACGAGGTGCACGCCCACCGCGCGGGCACCGTCCGGAGCCTCTCCGTCGAGCCTGGGCAACCAGTCACGACGGGCCAGGTCATCTGCACGATCGACTCCGGCTAGCCGCGCGCAAACCGCGGTCCTCTGGGACGCGTAGATACAGGCGACCCCAGTAGGAGGAGGAAGATGCAGAAGAAAACCGTCCTGCCCGTTGTGCTCGCGATCGCCCTCGCAGGCGCCGGCGTTGCTGCTGCGGCGGCCGTAACACATCGCAGCGCGGCCTCACTCTCGGCCGGCCAGGCGACCGCCGGGCGCGTTACGCTCCACAAGACGAAGCTCGGCAAGGTGCTCGCGACGAGCTCGGGCCGGACGCTCTATCTCTTCATGGCAGACAAGAAGGGGAAGAGCGCGTGCTACGGCAAGTGCGCGACGTTCTGGCCGCCGCTCATGAAGAAGGGCAAGGTCAGCGCCGCCGCCGGCGTCAAGGCCAACCTTCTCGGCACCACGAAGCGGAAGAACGGCAAGGCGCAGGTGACGTACAAGGGTCACCCCCTCTACCTCTTCAAGCTCGACAAGAGCTCCGGGCAGATTGCAGGCCAGGGCCAGAACTTCTTCGGCGGTAAGTGGTTCATCGTCTCGTCGGCCGGCAAGGCGATCAAGGCCGCGCCGCCGGCAGGGGGTGGAACGACGACGTCGACCACCACCACGGGCACGACCACCTGCGGCGTCTACGGCTGTCCCTAGAGGAGGCTGCAGGGCTGAACTGCGCGGTCCACCGGCGTCGCATCGTTAGTGTCCGGCGCCGGTGGACCTCTACGAGTACCAGGGCAAGGATCTCTTCCGGCGCGTCGGGATCCCTGTCTCGGAAGGACGGCTCGCGACCACGCCGGAGGAAGCGCGGCAGGCTGCGGAGGAGCTGGGCGGCCCCGTCGTCGTCAAGGCGCAGGTGCTGACCGGTGGCCGTGGCAAGGCCGGCGGCGTCAAGCTCGCGAGCGATCCGGCGGACGCGGAGGCGAAGGCCCGCGACATCCTCGGTCTCGACATCAACGGCCACGTCGTCCGCACCCTCTGGATCGAGCAGGCGTCGGACATCGAGCGCGAGTACTACCTCTCCGTCACCTTCGACCGCGGCGCCAAGAAGCCGCTCTTCATGTTCACGACGCAGGGCGGGGTCGAGATCGAGCAGGTCGCGGAGGAGAGCCCAGACGCGCTCGTCCGGCTCCACGTCGACCCGCTCGAGGGGTTCCAGCCGTGGGTCGCTCGCCGGCTCGTCTACGGCGGTGGAGTCGAGGATCCATCCGAGCAGAAGCAGATCGCGGCGATCGTCGGGCAGCTCTACCGCGCCTTCGTCGAGTTCGACGCGATGCTCTGCGAGATCAACCCGCTGATCGTGACGCCGGACGGCGAGGTGAAGGCGCTCGACTCGAAGTTCACGGTCGACGACAGCGGCCTCTTCCGTCATCCGGACGTCGCCGAATGGCGCGACCCGACCGCAGCCGATCCGATCGAGACGTTCGCGCGCGAGAAGCACGTCACCTACGTGAAGCTCGACGGGGACGTCGGCGTGCTCGCGAACGGCGCCGGCCTAGGCATGTCCACCGTGGACGTCGTCGCGCACGCAGGCGGACGTCCCGCGAACTTCTGCGATCTCGGCGGTGGCGGCAGCGCGGAGGGAGTCGTCGACGCGCTCGAGGTGATCACGCGCGACGAGCAGGTGCGCTCGATCTTCTTCAACATCTTCGGCGGGATCACGCGCTGCGACGAAGTGGCGCGCGGGATACTCGCCGCCCTGGACCGGCTCGACATGTCGAAGTATCCGATCGTCGTCCGGCTCGACGGCACGAACGCGGAGGAAGGCCGGCAGATCCTCGCCGAGGCGGGCCGCGAGAACATCCATCCCGAGGCGACGATGCTCGACGGGGCGCGGCGCGCGGTGGAACTGGCGGGAACGGCATGACCGACCTCTGGAACGACCGCGCACAGGCCTACCGCGAGAGCGCGACGCACGCCTCGGGCGACGACCTCGACCTCGTCGTAGAGTGGTGCGAGCCCGGCCCGGGCGTGAATGTGCTCGACGTCGCGACGGGCGGCGGCCACGTGGCCCGCCGGCTCCGCGAAAGAGGCGCGACCGTCGTCACCGTCGACGCCGCGCCGGGGATGGAGCCGGACGCGATCGCGCCGGCCGACCATCTCCCGTTCGCGGACGCCAGCTTCGACGCCGTCGCGTGCCGCATCGCCGCGCACCACTTCCCGGACGTGCTCGCCGCGGTGAAGGAGATGGCGCGCGTCGCCCGCGACCGGGTCGTGATCTGCGACAACACGTTCACGAGCGAGTCGGCGGAGCAGGCCGACCGGTTGCGCGATCCGAGCCACGTCCGCAACTACGGCGTGCCCGAGTGGCACAGCTTCTTCGAGCTCGCCGGGCTGCGGGTCGTCGACGAGGCCTTCATGGTGCGGGACACCGGCTTCGAGGACTGGCTCGACCGCACGGAGACGCCGGCAGACGCCCGTCTGCGCGTCCGCGAGCTACTGGACGGACGCGTCCACGACGGACGGCTGGAGCTGCCCACCGTCGTGCTCAAGGGAGTCAAGGCGTAGTGGCGATCATCCTCGACAACGACACGCGCCTCGTCGTCGCCGGCCTCACAGGCTCCGAGGGCCGCTTCCACGGTCTTCGCAATCGTGCGTACGGCACGAACCTGGTCGCGGGCGTCACGCCGGGCAAGGGCGGGCAGGACGTCGAGGGCGTCCCGATCTTCGACACCGTCGCGGAAGCCGTGGACGGGGCCGGCGCGAACACGTCGCTCATCTTCGTCCCGGCCCGCTTCGCCGTCGATGCGATCTACGAGGCAGTGGACGCGGGGATCGACACCGTGATCTGCATCACGGAGCACATCCCGGCGCACGACATGCTGCGCGCATACAGGTACTTCCGCGGCCAGGGCACCACGATGATCGGCCCGAACTGCCCGGGCGTCCTCTCGCCGGGCAAGGCGAACGCGGGGATCATCCCCGCCGAGATCTTCAGCGAGGGCGGCGTCGGGCTCGTCTCGCGCTCGGGGACGCTCACGTACCAGATCGGCCACGAGCTGACGCAGCTCGGGCTCGGCAACTCGACGATCGTCGGCATCGGCGGCGACCCGGTTGTGGGCTCGTCCTTCGTCGACGTGATCGAGAAGTTCGAGGCCGACGAGCAGACGGAGCTCATCGTCCTCGTCGGCGAGATCGGCGGCGACGAGGAGGAGAAGGCCGCCGCCTACGTCGCCGAGCACGTGACGAAGCCGGTGCTCGCCTACATCGCGGGCTTCTCGGCGCCGCCCGGCAAGACGATGGGCCACGCCGGCGCGATCATCTCCGGCTCCTCGGGGACGGCGCAGGGCAAGAAGGAAGCGCTCGAGGCGCGAGGGATCGAGGTCGGCACGACGCCGACCGAGGTCGCGCAGATGGTCGCCTCGCGGCTCAAATAGCTGCGTTCCGAGCCCGCCGCTAGGCTCGAATCGTGATCTCGTTCGCCCGCGGCGTCCCTGCGCCGGAGTGTCTCGCCGTCGAGGAGCTCGCGGACTGCGCCCGTGCGGCGCTCGAGCGCGACGGCCGGACGATCCTGAGCTACGGGCCCGGAGGCGGCTACGGCCCGCTGCGCGAAGTGCTCGCCGAGCAGCACGACGTCGAGCCCTCGCGCGTCGTGATCACGAGCGGCTCGCTTCAGGGGTTCGTCTTCCTCGCGCAGCAGCTCGTGCAGAAGGGCACCCGCGTGCTCGTCGAGGCACCGACGTACGACCGGCCGCTCAAGATCCTCAGCCGGCTCGGCGCGGAGATCGTGACCGCGCCCATGGACGAGGACGGGCTCATCCCCGACGAGTTGCCGGACGGGGACTTCGCCTTCCTCTACACGATCCCCACCTTCCAGAACCCGAGCGGGCGCACGATGTCGGTCGAGCGGCGCTTGCGTTTGGCAGAGATCGCACGCGAGCGGCGATTGCTCGTGCTCGAGGACGACCCGTACGGCCTCGTCCGTTACGACGGCGACCCGCTGCCGAGCGTCTTCGAGCTCGCTGACGGGGAGCAGATCGCCTACTGCTCTTCCTTCTCGAAGACCGTCTCACCGGGGGTGCGCGTGGGCTGGTTCGTTCTACCGGCGCAGCTCGCCGCCGAGATCGAGGCACTCGCCGTCTCGACGTATATCTCGCCGCCGTACCTCTCGCAGGCGACCGTGCACGAGTTCCTCCGCCGGGAGAGCTTCGGGCCGAACCTCGAGCGCGTGAACGGTCTCCTGAGCGAGCGTCGCGACGCGATGCTCGACGCACTCACGCGCGAAATGCCCGAGGACGCGACGTGGACGAAGCCCGCGGGCGGCTATTTCGTCTGGCTCGAGCTCCCGTCCGGGCCGCCGAGCAGCCAGCTGCTCGCCGAGGCCGAGGACGCGGGCGTCACGTTCGTCAAGGGGAGCGACTTCTTCCCCGGTGGGCGCGGCGGCGAGAGTGCGCTGAGGCTCGCCTTCAGCTTCGTCTCGCCGGACGAGATCTCAGACGGCGTCGGGCGGATCGGCGGGCTGGTGCGAGCGGCGGCGCCTGCGGCGCTCTAGCTGCGCGAGCAGGATCCCGCCGAGTAGCCCGACGGCTAGCGCGACGAGCGTCAGCCCGATCAGCGACACGCGCGCTGTGGCGAACACGAAGTGGATACGAACCTGTTTGCTGTTCTCGATCACGAACGCGATTGCGTACGCAGTCAGCAGGATCAGCGCGATCAGGCGCGCGTAGAGGCGCGGCTGCCAGCTGTCGGCGACCTCGTCGGTGTGGATCTTGGGGCGGCGCAGGAACCGCACGCCCGGATCCTACGAGCGACTACGCGACCGCGTGGACGGTGAGAGCGCGCGGGACGAGACGAGGCTGGGGCGGCGGGGTGAGCCGGCCGACCGACTGAGCGCGGAACGTCGGGCAGATCTCCTCGCCGGGAAGGGCACATAGGCCTGCGCGCCGGAAATAGCAATCTGCGCACGTTGGCTTGGCTCGTTTGCTCATCGTCGTCTGTGTTCTAAGGGGACCCGGCCGCTCTCGAGGTGCGATGATAGGTGCCGGAACTGCCGAAGCAAGCGTTGTCGCGGACGAAAACTGACGAATTTCCGCCAGTTTCCGACACCGGGCTTCTAGCCGGTCTTCGGCAGCGTTGCCAAGGCTTGCAACGCCTGGTCGAACGTGCGGACGGGGATGATGCGGACCGACCCGGCATAGCGTCGCGCGACGCGCGCGTTGTCGCCCGCCGGCACGAGGAAGACGTCGACCTTCGCCTTGCGGGCGTCGAAGACCTTCTGCTTCACCCCGCCGATCGGCGCGACGACTCCGTTGAGCTCCATTTCTCCGGTCGCGGCGACGAGGTGGCCGCGGTCGACGTTCCGGCCGAGCTGCTGCATCACCTCGAGCGCGAAGGCGAGACCGGCCGACGGGCCGCCGATGCCCTGCGCGTCGATCGACACCTTGAGAGGAAGCTTGATCTGCGCCGCCTGGTCGGGCTCGAAGCCGATCAGCGCGTGGCCGGGCTGCTGCGGGTCGTTGACGGTCCGGAGCGACTTGGTGAGCACCTTGCTCCCGCGTCGCACCTTCACCTGGACGGTGTCGCCCGGCTTCACTGGGGCCAGGATCCGGCGCAGGGTGTCGATGGTGGGCGTCGGCTTCCCGTCGATGCCGATGATCACGTCGGCGGGCTGTAGCTCTCGGTAGGCAGCGGTGCCGAGGTCGACGGCGTTGACGATCACGCCGTTGGGGTGAACGACCACGTGGTAGCCGAGGCGGCGCAGGGCGACGGCCGCCGCGACTCGCTGCGAGGTCTGCATCTCGCGCAGATCGGCCGCTCGAGCGGCAGCGCCGCTTGTGCCGGGCGGGACGATCAGGTTCGCGGGGACCAGCGTCGCGTCCGAGTGGACCCAGGGGAAGAGCCGCTCGAACTCGCTCGCCCGGCGCTCGATCACGTCGACGAAGTAGATCCCGCCGGGGCCGGTCGAGGCATGACCGCCCTGCACCTTGACGAGCGGCGCCACCGGATGGGCAATGTCCGGCAGCAGCAGGTAGTCGCTCGACTGGATGTTGAGGAGGATCAGGACGGTCAGGGCGAGGAGAGCGGCGAGCACGCCGAGCGCGCGCCACGGGGACAGGAGGCTCCTCAAAACAGGAACCGCTTCAGTCCGCCGTCGACGACGAGGGTCTGGCCGGTGACGTACCGCGCGCGCTCGGAGGCGAGGAAGCAGACGACGTCGCCGAACTCGCGCGGAGCTGCCCAGCGCCGCAGAGCGATCTCTTCGAGCGACTCGGCGTCGGGGCCTCCGGGGTAGAGCTCGTCCAGTCGCGCCGTGGCCACCCGCCCCGGGGCGACGCAGTTGACGGTGATCCCCTTCGGGCCGACCTCGCGGCTCAGGGTCTTGAGCCAGCCCGTCAATGCCGGCCGGAACGTGTTCGAGAGCGCGAGGTGCGTGGTCGGCTCCTGGGCCGCGAGGGAGGTGATCGCGACGATCCGCCCGGCCGGGCTCCGCTCGAGGTGCTCGAGGCAGAGGCGGACGAGCGTCACGGCCGGGCGCAGGAGCAAGCGGTACGCCGACTCCAATGAGTCCCCGTCCGCGTCGCGAGCCGTTCCGGGCGGCGGGCCGCCGCCGTTCCAGACCAGGACGTCGAGGCCGCCGAATTGCTCGACCGTGGTCGCCACTGCCCGCTCGAGGTCGCCGTCTTCCCTCACGTCGCCTCCTACGGCGACGCCGCCGATCCGGTTCGCGTGCTCCTCGAGCTGCTCGGCACGCCTGGCGAAGAGGACGACGTTGGCCCCCTCCTCGGCCAGCGCCTCGGCGCTCGCGAGGCCGAGGCCCGACGAGGCGCCGCAGACGAGCGCCGTGCGACCGCTCAGGCCGAGATCCACGCCTGCGGAAGCTCCCCGCTCGAGGCGACGACCCGGGTTGTCATGCCGCCGCGGGCGGTGAACTCGCCCTCGACCTCGACGAAGCGAGGCGCGCCGTCGGCGACGAGCCGCTCGAGGACCTCGTTCACGACCTCCTCCTGGAAAATCTTGCGCTCGCGGAAGCCCGTCAGGTAGTCGCGGAGCGACTTGAGCTCGAACAGCTTCGCGTCGGGCACGTAGCGGATCGTGAGCTCGCCGAAGTCGGGCGCGTCGGTGAGCGGGCAGATCGAGGTGAACTCAGGCGCGCCGAACTCGACGAGATAGTCGCGTCCGGGGAACCGGTTCTCGAGCGTCTCGAGCACGCGCCCGCATCAGGTGGAGAGCACGCCGACGACGTCTCGAACAGCCTCGGCGCTCTTGTCCAGCAACTCGCGCTCGTCGTCCGAGAGATCGAGCTCGACGATCTCCTCGATCCCGGCTGCGCCGAGCTTGACGGGCACGCCGATGTAGAGACCGTCGATCCCGTATTCCCCCTCGAGCAGCGCTGTGCACGGGACAACGCGCTTCTGGTCGAGGAGGATGGCATCGACCATCTCGGCGCACGCCGCACCCGGCGCGTACCAGGCCGAGGTGCCGAGAAGCTGCACGATCTCGCCGCCGCCCTTCGCGGTGCGCTCGACCATCGACTGGATCCGCTCCTCGGAGACGAGCTTGCGCAGCGGGACGCCGCCGACCGTCGCGGCCGAGACGATCGGAACCATCTGGTCGCCGTGGCCGCCGAGCACGAGTGCCTGAACGTCCCGGACGGACGCTCCCGTCTCCCACGCGATGAACGTGCGGAACCGCGCGGTGTCGAGGATCCCTGCCTGGCCGAAAACGCGCTCCTTCGGGAAGCCCGAGACGCTCTTCGCGACGTGGCACATCGCGTCGAGCGGGTTGGAGAGGACGACGATCGTGCAGTCGGGGCTCTGGGCGACGATCTGCTCGGTCACCGAGCCGACGATCTTCTCGTTCGTCGTCACGAGGTCGTCGCGCGACATGCCGGGGGAGCGCGGCAGGCCGGCGGTGATCACCACGACGTCCGAGCCGGCCGTCTCCTCGTAGTCGTTCGTGCCGCTGATCCGGGGCTCGAAGCCCAGCACCGGGCCCATCTGGTTCAAGTCGAGGGCCTTGCCCTGCGGCAGTCCTTCCTTGATGTCCGTGAGGACGACGTCCGCGTAGTCGCGCGCCGCGAGGATCTGCGCGGCGGTCGCGCCTGTCGCGCCGGCGCCGACGATCGTGATCTTCGTTCTCATGCGGTTACCTCTGCCTCCAATTTCTCGATGACCGCGTCCGCGACGTCGCTCGTTCCCACGGCGGTCGAGTCGTCGCGGCTCGGCTTCATGTCGTAGGTGACGCTCTTGCCCTCGGCGATGACGGAGGCGATCGCCTGCTCGAGGCGGTCGGCAGCGCTGCCCTCGTCGAGGTGGCGGAGCATGAGGACGCCCGACAGCATCTGCGCGATCGGATTGACCTTGTTCATGCCCGTGTACTTAGGCGCGGAGCCGTGCGTCGGCTCGAAGACCGCCGCCGACTCGCCGAAGTTCGCGCCGGGAGCGACGCCCAGCCCGCCGATCATCCCCGCGGCGAGGTCTGAGAGGACGTCCCCGTAGAGGTTCGGCAGCACGAGCACGTCGTACTCCTCCGGCCGCTGCACGAGCTGCATGCACATGTTGTCCACGATGCGGTCGTCGAACTCGACGTCGGAGTTCTCGGCTGCGACCTCGCGGGCGACGTGCAGCCAGAGCCCATCGGTGAACTTCATGATGTTTGCCTTGTGCACGGCCGTGACCTTGCGGCGGCCGTTGCGGCGTGCGTAGTCGAACGCGAACTCGAAGATGCGGCGCGTGCCGGTGACGGAGATCGGCTTGATCGAGATGCCTGCGTCGTGGTGGCGGAGACTCCCGCCGTGCGCCTCGATCCACTCGATCAGCTCGGCCGCTTCCGGCGTCCCCTGCTCGTACTCGATGCCGGCGTACAAGTCTTCGGTGTTCTCGCGCACGATGATCAGGTCGACGTCGTCGAACCGGCTGCGGACGCCCGGGTAGCTCTTGCAAGGCCTGACCTGCGCGTACATGTCGAGCTCCTTGCGGAGCGCGACGTTGACCGAGCGGAAGCCGCCGCCGATGGGAGTCGTGATCGGCCCCTTCAGCGCGACGCCGGTCTCGCGGATCGCGTCTAGTACGTCGGGAGGAAGCGGATTGCCGCCGTGTTTCTCCATCTCGTCGGCTCCGGCCTCGCGCACGTCCCACTCGACCTCGACGCCGGTCGCCTCGAGGACACGGCGCGTGGCCTCCGTCAGCTCAGGCCCTGTGCCGTCGCCGGGGATGAGGACAACCCTGTGCGCCATCGCGGGCGAGCGTAGCGGAGGCCATACTTTCGGCGTGAAGAGAGCCGCTGCCGTTGCCGCTGTGGTCGGGGCGCTCGCCCTCGTCGGCATCGTCTACGCCGGCAGGACGACGACCGTGGGGCATGGGATCCTGCTGCTGCAGACGGAGTCGAACGAGCGGCTACAGCAAGTCCTGCTGTGGCATCCGGATGCTGCATCCGCGCGGCCTCTGGGCTCGTCGACCGACTGGATCCTGACGCCGCAGTGGTCGCCTGACGGGAAGTCGATCGCCTACGCCGAGGAGCAGGGCGGCTGGGACGACCCTGCGGCCTACGAGATCTGGACGATGCACGCGGACGGCTCGGGCGCGAAGCAGCTGACCCACGACGTGCAGCGCTCGAACGTCTTTCGCGCCGGCGAGCCGAGCTGGTCGCCCAACAGCCGGCAGATCGTCTTCGTGCGCGAAACCGAGAGCAAGCCGTACGAGACGCTCGTCGTCGTCGACGTGCGCACCGGCCACGAGCGCAATCTGCGCGTGTCGGGCGAGACTCCGGCCTGGGGGAAGGCGGGGATCGCCTACGTGGCGGACTACCGGCGGATCATGCTCGTGAGCTCCGACGGCGGCAAGGCGAAAGTTCTTGCGCCTGTCACCGCCACCGCTCTCGTCTGGTCTTCGGGGGGCGAGCTCGCCGCACTGCAGAGCGACCGCATCAACCTCTTCACAACCGCGGGACGAAGGGTCGCAACGGTGCACGTTCCGTTCAAGAAGACCAACGCCTGTGGGATTGCCTGGTCTTCCGACGGTAAGCGGGTTCTCGTCCGAACGTCGAGAAGAACCGTCGGGCTCTGGTCGGTGACGCCCGCCGGCGGGCACTGGCGGCGGGAGCCGTTGACGATCGGGAAGAGCAACTTCGACAACTGTGCCGTGAGCTGGCGCTGAGCCGCCGCTAGGCTCCGGCGATGGATCTTGCGGGGGCAGCGGCGCAGGCGGACGAGCTCGCGACGAACGGCTCGGCGCAGGAGCTCGCGACGCTGCGCACGCAGTGGGACGACGAGCTCGAGGCGCAGGCGCGCAGTTCCGATTTCCGTGAACGGGCACTTGCGTTTCGGGCGATCGGCATGTTCCGGTGGCGCGCGAAGGAGGAGCTCCTGCGGCGCGGTCTCGACGACGGCAGCCCGGCGGCGCGTGGTTCGGCGCTGCTCTCGGTCGAGCTTCTCTCTCGCGACCACCCGAGCACGGTCAATTCGGTGCGGCCCCTCCTCCACAAGATGCTTGCGGACGAGGACGAGAAGTCCGCGGTTCGCCGACTCGCCGTCATGGCGCTGAAGAACGGCTCGGCGCAGCGCGACACGATCGTATTGCTCGAGGGGCTAGGTGCCGACGACCGCGCGGACGGCGACCTACGCCGGGCGGCAGGCAGCGTCGCGCAGACCTTGAAGCGAAAGGCTCAGGAAAAGCGCTAACTCGCGCAGCTGGTGCAGACGCGAGCCTGGATCTCGCGACCGCAGGACGGGCAAACGCGCCGTTGCCGGCGATGCTCGAGAGCGCTCTTCTGCAGGCCCGCCTTGACCATGAGCCAGGCGGCTCCGAGTGTGCTGACCGCGGCGATTGCGACGTGGGGATCGAGGTGCATTGCCTACTTCCTGGTTTGCGTTGCCGGCTTCTTGCGTCGGGCGTGCGGGTGCGCCTGGAAATACAACTCACGCCGTCTGCGATCGGATACGTGCGTGTAGAGCTCCGTCGTGGCCAGATCGGCATGGCCGAGCATTTCCTGAACGGCGCGCAGGTCTGCGCCTCCCTCCAACAGGTGGGTTGCGAACGAATGGCGCAGGAGGTGCGGATGGATGCGCTCGGGCTCGAGCCCGGCCTTGCCGGCGAGCCGGCGCAGGATGAGGAAGACGCCGGCGCGCGTGAGCGGGCCGCCCCGCGCGTTGAGGAACAGCTCTTGCCGGTGGCGCCGATCGAGGTATGGCCGGCCCCGCGAGAGGTAGCGGCGGACGGCCTCTGCGGCCTCGCGCCCGATCGGCACCACGCGCTCCTTGCTCCCCTTGCCGAGGCAGCGGACGAGCCGGTTCTCGAGATCGACCGACTGGCGCTCGAGCCCGACCGCCTCGCTCACGCGCAGCCCGGCGCCGTAGAGCAGCTCGCCGAGCGCGCGGTTGCGGAGGTCGAGCGGCGTCGTCCCGACGGCCGCTTCGAGGAGGCGCTCGACCTCCGCCGGGGAAAGCGTCCGCGGCAGCGTCCGCCGGCGCTTCGGCAGCTCGACGCTCGCGGCCGGGTTGTCGGTGCGGGCGCCGAGGAGCACCTGATGGCGGAAGAAGGAGCGGACGGCGGCGAGCCGGCGGGCGATCGTCGTCGCGGCGAGGCCGTCGGCGCGAAGCTGGGCGACATAGCTCGCGAGCTCGTCCGAGGTCGCGTCCGTGGGCGAACGGCCGAGCCAATCGGCGACGTGCGCGAGGTCGCGCCGGTAGGCCTCGACGGTGCGCGGGGCAAGGCGCGCGGAGGCGAGGGCCAGGAATCCCTCGACAGCCGGATCGGGCTGCTCCCGCTTCGTCACGCGCGCTGACTTCGTCCCGGGGAGCGCGACGCCTGCTCGAATGTCCTCGTGGAGAGCGAGCGCAGACACGTAACTGTCTACGGCTTCATGCAGGGAGTCGGATTTCGCTTCGCGGTGGAGCGGGCGGCCCGCACGCGCGGCGTCGCGGGCTGGGTGCGGAATCGTCCCGACGGGACGGTCGAGGCTGTGTTCGAGGGAGATCCGAATGACGTCGACGCGCTCGTCGACTTCTGCCGCAGGGGGCCGCGCGGCGCCGACGTCGACCGCGTAGACGTCAGTGCCGAGTCACCGGAGGGTTTGTTGGGCTTTCGCGTCGCGGTGTGAAGCAGACGCCGTTGCCCAGACGATCTCACCGCGCGTCAGATCGAGATCCTCGAATTCATCGCGACGCAGCCGCGCCGAGAGCCGGTCTCCGTCTCCGTCCGAGAGCTCGACTCGAGCGTCGGCGCCCAGCACGGCGATTCGCTCGATCTCGACCTCGACCGCACCGTCGCTCGGCCAGCGTCGCAGCACGATCTCGTGAGGTCGTACGAGCGCCGAGCCAAGGCGGACGGCGTCGCCGACGAAGCGCAGGACGAACTCCGACGCGGGGGTGTCGTAGAGCTCGGCCGGAGCACCCACCTGCTCGAGACGGCCGTGGTCGAAGACGGCAACGCGGTCGGCGATCTCCATCGCCTCCTCCTGGTCGTGCGTGACGAAGACCGTCGTCACGTGAACCTCCTCGTGCAGGCGGCGCAGCCAGTCCCGCAGCTCCGCGCGCACACGTGCGTCGAGCGCGCCGAACGGCTCGTCGAGTAGGAGCACGCGCGGTTTCGCCGCGAGCGCGCGTGCGAGCGCCATCCGCTGCCGCTGGCCGCCCGAGAGGCGCGACGGATACCGGTCAGCGAAGCCCTGCAACTGAACCAGCTCGAGCAGCTCCTCGACCCGATCGCGGATCTCCTGCTTCGGTCGCTTTCGGATCGTGAGGGCGAAGGCGACGTTGTCGCGGACGGTCATGTGCTTGAAGGCCGCGTAGTGCTGGAAGACGAAGCCGACGTCGCGCCGCTGCGGCGAGACTGCCGTGGCCTCCTCCCCGGAGAGCAGGATCTCGCCGGCGTCGGGTTGCTCGAGGCCGGCCACGATCCGCAAAAGCGTCGACTTGCCGGAGCCGCTCGGGCCGAGCACGGCCGTGAGCGATCCGTCAGGGATCTGGAGCGAGACGTCGTCGAGGGCGAGAAACGAGCCGAAGCGCTTCGTGACGTTGCGGATCTCGATCGACATCTAGAGGGCCTCCTTGGGCCGGGTGACGGTCATCAGCACGAGCACGAGCACCGCGATCGCGGCGAGGACGACGGCGACGGCATACGCGTCGCCGTTCTGGAAGTTCTGGATCATGTCGTCGATCAGCGTCGTGGCCGTCTCGGTCTTCCCCTCGATCCGGCCCGAGACGACGGCCACGGCGCCGTACTCGCCGAGACACCGCGCCGTCGTGAGGATGACGCCGTAGATCACGGCCCAGCGGATCGAGGGCAGAGTGATTCGCCAGAACCGCTGCCAGCGGCTCGCGCCGAGAGTCGCGGCCGCCTGCTCCTGCTCGTTCCCTTGCTCCCGCAAGACCGGGATCACTTCACGGGCGACGAACGGCACCGAGACGAAGATCGTCGCGAGGACGATCGCAGGCAAGGCGAAAAGCACCTGGATCCCGTGTGCTTGAAGCCACGGCCCGAACCAGCCGGTACGGCCGTAGAGGAGATAGAGCGCGAGCCCGATCACCACCGGCGAGACAGCGAGCGGAAGGTCGATGAACGCGTTGAGCAGACCCTTCCCGCGGAAGCGGCGCCGTACGATCGCGAGCGCGCAGAGCACGCCGAACACCGTGTTGAGCGGCACGGCGAGGGCCGTCGCGATGAGGGTGATCTCGAAGGCGTGCACGGTGTAGTGGTCGGAAAGGACCCGCCAGACGGGCTCGAGACCGTGTTGGAACGTGCGGTAGAAGACCATCCCGAGCGGGGCGAGCAGGATGACGAGCAGGTAACCAAGCGCGATCGCCCTCAGGCCGAGCCGCCTAGGCACGCTCGTGCCTCGTGACGAAGAAGCGGAGGGCACCGACTGTCAGGAGCAGTGCGAACGCCGCGGCCAGGAGCACGATTGCTACAGCCGAGGCTTCGGCGGCAAGCCCGTCCTGGATCACGTTGTAGACGAAGACGGAGGCAACCTCGGTGTGGGTGGTGCTCCCGGCGACGAGGACGACCGAGCCGATCTCGCCGAGCGCCCGGGCAAGCGCGAGCACAACACCGGACAGGATCCCGGGCAACAGATTCGGCAACACGATCCGCCTGAAGACCGCGAGCCGGCCGGCGCCGAGCGAGCAAGCGGCCTCCTCCATCTCCATGTCGAGTTCGATCAGCACGGGCTGGACCGTTCTGATGACGAACGGGAGCGTCACGAAGCAGAGGGCGAGCACGATCGCCGTCCGCGTGAATGCGACGTCGATCCCCGCCGGCGAGTTCGGCCCGTACATCGCGAGCAGCGTCAGGCCGGCGACGATCGTCGGCAGCGCGAACGGCAAGTCGATCACGGCGTTGACGAGCGACCTACCGCGGAACTCGTCCCGAACGAGCACCCAGGCCGTGATCGTCCCCAGGACTCCGTTGGTCAGGGCGACAATGAGGGCCGCTCCGAACGTGAGCTTCAGTGCTCCCACTGCTTCGGGGCTCGAGATCGTCTGCCAGAACGCGTGTGTCCCGTCCCGCTTGGACTCCCATACGAGCGCCGCGATCGGGAGCACGACGATCACGGTCAGGAATGTCGAGATGACGCCCACGGAGAGACCGGTGCTGGCCCGTCCGCCGCTGCCGATCCTGCGCGACGGCGTCAACGTCGACGCGGTGACGGCGCTAATGGGTGGGACCTCCCACCGCCTGCTCGATCTTGACCATCCGGCCCGCGTCGAGATCGAACCAGACCTTGTCGACCTTCAGCCAGCCTCCGAAGAGCTTGTCCTGGATGTTGAAGGTCGGACCAGTGGTGTACTTCTTGCGCCAGCTCGCGAGGTCGGGGCGCTTCAGCACCGACTTGACGACGGGGCGGTAGCCGCTCGCGGCGAAGATCCGCTGCTGCTTTGGCGCGTGCGCGTACTTGATGAACGCCTTGGCCGCGGCCGGCGCTCGCTTCGTCGTCACCATCGGCAGCTGGATCAGCATCGTCGGCTGCGGGACGACGAGCTTGCCCTGCTTGCCTGCGGCGAAGGCGGCGTAGGCCTCGCTCTCGTAGGTGATGAGGACGTCGCCCCTGCCGGAGAAGAAGGTGTTCGCCGCGTTCGAGCCCGAGGAGTCCTGTGAGACGGCGTTCTTGAAGAGTCTCGTCACGAACTGGATGGCCTTCTTGCTGTTCAGCCCCGACTTGCGCGCGGCGCCGTAGGCGGCGAGGACGTTCCACTTCGCCGAGCCCGAGGGAAACGGATCCGGCGTCACGACCTGCACTCCCGGCTTGACCAGGTCCTTCCAGCCGTGGATGTGCTTCGGGTTGCCCGGCCGCACGACGAAGGCGACCACGGAGTCGGCCGCGATCCCTCCGTACGGCGTCTGCGTCCAGCTCTTCGAGACGATCCCGGCGTCGGCGACCGTGTCGATGTCGAGTCCCGTCGAGAGGAATGCGACGTCGGTCGGTTGGCCGGCGGCGATCGCGCGGGCTTGCGAGCCGGAGGGGCCGTACGACTGCGAGAACGACACTCCCCGGCCGGCGGCCGTGTGGCCGAAGCGGGCGATGAGCTTCCCCAACACAGGCTTCGGAGTGGAATAGGCCACGAGGTTCAGCGTCGTCCCGGCTCGCTTGGCCTGCGCGGCGCCGGCGCAGCCGAAGGCGACAGGGAGGATCAAGGCGAAGAGCAAGAGTTTCCGCATCTGGGGAGGTCCTTTCTCGGGATTACCTACCGTCTTACTAGGTATTGGCGATGCTGATAATTACCATAAGTAAGACCCCCAGAACAAGTCCGAACAGAATTCGAACAGTCAGGCGCTGCGGTGCGCGCCGGCGATGTCCGCGAGGGTGGTCTCCTCGAGCACGCCGCGGATCTGCGTCCGTAGCTCGAGCCAGACGTCGCGCAGCCCGGTGGCCGCGCCCTCGTACTCGAGCTCGTCCGGCCGCACGCCCCGGACGGTGGCGATCGGCCCCTCCAGCTCGCGGATCACCTCGGCGACCGAGATCTCCGCCGCCGGCCGGGCCAGTTGATAGCCGCCGACGGCGCCGCGCTGGCTCGCGACGAGTCCCGCGCTACGCAGCTGCGACAAGATGCTCTCGAGAAACTTCGGCGGGATGCGCTGCGCCGAGGCGAGCTGCTCGGCGGTCGTCAGACCGGGCGGCGCCGCGGCCAGCTCGACCATCGCCCGGAGCGCGTAGTCGACTTTGGCCGAGACCCGCATCTCGCCATTGTGCGCAACCTACGAGCGCGGATGCGAGCGGTCGTAGACGCGCCGCAGATGGCGCGGGTCGACGTGGCTGTAGACCTGCGTGGTGGAGAGCGAGCTGTGGCCGAGAAGCTCCTGGATCGTGCGCAGGTCGGCACCGCCGTCGAGGAGGTGGGTGGCGAAGGCGTGCCGGAGGCGGTGCGGGTGGGGGACGATGCGCCGCAGGGTGCTCGTGTCGAGCCGTCGTCCGCGCGCCGAGAGGAAGAACGCGTCGTTCGCGCCTTTCGCGAGCTCCGGTCGGGCCTCGCGCAGGTAGCGGCCGAGCCAGAGCGCCGCTTCCTCGCCCAGCGGGACCACGCGCTCCTTGCCGCCCTTGCCGCGACGGACGTGCACGAGCTCCTGCTCGAAGTCGACGTCCCCGAGGTCGAGGCCGACCGCTTCCGCGCTCCGCAGGCCCGCCGAGTAGACGAGCTCGACGAGCGCGCGGTTCCGCAGCGGAAGGGGGCCGTCACCTTCGAGCGCGGCGAGAGTCTGCTCGATCTCTGCGGCTGCGGGTGCGTCGGGGAGGCGCCGGGCGCGGCGCGGCGCGAGGCGTGCGTCCGGAACGCGATCCGGCCCGAGGGCGTGCCGCAGGAACGCGCGCACGGCAGCCAGCTTGCGGCTGATCGTGGCCGGTGCGAGCTTCCTGCCGTGGCGCGCCCTTCCGAGCCAGGAGACGTAGTCGGCGAGAACGCGGACGTCGACGTCGTCCAGGCTCGTGCCGCGTTCTTCGAGCCAGGCGCAGAGCTCGCCGATGTCCCCTCCGTAGGCACGGCGAGTTGCCTCGCTCAGGGCCGGCGAGGCGAGGAAGCGAGCGGCTGTGTCACGTGCCTCCACGGCTGACGGTTCGCCGGGCGGCGGCTTCTTCCCTTCCGTTAGCGTGGCCTGGTGATCGCGAAGCACGACGTGCTCGTCGTCGGTGCGGGCTGCGCAGGCATGCGGGCCGCGATCGCCGCTTTCGACGCGGGCGCCGACGTGGCGATGATCTCGAAGCTCCATCCCACGCGCTCGCACTCCGGCGCTGCCGAAGGCGGCATCAACGCAGCCCTCGGCAACGCGGCCGAGGACAACGCGGAGATCCACGCCTACGACACGGTCAAGGGCTCCGACTATCTCGGCGACCAGGATGCGATCGAGGCCTTCGCCGAGGAAGCGCCGGGCGACATCATCCAGCTCGAGAACTGGGGCGCGTTCTTCTCTCGCCGCGAGGACGGCAAACTCGCCCAGAGGCCGTTCGGAGCCGCCGGCTCGCCGCGCACCGTCTACGCAGCCGACATCACGGGCCATGTCCTGATCCAGGTGCTCTGGGAGCAGGTGTGCAAGCGCGACATCCCCGTCTACGAGGAGTTCTTCGCCTGGCAGCTCGTGGAGAACGACGGCCGCTGCCAGGGCGTCGTCTGCTGGGACCTGTTGCATGGTGGGCTCAAGACCGTCGGCGGCAAGACGGTCGTGCTCGCGACGGGCGGCGCGGGCCGGCAGTACCGCGTGACGACGAATGCGTACGCCTGCACCGGCGACGGGATGGCGATGGCGCTCCACGCCGGCCTGCCGCTCAAGGACATGGAGTTCATGCAGTTCCACCCGACCACTCTCTACCCGACGGGGATCCTCCTCACCGAGGGCTGCCGCGGCGAAGGCGCCTACCTCGTCAACAAGGACGGCGAGCGCTTCATGAAGCGCTACGCGCCGAACGCGCTCGAGCTCGCCTCGCGTGACGTTGTCTCGCGCTCGGAGCAGACCGAGATCGACGAGGGCCGAGGGATCGACGGGAGCGTGCTCCTCGACATGCGCCACCTCGGCGCCGAGCGGATCATCGAGCGGCTGCCCGGCTCGCGCGAGCTCTCGATGGTGTACGCCGGCATCGACCCGATCTACGACCCTGTGCCCGTGAGGCCGGGCGCCCACTACCACATGGGCGGCATCGAGACCGACAACGACGGCGCGACGGAGATGACCGGCCTCTACGCGGCGGGCGAGTGTGCGTGCGTGTCGATCCACGGCGCCAACCGGCTGGGCGGCAACTCGCTCATGGAGACGATCACGTTCGGCCGGCGCGCCGGCACCTCGGCCGCCGAGTGGGCGCTTTCACACACGACCGTCGAGGTGCCGGAGTCGGTCGAGCGGGATGCGGAGGCGCGCCTGCGGAAGCTGCTCGACCGCGCCGACGGCGAACGCCCGTGGAAGCTGCGCGAGGAGCTGGGCACGTCGATGCTCGAGAACTTCGCCGTCTTCCGCACCGAAGCGGGAATGACGAAGCAGATCGAGATCCTCGAAGGGCTCCGTGAGCGCTATCCGAACGTCGTCGTCGAGGACAAGGGCGAGGTGTTCAACAGCGACCTGACGCAGGCCATCGAGCTCGGAAACATGCTCGACACCGCGCTGTGCATGGTCACGGCCGGAGTCGTGCGGAAGGAGAGCCGTGGCGCGCACGCGCGTCCGCATGACTACCCGACCCGCGACGACGAGAAGTTCCTCCACCACTCGATCACGCGCTGGAAGGACGGCGGCGTCGAGCTCTCGAAGTCCGAGGTCCGTTTCACGAGGTGGGAACCACAGGAGAGGAAGTACTGAATGAAAGTCGGGCTCAAGATCTGGCGCTACGACACCTCGACCGGTGAGCGCGCGCTGCGCGAATACGAGATCGAGGCGCCCGAAGAGGCGACGCTGCTCGACTGCCTCGACATCGTCAAAGACCGGCACGACGGCTCGCTCGCCTACCGCAAGAGCTGTCGGATGATGATCTGCGGCTCGTGCGGGATGCGGATGGACGGGGCGGCAGTGCTCGCCTGCAAGACGCGGATGTACGACATCGCGCAAGAGGGTCGTGTCCCTGTGATCTCCGCGATGGGGAACCTGCCGATCGTGAAGGACCTCGTCGTCGACATGGATCCGTTCTGGGCGAAGTTCAAGGCGA
Organism: Thermoleophilia bacterium; assembly: GCA_025928515.1. Classification (GTDB taxonomy): domain Bacteria; phylum Actinomycetota; class Thermoleophilia; order Gaiellales; family Gaiellaceae; genus Palsa-739. The sequence continues at coordinate 38,335 of JAICJI010000011.1, forward strand.
TGTGGCCATGGCTGGAGCCCGGCTACGAACGGCCCGAGGACGGGCGGGAGTATCGGATCTCGCAAGAGCGGATGAACGTCGTCCACAAGGAGGCGCTCTGCATCAACTGCGGCTGCTGCGTCTCGGAGTGCAACGCGATGGAGTCCGACCCGGATTTCCTGGGACCGCAGGCGCTCGCCAAGGGCATGCGGTTCGTCGGCGACCCGCGCGATTCCGCGACCGTCGAGCGTCTCGAGCGGTACAGCCAGGAGCACGGCATCTGGGACTGCACGCGGTGCTACTTCTGCAACGAGCGCTGCCCGAAGGGCGTCGACCCGCGCGACGCGATCGCCAAGCTCGGCGCCGAGTCGATCCGGCTGGGCATCGATCGCGACATGGGCGCGAAGCACGCGAAGTGGTTCGTGCGCTCGGCGGAGACGACCGGCTGGCTGCGAGAGGAGGAGCTGATCCCCAAGACGCAGGGCTACGTCTCGGCGATCAAGCAGCTCAAGTTCGGCGCGAGCCTCGCGCGCCACGGCAAGGTGCGCCCGATCCCGATCCCGCACACGGCGAAAGACGTCGGCGAGGCGCGGAACTTGCGCAAGGTCGTCCGCGAGCAGGACCGGCAGGGCGCGCTCGGTCACGTTCAGGGCGAGCGGGCGCTCGCTCGTCTCGAGCACGGCCACACGGGTGGGTCGCTCGAGGAGATCTACGCGCGGCCGGGTGCCGCGCCGCGGCCATGGCTGCCCGAAGTGGAGGAGGACCAGCAAGCGTGAGCACGACCGAGAACACCACGAAGCGCGTGGCGTATTACAAGGGCTGCCTCGCGTCACTCTCCGCAAAAGAGCTCGACAGCTCGACGCAGGCCCTCGCGCCGATGGTCGGCCTCGAGCTCGTCGAGCTCGAGTCGGTGACGTGCTGCGGCGCGGGCGACATCCACGAGGCCGAGCCCGACTACTACCTCCACCTCAACGCGCGGATCCTCGCCTATGCGGAGGCGACCGGCTGCGACACGCTCATGACGGTCTGCAACGTCTGCACGCTCAATCTGCGCCAGGCGAACTTCATGCTCCAGGGGGACGCCGATCTGCTCGCCCGGGTCAACGAGAATCTCGTGACCGTGGGCGTTCCGGCCTACTCCGGCAACGTCGAGGTGCGGCACTTCCTCTGGGAGATCGCCGAGGGCGAGGGGTACGAGCGGCTGAAGGAGGTCGCGCATCGCGGCCTCAAGGGCTTGAAGGTCGCGCCCTTCTACGGCTGTCAGATCCTGCGCCCGTCGAAGATCATGGGCTTCGAGGATCCCGACCGGCCGTGGTCGCTCGAGCGGATCATCGAGGCCTGCGGCGGCGAGGCGATCGACTACCCGGCCAAGATCAAGTGCTGCGGCTTCCCGATCATCGCGGCGCGTGAGGAGACGGCTCTCGGGGAGGTCATCCAGCCCGTCGAGCAGGCGATCGAGGCCGGGGCGGACGTGATGGTCACGCCCTGTCCGCTCTGCCACCTCTCGCTCGACGCCTGGCAGCAGAAGCTCGAGGCTTCCACCGGACGGGCGTTCAAGATGCCGGTGCTCCACCTTGCGCAGCTCGTCGGGGTCGCGGCCGGGCTCGAGGAGTCGGAGCTGAAGTTCAAGCGCCACATCGTCGATCCGCGGCCGGCGCTCGAACGGCTCGAAGTCTGAAGCGCGCGCTGGGCGGAGCGGTCGGGGCGGGCCTCGGTTGGGGCCTGCTCGAAGCGGGCTGGCTGCGCCGGCGAGAGCTCGAGGTCGAGCTGCCCGGCGTGCCGCCGGAGCTCGACGGATTCCGGATCATGCATCTCTCCGACTTCCACTTCGGCGTCCCGTCGCCGGGGATCGGCGCGGCATGGCAGGCGGCGGTGTGGGCGCGGGAGCGGAAGCCGGATCTCGTCGCGATCAGCGGCGACCTGCTCACGCACCCGCGCGGCGAGCCGATGCTGCGGCAGCTCGTACGGATCCTGCCGGGGCCGGCGTTCGCGGTGCTCGGCAACCACGACATCGCGCTCAGCCGCGACCCGCAGGCGCGCCGCTCCGACCTGAGCGAGCTCGAGCCGGCGACGCTGCTGCGGGACGACGGCCGGCTGCTCGAGCTGCGCGGCCGCCACGTGTGGATCGCCGGCGCCGATCCGCGGCTCATCGTCCGCGGCCGGCCGCGGCTCGACCCGAACACGCTCGCCCGCGACGCCGACTTCTCCATCCTCCTCTGCCACTACCCGCGTGTGCTCGACGCCCTGGAGCCCGGCCGTTTCGACCTCGTACTCACGGGCCACATGCACGACGGCCAGATCGCGCTCCCGTTCCCCGGCGGGAAGGTCCGCTTCGCCCATCCGAGCGCCCGCTACAACGCCGGCGTGTACCGGAGCGAGGCCGCGACGATGCACGTCTCCGCGGGGCTCGGCACGACCTTCGTCCCCTTCCGCTTCGCGGCGCGGCCCGAGGCGACGGAGCTCACTCTGCGACGGAGCTAACCTAGGCACATGGCCGGTCAGGCGTCGATCTCGACCGAGATCCTCGCCCGTTATGCCGCTGACGCGGCGCGGGAAGTCGACGGAGTGCGAGGGCTCGCGGACGGTCCGCTGCCGAGACGGCATGCGGTCCGGGTCTCCGGGGGCAACGGCGCGCTCCGGGTCGAGCTACACGTCGTCACGGAGTGGGGAGCGTCGATCCCCGCGGTCGGCAGGCAAGTGCAGAAGCGGGTGCGCGAGTACCTCCTCAGCATGGCCGACGTCGAGCCGGCGGCCGTCGAGGTCGTCGTCGACGCCGTGGGGTCGGAATCGTGACGACGCGCATCTCCGGATTGACGGGAGCGACGCTCGAGACGGCGCCGTCCGTGTGCCACGAGTGCATCTGGTGGCAGACGCGCAACGGGCGCAGCACGGACAAGCGGAAGTGGATCCGCGACGCCGAGGACGAGTGGGGCGCGTGGGGGACCGTCTACCACGACGACGACGGACGGCTGCTCGGATCGATGCAGTACGGGCCGGCCGAGCTCTTCCCACGCTCGCGCGAGTTGCCTGCGGGGCCGGCGAGCGACGACGCCGTCCTCGTGACGTGCGCCTACCTGACCGACCCCTCCCGACCGTGGGTCATGCAGTCGCTGTTCCTCACTGCGATCGGGGACTCTCGCGAACGCGGTGCGCGCGCGCTCGAGGCGTTCGCGTACCGCTACCCCGAGGGCGAGACGACCTTCGAGCGCTTCCACGTCCACAAGACGATCTTCCCGGCTCAGTTTCTCGCCGACTTCGGCTTCGTGCCGGTGCGGGCGAAGGGGCGCGTCGAGCTCGCGCGGCTCGAGCTCGGCGGCCTCCAGCCTGTGGAGGAGGGGACGCGCGAGAAGGTGCTGGCGCGGGTGCAGGAGGCGTTCATGCCCGCACCGGCGCCGCAGCGCCCGTAAAAAATTTTCCGCGGGTTAGCGAATCCGTAACAACTCGGGCCTACATTCTCGCCGTGCGCGCGATCGCGATCGGGGCCTCGCTCTTCCTCGTCATTGTCGGGGCGGCAGCAGGCTCGGGCCCGCTCACGTCTCAGAAGGCGATCACGGCGCCGCGACCATCGGGAATTCCGCAGAAGCAGGCCGGTGTCGTCGCGCAGGTCGCGTGCGCGTCGGCGGAGAACTGCGGCGCGCTCGGCGTGTCGCTCTACTCTGACCTGGGCGGCAAGTGGAAGGCGAGCAAGCCCCCGGTCGTTGCCCACACCGGAGGCACGAATCTCCGCTCGGTCGACTGTCCGGCGGCGGGCAGGTGTGAGGCGGTCGGCCTGGGCGGTATCCAGCACGTCTTGCATCTGAGCGAGAACGGCCGGCAGTGGACGGCCGGCGAGATCGCGCTTCCGTCCGACGCGGCGCCCGTGAATCCCCCGAGCGGCCCGTCACCTCTGCTCAACTCGATTTCCTGCGCTTCGCCTGGTAACTGCGTCGCCGTGGGCCAATACCTGGGCAGCCGTATGACGCACCCTCTGCTCGTCACCGAGAGCGACGGAACCTGGGGTGCCGGCGTCGAACCGGAGCTCCCCGCGAACGCGGACACGAGCCCCGATCCGAACCAGCCGGACGTCGGAGGCGGCCTCGACCTCGTCTCCTGTTCCGCTGCCGGCGACTGCACCGCAGTCGGGTGGTACACGAACAAGGACGCCGGTCACAGCACCTACCCGTGGGTTCTGAACGAGACCGGCGGAACCTGGTCTCCAGGACAAGACGCGCTTCTGCCCGCCGACGCCTCCATTCTGGGCGATCTCGAAAAGGGGCCGTCCCCGTTCTTCGACTTCACGGGACTTTCCTGTCCGTCAGTCGGCAATTGCACCGCCGTCGGCGGCTACGCGGATACGAACGGTGGGGAGGAGGGATTGATCCTCACGGAGCGCGACGGAGTGTGGTCGCCAGGCGTTAAGGCGCCGGCCCCGCGGAACGCCGTTCCGAGAGTCGAGAGCAACGCATTCGAGTCTCCGCTCGCGTCGGTCTCGTGCTCTGCGCCGGACGACTGCGCAGCCGTTGGCCGGTACAGCCCGGGCAGTCCGCGCGGCCTGCTCCTGACCGAGCGCGGCGGCACGTGGAAGGCGTCTGCTCTCCGCCTGCCCGCGAAGGCGAAAGCGCCGGGCGGCGTGTACCTGACCTCGGTCTCCTGCCCCTCGCGCGGCAATTGCGTCGCGGTCGGCCATTACCGCTGGAAGAGGGCGACGCACGGGCTGCTCGTCCGCGAGCGCGGCGGGAAGTGGCAACGCGCCGTCAACGCAGCGGTGCCGAAGGGCGCGGCTCCCGCAAGCAAGTCGCACACGTTCCTCAACTCCGTCTCGTGCCCGTCGAAGAGCGCCTGCACAGCGGGCGGTAGCTATTCCGACCGCTCGGGGAAGACGCAGGGTCTGCTGCTTAGTCTCCGCTTGCGCTAGCGCACAGTTGCGCGGGCGGGCTCGAGCAGGAGCTCCGCGATCTGCAGCGCGTTGAGCGCCGCACCCTTGACGAGGTTGTCGCAGGCGAGGAAGAGGACGAGGCCGTTGCCCTCGGCTGCGCGATCAGGGCGGATCCGGCCGACGAGCACGTCCTCCGTTTGCGCCGCTTCGCGCGGGCTCGGCGTCTCGACGAGGCGCACGCCGTCGGCTCCGGCCAGCACCGCCTCCGCCTGCTCGGGCGAGAGCGGCTCCTCGGTCTCGACCCACACCGACTGCGCGTGGCCCACCAGGATCGGAACGCGCACGGTGGTCGCGCTGATCGGCAGCTCGGGTAGTTCGAGGATCTTGCGCGCCTCGGCGCGGATCTTCGACTCCTCCTCGGTCTCGTCGCCCTCCCACGTCCAGTCGAACTCGAGGTCGTGCTCGTCGACGGGCTCGGCCTGCAGTCGCTCCATCCTCCGCGCGCCTGCGCCCGAGACGGCCTGGTAGGTCGAGAGCCGCACGCGCCGCAGCCCGGCCGCGTCGTGCAGCGGCTTGAGGACGCAGGTGAGCGGGATCGTCGAGCAATTCGGGTTCGCCACGACGCGGGTCGTCTCGATCGCCTCGAACGCGCGGTCGCCGTTCACCTCGGGCACGACGAGCGGGTAGCCGTCCTCGAGCCGGTACGCGCTCGACTTGTCCACGACCAGCGCGCCGCCCTCGACAGCGTGTGGGACGAGCTCGCGCGAGGCACTCGTGCCGCAGGAGAAGAGCACGAGGTCGAGGCCGCCTGCCGCAAGCGCTCCGGGCGTTGCTTCCTCGACCACTGCGCCGTCCTCGAGCTGCTTGCCGGCCGAGCGCTTGGAGGCGAAGGCGCGGGCGTTCTCGTAGCCGCGCTCGCGCAGCAGCCGGAGCGTCACCGTGCCGACGGCCCCGGTCGCGCCGACGACGCCGATGCGGGCGCTGCGGCTCACGCCGCTCCGAGCTCGAACGCGTCGTGCAGCGCAGCGACCGCCTTCGGCACGTCCTCGGTGCGCACGTGACACGCGATCTTGATCGGCGAGGTGGAGATGACCTCGGGCTCGACGCCGATCCCGCCGAGCGTGGCGAACGCCTGGGCCGCGATCCCGGGATGGCTCTTCATGCCGGCGCCGACGAGGCTCACCTTGCCGAGGTCGTCGCGCATCGACCACTCCACATCGAGGCCGCCCAGGAGCTCCTCGCACGCCTCTCGATCCTCGACCGGAGCGCTGAAGACGATCTCGTCACTCGACACCTGGAGGATCGTGTCGACGTTGACGTTCGCCGCGGCAAGCCGCTCGAACAGCCGCGCCGCGTCGATGTGGCGGACGCGGTATAGGGGCTCGCAGTCGGTGTGCGCGACGCCGCTGATGATCGCCTTCTCGAGCACGGGATCCTCCTCGTCGACGATCCACGTTCCCTCGGCGTCGGAGAACGTCGACCGCACCTGCAGGCGCACGTCGTGGTTGCGCGCGAACTCGACCGAGCGTAGCTGGAGCACCTTGGCACCGCTCGCCGAGAGCTCGAGCATCTCCTCGTACGTCACCGCGGGCAGGCGGCGGGCGTGGGGGACGAGCCGCGGGTCGGCGGTATACACGCCTTCGACGTCGGTGTACATCTCGCAGGCGCCCGCGCCGAGCGCCGCCGCGAGCGCCACAGCCGTGAGGTTGGAGCCGCCGCGGCCGAGCGTCGTCACGTCGTGGGAGTCGGCCGAGACGCCCTGGAATCCCGCGACGAGCACGATCTTCCCGGCGTCGAGCGCGTCGTTGATCCGCGTCGCGCGCACCTCGGCGATCTTGGCCTTGCCGTGGACGGTGTCGGTGACGATCCCGGCCTGCGAGCCGGTGAGCGAGATCGCCTCGTGGCCGAGGTCGTGGACTGCCATCGCGCAGAGTGAGTTCGAGATCCGCTCGCCGACCGAGATCAGCATGTCGTACTCGCGCGGGTGCGGGCGCGGCGAGATCTGGTGGGCGAGGCGGATCAGCTCGTCCGTGGTGTCGCCCATCGCGGAGAGGACGCCCACCACGCGCCGCCCTTCCTCTTGCGCTCGCACGAGCCGGCGCGCCACCTCTGTGATCTTCTCCGTGTCGGCGACCGAGGTGCCGCCGAACTTCATCACCACGATGTCCGGGCTGCCGGACACGGCATCGCCGGCAACTTCCGGAACCGTTTCGTAGTGCGTCGTCGCCATCGCTACATCTCCCTGCGTCCGGCGAGCGCGCGGCCGAGCGTGACCTCGTCGGCGTACTCGAGATCGCCGCCGACCGGCAGCCCACTCGCGAGGCGCGTCACGCGCACCCGGTCGCGGAGGCGTCCTGCGAGGTACGACGCTGTCGCTTCACCGGTCGCGTTCGGGTTGGTGGCGAGGACGACCTCGACCACTCCGTCGCTCTGCACGCGGTGCATGAGCTCGTCGATCCGCAGGTGCTCGGGCTCGACGCCGTCGAGCGGGGAGAGGGCACCGCCGAGTACGTGGTACAGGCCGCGGAACTCCGCCGTCCGCTCGAGCGAGACGACGTCGACAGGCTGCTCGACGACGCAGATCGTGGTGCGGTCGCGGCGCGCGTCGAGGCAGATCGCGCAGAGCTCGTCCTCGGTCAGGTTGCCGCACTCACGGCAGAAACGGACGCGTTCTTTCACGTCCTCGATCGCACCGGCGAGCGCGAGCGCCTCCTCCTTCTGCGTCTGGAGCAGGTGGAACGCGAGCCGCTGCGCGGTGCGGCTTCCGATCCCCGGCAGGCGCGTCAGCTGGGCGACGAGGTTCTCGACGGAGGGGCTCAGCATGCGCCCGCAGGGTACTCGCCTGCTCCGGACAGGCCTTTCCTTGTAACAGTCTGTTACAAGCGATCTAGTTCGGGCTGAAGTCGAACGCCCAGCCCCAGATCACGACGCCGATCAGGGCGAGGACGATGATCGCCCAGAGCCAGTTCGAGAAGAGGTACCGGCCGCGGACGGCGCGCCGCGGCGGCGGTGTGCTCACTCTCCGAGCCCGGGGAGGCCCAGGCCGCCGAGACCCATGTCGCCGAGCATCTGCTGCGCCTTCGCCTCGACTCCCGCCCGCGCCGACCGCAGCGCCTCGTTCACGCCGGCCAGCACGAGGTCGCCCAGCGCCTCGGGATCGGCCGGGTCGATCGCGTCGGGCGAAATCTCGATCGCCAGCACGTCGCCGGCGCCGTTCGCCGTCACCTTGACGAGCCCGCCGCCGACCGACGATTGCGCGGTTTCCTGGGCGGCATCGTCCTGCATCTGTTGCATCTGCTCTTGCATCTGCGCGGCCTGCTGCATCAGCTTTTCCATGTCGAAGGAGGACATGCGGACTAGCTTTCCCGCTCGCGCGCATCGAATGTCTCCTTCAGGAGTTCCAGAATCCGCTCCTCGCCGGGCGGCTCCTCGTCGGCGGCCGGCGCCTCGCGCGCCTCGCCGAGCTCGAACACAAGCTCGAGCCTGCGGCCGGTGACGTCGTACAGCGCATCGGCCAGGAGATCCGCGTTCTTCGGGTCGCGGACGAGGTCGAGGTGGAACTGCGCCGTCGGCGGGAACTCGAGTGTGAGCGTGTCGCCGCTCAGGTCGGCCGGATGAGCCTCCCGCAAGAGCGACGCAGTTGGGATTCCGCCGCGCTCCTCGACAGCCGGGAGGATCGTGCGCGCCCACGCCTCCTGGAGCTGCGCGAGCTCGATGGCCGGTGCGCCCACCGGGACCGGCACGGGCGCGGGTTGCGGCGCTGGCTCGACATCGGTTGAGGCTTCCGGCACTGCCGCGGCGGAAGGCGGCTTCACCGCCGCCGCCGGTGCGGCTCCCTGCTCGAGCCGCTCCAGCCGGAACGCGATCGATTCGCGCGAGAGGTCGCTCGCCGGACGCGTCACCTTGACGAGCGCCAGCTCGAGGGGCAGCCGCGGGTCGCCGCCCTGGCGCATGTCGTCGATCGCGACCGCGAGCAGGTCGACGAGGCGCAGCACGGTCGCCTCCTCGAGCTGATTCGCCTGGGCGCGCAGCCGCTCGCGGGACTCCTCGCTCGTCGCCGCAGCCTCGGGCACGTCGCCCAAATGCTGTGCGAGCATGAGCTGTCGCAGGTGCTCGATCAGGTCGAGCACGAGCCGGCCGAGATCGTGCCCGCGCTCGGACAGCTCCTCGACGTACGTGAGCGCGCCGGCCGTGTCGCGGTCGATCACGAGGTCGCAGAGGCGGAAGAGCGCCTCCTCCTCGACCGTCCCGAGCAGCTCGAGCACCGCCTGGACCGTGACCTTGTTCCCGGTGGCGGACGCGAGCTGGTCGAGCGTCGACTCGGCGTCGCGGTAGGCACCGCGACCGCCTCGGGCCACGAGCGCGAGCGCCTGGTCGGGGACGTCGATGCCCTCGGCGTCGGCGACCCTGCGCAGCTTCACGACGAGCTCCTGCAGCCGCGGCCGCTGGAAGACGAACGTCTGGCAGCGCGAGCGGACGGTCGGCAGCACCTTCGAGAGATCGGTCGTGCAGAAGACGAAGACGAGGTGCGGCGGCGGCTCCTCGATCAGCTTCAGGAGCGCGTTCCAGGCCGCATCGGTGAGCTGATGCGCCTCATCGAGGATGTAGACCTTGTACCGCCCCTCGACCGGCTGCAGGACGACGCGGTCGCGGATCTCGCGGATGTCGTCGATGCCGCGCTGCGAGGCGGCGTCCATCTCGATCACGTCGAGCGAGGTTCCGGCGGCGATGGCGCGGCACGCGTGGCACGTCCCGTCGGGCGTGATCGTCGGCCCTTGCGCGCAGTTGAGGCACTTGGCGAGGATGCGCGCCATCGACGTCTTGCCGGTGCCGCGCGGGCCGGCGAAGAGGTAGGCCTGGCGCACGGCATCGGTCCCGATCGCGTTCCCCAGCGTCCGGACGACTGCCTCCTGCCCGACGACCTCCTCGAAGCTCTGCGGGCGGTATTTCCGGTAAAGCGCAGCCACGAAGCGATCATAGGGACCAGGCGACCCGCACACCTGAGAGGGACTACTTAGCGCTGCTTCCTCCCGGATCTGACGCGGTTCGCAGGCTCCCACTGCACGGGGCCTGGCCCGGCGGCCAGTGTACCCGGCGGCATCTGTAGCCTCGGGCCCGATGCCCGACGATGCGCGCCGCGCGCTGTTGACGAGATTCTTCGACCACGCGCCCATTTTCCCGCCCGCGAGCCTGCCGCCGGCCGAGGCGCTGGCCGAGGATCGCCGCGCGCGGCAGAGCGAGCATGCGTGGCTGCTCGGCCGGCTCGTCTGGCCCACGTCGCAGCTGTCGGAGCTGTCGCAGGACGAGGGACGGGCGCTCGCGGTCGTCGACAGCGAAAGCGAACGCCAGGACGATGCGGTCTATCTCGAGGGCGTGCCGCTCGACGAGGTCGCGGCGCGGGGCTTGCACGCGAAGGTCCGTTGCGGCGGCGCGCAGGTTCCTGCGGTCGAGGATCTCGCCGGCTTCATCCGCGGTTGCCGCTCTCGCGGTCTCGTCTTCAAGGCGACCGCCGGCTTACATCACGCGTACCCCACCGAGTCGGGCGAGCACGGCTTCCTCAACGTCCTCGCGGCTGCGGTGTTCGGTGACGAGGAGGAAGCGTTGCGCGAGCGGGCGCCGGCTTTCGCGCTCGACGCTGCCTCGTTCCGCTGGCGGGACCAGGAGGCGCTGCCCACGCGGCTCGCCGACGTCCGAGCCTCCCTCTTCCACTCGATCGGGACGTGCTCGTTCTTCGAGCCGGTGGAAGAGCTCGAGAGCCTAGGGATCCTCGCGTGACCGGGTTTGGAGCCGGCGACAACGGGTTGCTGTGGTGTGAGCGGGGAGAGGTCGTCGACCTCTCCGGCCTGGGCGACGTCTTCGCGCAGCCGACACTGAACCCGATCATGGCCGAAGGCCGTACCGCGTGGGAGGAGGCGATCGCCGCCGCGCGGGCGCACGACGGGCCTCGCGTCTCGAAGCCGGAGGCTCACCTGCCCTTCGAGGTCGCGGATTACGTCGACTTCTACTCGTCGCTCGAGCACGCGACGAACCTGGGTCGCATGTTCCGCCCGGACCAGGAGCCGCTGCTGCCGAACTGGCGCTGGCTGCCCGTCGCGTACCACGGCCGGGCCGGGAGCGTCGTCGTCAGCGGCACGGACGTCGCCCGGCCGCGCGGCCAGCGGAAGGCGCCGGACGAGGCCGAGCCAGCCTTCGGCCCGAGCCGCCGCCTCGACTTCGAGCTCGAGCTCGGCTTCGTCGTGGGCGTGCCGACCGAGCTCGGCGAGGTCGTTCCGGTCGATGCGTTCGCCGACCACGTCTTCGGCGTCGTGCTCGTCAACGACTGGAGCGCGCGCGACATCCAGGCCTGGGAGTACGTGCCGCTCGGCCCGAACCTCGGCAAGTCGTTCCAGACGTCGGTCTCGGAGTGGGTGACGCCCCTCGCGCTGCTCGAGGAAGCGCGTGTCGAGGCGCCGCCTCAGGATCCGCCGCCGCTCGACCACCTCGCGGGCGGGCGCGACTGGGGGCTCGACGTCGCGCTCGAGGTGGAACTGAACGGCGAGCCACTCTCGCGCGGCAACGCGCGGACGCTCTACTGGACGTTCCCGCAGCAGCTCGCGCATGCGACCTCGAACGGCGCGCGACTGCGCACCGGAGACCTGATGGCGTCGGGGACGATCTCCGGCACCGAGCCGGGCTCGGAGGGCTCGATGATAGAGCTCTTCCGGGGCGAGCGCTTCCTCGAGGACGGCGACGAGGTCGTGCTGCGGGGGCGAGCTGTGAACGGCGTCGAGCTCGGCGAGGTGCGCGGCCGCGTCGTTCCGCCCCTTTGAGTGAGGCGAGGAGCGCGGGTTGCGCCTCATGTCGAGCGTGACGCCCTGACCCGACCGCGGCGGGGCCGCAAGAGGATCGCGCTGTCGATGACGCAACCCGCGCGGCGGGATATTTGCATCGGAACCCGCTTCGTGCCTAGTGCCGAAGCCGAAATCAGGCGTTCGGGCTTCGCAGCGGTTCTCGGGTCTCGCGCAGCGAGTCGAGCGACCCGTGAATCTCTCGGGTCAGGATCTCGTACATCGTCGGCTCGATGATCTCGAGCGCTCCGCGGAACGCGGCCTCGGCGTCGTCGGTGCGGTTTTGCGCCGCCAGGACGAGGCCTCGCGCGTGTAGGAGAGACGCGCTGGTCCAGACGTCCCCACGACTCACTCGACGCTCCGCCTCGTCGACGAGCTTGTCCGCTTCGTCGACCTTGCCCAGCTCCACGAGGACCTCGGCGAGCCCCCGCTCGGATTCGACGAGGAACCCCGCCTCGTGGGTCGCGCGGAGCCGCCGCACGGACTCCCGGAACGTCTTCTCCGCCGCGGCGAGGTCACCCCGCTGCTTGAAGACGTAGCCGAGGTTGCAGAGCGTCCACCCGTAACGGCCGGCGGCGCCGATCTCGTCGAACATCTCGAGGGCCCGGCGGAGGTAGCGCTCCGCCTCGTCCGACTCGGCCTCGCCGAAGCGGCGGCCGTGGACTGCGAGCGCGTACCCCATGGCCTCGCGACTGCCGCTCGCCTCGGCGAGCGACTCGGCCTCGTCCAGCAGCGCAATCGCACCCTCGACGTCGCCGCGCACCCCCGCGATGGCGGAGAGCTGCGTGCGGGCGAGGCTCTCGAGGTCGGGCCGTGCGGCCTTGTTCGCGAGCTCGAGCATCGCCTCGGCGTGTTTGGTCGCTCCGTCGCCGTTGCCGAGCCACCAGTAGATCGTCGTGACGAGCGAGTGCGCGTCGTAGAGCCCGACGAGCTCGTCGTCGGGGAGGATCGCAAGTGCTTCGTCGGCGAGGTCGTGGGCGCGACCGACGTCGCCGTCGGTGTGCAGCGCGAGATCCGCGAGCAGGACGAGTGACCGCCCCTCGATGTCGGGCAGGCCCTCGGCTCGCGCCGCGGCGAGCGCTTCCCCTGCTTCTTCACCGACCGTAGGCACGTCGGCGAGCCGCCAGGCGGCTTGCGCCGCGTAGTAGCGCCGGATCGCGTTCGGCTCGAGCTCGACGGCGCGCAGCAGCATCCGACGGGCGGCTCTCCACGCGCCGCGGCGCATGGCCCGGCGACCGGCTCCCTTGAGCGCCTCCGCCGCCGACGTTGCGAGCTCCTCCGGAACGGATCCGTTCAGCTCGGCCAGCAGCGTCGCTGCCTGGTCGAGGTGGTGGGCTCGGATGTCGGCGAGCTCGTCCGGCGCTCTCTCCTCGACCCACATGGCGAACTCCTGGTGCTCCCGCGCGCGCCGCTGCTTGGTCATGCCGCCGTACGCGACGTCGCGAATCAACACGTGCTTGAAGCGGAAGGCGCGGTCGCCCGAGATTGTGGCGTGCTCCTCGGTCGTGATGAACTCCCGCTCGAGCAAGCACCGGAGGAGCTCGGCGATCTTCAGATCCGGCACGAGCCGTTCGAGCGCGCCTTGATAGAAGACGCGCCCCGCGAGCGCAGCGCTTTGCAGGAGGCGCTTCTCGCCGGGGGCGAGGGCGTCGATCCGGGCAGCGATCACGGCCTGCAACGAGTCCGGAACGGCCTGCAGGCCGCCTCCGTCCCGCAGCGCACGCGCGATCTCCTCGAGGAAGAGCGGATTGCCCTCGGCGCGCTCCAGCACCAGCGCGAGCTGCGCGGGCGGCACCTCGCTGCTGCTGAGGAGCACGCCGACGAGCTCCTGGGAGTCGGATCCCGCGAGCGGAGCGAGATCGATCGAGCTCGCGCTGCGGATGCCGCCGGCCCAGGTGGGACGCGCGTCGAGCAGCTCCGGCCGAGCGAGGGCGACGATCAGCACCGGGACGTCGCGCAGCGACCGAGCGAGGTGTTCGATCAGATCGAGCAGCGGCTCTTCGGCCCAGTGGATGTCCTCGAAGACGAGGACGAGCGGCTGCGCGTCGGCGAGCTGCTCGGCCCAGCGCAGCGCCGCCCAGCTCAGCTCGCCGGGCGTGCGCTCTTCCTCGGCGGCGCCGAGCACGCCCAGCGCGGCTCCGAGCAGGTCGGCCACCGCCTCGCTCTCGCAGGACGCGCGCAGCTTCTCGAACGCGTCGCCGACGGGGTCGTCGTCCTTGATCCCGGCGCTGGCCTTGATCATCGACGCGAGCGGCCAGAAGGTCACGCCTTCGCCGTAGGGAAGCGTTCGCCCCGAGAGCGTCGTCACGCGCTCGGCTCCCTCGAGGAACTCGTTCACGAGCCGCGTCTTGCCGAGGCCTGGATCGCCGAAGATGGTCACCAGCTGCGGGCGACGATCGCGCACGACGCGCGCGAGCGAGTTCTCGAGCAGCTCCAGCTCTGCCTCACGGCCGACGAACGGCGTTGCGACCATGCGGCTCGAGTCGTGGACGCAGACTGCGCGCCAGGTCCAGAGCGGCTCGGCTCGCCCCTTGACTTCGACCGGGCCGGCGTCGTCGACCTCGACTCCGCTGGCAGCAAGCCTGCGGGCGGCGGGGCCGAGCAGGATCTCTCCCGGTTGGGCGGCCTGCTGCAGCCGGGCCGCGAGGTTCACGGCTTCGCCCGTCGCGAACGTCGAGTCGCGATCGTCGATCAGGAGCTCCCCCGACTCGACGCCGATCCGCACCGTCAGCCCGAGCTCGTCGACCTTCGACACGATCTCGAGCGCAGCGCGGGCCGCGCGCTCGGCGTCGTCCTCGTGCGCGACCGGCACTCCGAAGGCGGCCATCACGGCGTCGCCCGCGAACTTCTCCACCGTCCCCCCGTAGGCCCTGATGCGGCCGGAGACGACTTCGAAGTAGCTGTTCACCCGCTGGCGAACGACCTCGGGATCGGCGCTCGCAACGAGCCCGGTCGAATCCACGAGATCGGCAAAGAGAACGGTCGCGACCTTGCGTTCCATGCCCCAATCGTACGGGCGGGACCCAGCCTGGGAGTGGGCGCGCCCGGGATCGAACCAGCGACCTCTCGCGTGTGATCAAGGCTCGGCACATGGACGCTTCGCTCGCGCGATCCAGACTCGCAACCCCTGGGCGGCTGAGTCATCGCTCCGCGAGCTAGGCAGCGTGTCCCTCGAGGACGCGCTTCGCTACCTCGGTCTACTCGCGGACGTGAAACCAGAGAAGATCGAGCGGACTGCTGTTCGTTGGCACGGCCGGCGTTTCTATGAGGTTGTTTCGGGCACTCCTAGTCCGATCCCTGAGGGGACTGCTGCGGGCAAGGACTGCTGTGCGATCACTCGCCCGCAGGGGATCTGCGAGCCGCTCTCCGGGGCGGCTCGCTACTTCATTGGGCGGGTCGCCAGCTCTGAGTGCCGCAGCCAGCCGGGCCGCCGGCGCGGCTCAACGCCCAGAGCCCTCAAGACTCGCACCCATTCCTGCTCAGTCTCGAAGAACCTCGTTCATCGTGCGCAGTGTGCGGCTGTACGTATCTAGCCCTGCGGGTTGCGCCACGGAGACCACCTTCCCAGCGGGTTAGGAATCTGTTGACGCCTCACCTCGCCGCGAGATCGAAGGTGCAAACCTCGCCCCAACCCGGTAGCACTGAGCTAGCAGAGGGCTCTACTTGTTCGCACCGTCGGGTCGAGCCTTCAAGGCGTATGGAGGGGGACGCGCGCGGAAGGTTCTCGCGTTCGGGCTGCGGCACCCATGCAGCGCGAGAAGCAACGCGTCCCCCCTGGCACTGCAGAGCCGTTCATATTACATGAACGCCTGGTTGTCCAAATGGGCCAAGTGGCCTGCAAGCAGTCGGGAGAGCTAGTGAAGCGGGGCACTAAAAGAGCCTCGTTCCAGGTAGTGGG
>JAICJI010000062.1 GCA_025928515.1 Thermoleophilia bacterium
AGCTGGCGCCGCTCGAGGACTTCGAGGCCTTCACTCCGGAGGAGACGCGCGACCTTCTCTATCGCATCCTCTCGACGGAGCAGCAGAAGCGGCTCGAGATCGACCGCCAGATCGACTTCTCCTACTCGGTCCCCGGCGTCGCCCGCTTCCGCGTCAACGTCTACTTCCAGCGCGACAGTCTCGCCGCAGCCTTCCGCCTCGTGCCGCAGCTGATCAAGTCGGCGCAGGACCTCGGCCTGCCGGAGGTGCTTCTCCAGCTCGCGCGCGAGCCGCGCGGCCTCGTCCTCGTTACCGGCCCGACGGGCTCCGGTAAGTCGACGACGCTCGCGACGATGATCGACTCGATCAACGAGAGCCGGCCAATGCATATCGTCACGATCGAGGACCCGATCGAGTTCCTCCACCAGCACAAGACCTCGGTCGTGAACCAGCGCGAGATCGGCGCGGACGCGAAGGGATTCTCCGAGGCTCTGCGGGGCGCGCTCCGCCAGGACCCCGACGTGATCCTCGTCGGCGAGATGCGCGACCTCGAGACGATCTCGACCGCGCTCACTGCGGCCGAAACCGGTCACCTCGTGCTCGCGACGCTGCACACGCAGAGCGCGCCGAGCACGATCGACCGCGTCATCGACGTCTTCCCCGCCGCCCAGCAGGGGCAGGTCCGGATGCAGCTCGCCGCTTCGCTCCAGGGCGTCGTCACGCAGACGCTGCTGCCGAGCGCCGACGGCCGTCGGCGGGTGCCCGCGCTCGAGGTGCTCCTGCCGGACGACGCGGTCCGGAACCTCATCCGCCAGGGCAAGACCGAGCAGATCTATTCGATCATGCAGACGAACACGGGGCGCGGCATGCAGACGATGGAGCAGTGCCTCGCCGATCTCGTGGTGCGTCGCGTGATCACGCAGGAGACCGCCTTCAACGTGACGAGCCGGCGCGAGGAGTTCGAAGCGCTGCTCGCGCGGAGCGGCATCGCCCCCCGTACCGACGAACACCTCCCCGAGGCCCTCCGCGGCCTCCGAGTCGCAGGAGCCGCACAGTGAGCCTCACAGACTTCCTGAAGAAGGACCTCTCCTTCAAGCGCAAGCCGTCGTCGAATGCCGAGGCCGCCGCGCCGACGCAGGAGAAGGCGGAGAAGAACGAGTCGCCGAAGCGCAACGTCTCGCCGCCGAAGCGCACGCCGAAGCAGCCGAAGGCCGCCGCGCCGCGTTCCAACGGCAAGCAGAAGCAGGTCGTCGGGCTCAGCATCGGCGCGTCCGAGCTGGCGGCGGCCGTCGTCGTGAACAACGGCAGGCCGAAGCTCGTCAAGGCGGCCCGCCATACGCTTCCTCCCGACGTCGTCGCCGCAGGCGAGGTCCGTGACTCCGAGGCGCTGGCCAACGAGATCGCTGCCTTCTTCTCGGCCGCGGACCTGCCGCGCAAGAACATCCGCCTCGGTATCGGCAGCAGCCGGACCGGCGTGCGCGTGTTCGAGCGCCCCTCGGTCGACGATCCGCGCCAGCTCGCCAACGCGATCCGCTTCCGCGCCTACGAGACGCTCCCGATCCCGATCGAGGAGGCCATGCTCGACTACCACGTCGTCGAGGACACGACGGCTCCGGACCGCGTCCTGCTCGCCGTCGCCTACCGTGACCTCGTCGATCGCTTCGCGGCCACGTGCGCCGCGGCGAAGATCGAGCTCGCCGGCATCGACATCGAAGCCTTCGCGTTGCTACGTGCCGTCGGCGGGGACCCCCTGCCGGCCGGCGAGCGCGCCGAGGCCGCCCGCGTCGCCGTGTCGATTGGACACGATCGCACCACCGTCGCGGTCTCGGACGGCCGGGTGTGCGAGTTCACCCGAGTCCTCGACTGGGGCGGCTCCCGCGTCACGGCCGCGATCGAGCGCGCGCTCGAAACCAGCACCGACGAGGCCGAGAAGATCAAGCGGACCCTCGACATCGCCGGCAACGCGTCGGAGGAGCCGGGCGACGAGCGCGCCACCCGCGCCGTCGAGGCGGCCCGACGGGAGGTCAGCAGCCTCGCACGCGAGCTCGCGTCCTCTCTCCACTTCTATCAGGATCAGCCGGACTCCCTGGGCTTCGCCGAGATCATCATCACCGGCGGCGGCGCTCATCTTCAGGGGCTCGCCGCGCAGCTCGAGGAGCTGATCGGCATCCACGTCCGTGTCGCCGACCCGTTCGCTCGCGTCGGCTCGGGGCACGGCATCAGCTCCGCTGGCCAGGACGGCTCTCTCGCCGTCGCAATCGGACTGGGAATCGAGGACTGATGCGCGCCGTCAACCTACTCCCCCGCCAGCAAGTCGAGCAGAAGCGCGAGCGGTCGAGCACCGTCGGCCTCGTGGCCGGCATCGGCGGCGCCGTCGTCCTGCTCGTGCTCGTCGGCGGCTTCCTGCTGGCGAACCGGAGCGTCGACCGGCAGCGTCAGGCTCTGACCGACGCGAAGGCCCTGCTCGCCGCGACTCCGGCCAAGACGCTGTCCGCCAAGACGCAGGCCTTCCGGTCGACACTGCTCAGCCAGCGTGAGGAGCGCAGCCTGGCGCTCGCCGCTGGGCTCGGCAAGCGCGTCTCGTGGGACCGGATCCTCGGCCACGTCGCCCAGGTTATGCCCAGCGATGTCTGGTTCACGAAGGTGAATGGAACGGTTCCGCTCCAGGCCACGACTTCGGCCGCGACGACGGCCGTGACCGGGCCGAGCGCGCTCCCGCCGACGCCGACCCAGCTGACCATCGCCGGCCAGACCTACTCGCAGGCCTCGGTCGCGCGGTTCCTGGCACGCCTCCAGGTCGATCCCGACCTCAGGAACGTCCAGCTGCAGACCAGCCAACCGGACACACAGCTCCCGGTCGTCGACTTCACCATCATCGCCAACGTCCGTAACGGAAGGGGTGCCTCGTGACCGCCCGCCTCGCGAGCCTGTCCGACGGCAAGAAAGTCGCGCTCACGGTTGGAGCGCTCCTCCTCTTCGCCATCGTCGGCTACTTCGCTCTCATCTCACCGAAGCGCTCCAGCGCCGCCAGCCTGAAGAAGCAGACGGTCGCCGTGCAGGAGCAGATAAATGCCAACCGCTCGACCGGCTTCATGCAGGCCCTGCCGGCCGTGCGCTCGGCGAACATCTTCGGCCTCGCGAAGGCGATGCCGAAGCAGGTCGAGATGCCGAACGTGATGCTGCAGCTCAACCAGCTCGCCTCGGCCTCCGGGATCACGTTCGACCAGGTGACTCCCGGGGCCACGAGCTCGACCGCGAGCACCGTGGCGACGGTCGCCGACACGACCTCCCCGTTCGCCGCCCAGCCCATCCAGGTCACGTTCACGGGCAGCTTCTACAACATGATCTCCTTCCTCCAGCGCCTCCGGAACCTCGTCCGGGTCGAGCACGGCCACCTGCAGGCGCAGGGCCGTCTCTTCGACATCAGCGATCTCGAGTTTTGCCTGCTCGACAGCAAGAGCTCGAGCTGCACGACGCAGCCGCCGAAGCAGATCAGCGTTCCGGTGTCGGGCGCGTCGGTTCACGTGACGCTGACGATCAACGCCCTGGTGCCCCAGCCGCCGCAGCCGGCGACGGCTGCCGGCAGCACGGACACCACCTCGACCTCGACCACCACGACCACGACCGGCACCACAACGACCACGTCCAACTCGACTTCAGCAGCACCGAGCACGAGCGGAGGGACTTCATGAGCCGCAAGACGAGAATGCAGGACATCCGGGAGGCGAAGGACCGGCGCGCCAAGAAGATGGCCATCGGCGGTGCAGTGCTGCTCGCGATCGTGCTCGCCTGGGAGATTCCTCACTTCCTCGGTGGGAAGAAGTCGGCGACGCCGGGGGCCACGACGACCGCTGCGGCAGTCAACTCGACGACGCCCGGGGCGACCACTCCGTCGACCACGGCAACCGGCACTCCCGCCAGCGCCACGCCGGCGTCGACTCCGAGCCCGAAGCTGACGAACTCGGACCTGCCGCCGCGCCGTTCGAAGGGCCAGCTCGCGAGCTTCTCGACGTTCGCCAGCAAGGATCCCTTCGTCCAGCAGGTCTCGGTCCCCACCGGGCCGGTGACGCCGGGAACGGTCTCATCCACCGGCACGACGTCGAGCGCGAGCACGTCTCGTAACAACAAGCCCGTGTTGACCGCCCGCACGCTCGCGCAGAGCGGTGCGGTGCGGATCTCGGTGAACGGCAGGCCGGAGTCCGTCCGCGTCGGTACGAGCTTCCCGAGCTCCAATCCGATGTTCAAGCTCGTCTCCGTCAGTAGGGGCAGCGTGAAGATCGGCATCGCCAACGGCTCGTACTCGAGCGGCGCGC
>JAICJI010000042.1 GCA_025928515.1 Thermoleophilia bacterium
CCGCCGCGCACGAGCGGACAGTTCATTCCCAAGGCACGACCAAGCGGCCAAACCCCTGACGAGTCACACCCCACACGGCGACAACCAGGCTGGCGAGCGTCCCAGACAGACACCCTCGCCGAGTCTTACCGACCCCTGAGGATTAGGCTGATCGCGGGAGGCGGGTGTTCCACATTGCCTCGATGATGCGCCACGCCCCGTCAGGTTCTTTCCGCCAGATCTCTAGGAAGTCGCCCTGATCCGAGAGCGGAGCTGGCGCGCCCGACGGCCGCAGCGTGATGTCGTACCGTCCGCGCACGTACGCGATCCCATCGGCTCCGTCGATTCTGTCACGAGTCAACTCGTAGCTGGTCAGCTCCTCGATTCCGCCTAACCATTGCTCGATTGCCTCGCGGCCTCGGTGCGGGTCCTCGTTTGGCGGGATCCGCACCCCGTCCACTGAGAACGATTGGGCGACCCGCGTCCAGTCCGCCGCCTGCATTGCGGCGAGGTAGTGGTCGGCCGCCTGCGCGACGGCGCTGCGCTCCTGAGGCGTCAAGTCCGGCACAAGCCAATCCTCCCACACGCCAACGTCTCGCCAAGCGACATAACCGTCGAATGCGCGAGCGTCCTCTCGCCTGAAGGGATCAGCCGTCGAGCAGTGGCTCGAAGCGCGACGCGTCGTCGAAGGGTCCGATCACTGCGAGCCTGAGCCGATCCGGCCCGATCAGCTCTGTCGCGACCCGCGCCACGTCGTCGCTCGTCACGGCGTCGAGCCCGCGCAGCACCTCGTCCGGGTCGGGGAGGCGCTGCTCGAGCACCTCTCTCCGAAGACCGAACATCATCAGGCCCTGCGGGCTCTCGAGCTGGAGGACGAAACGCCCCTTCGCGAAGTTGCGCGCCTTCTCGAGCTCCTCTGCACCGAGAGGCTCCGCCGCGATCTTGCGCAGCTCGGCGGCGATCGTCGATACGGCGTCGTCGATGCGCGCGATGTCCACGCCCGCCTGCGCGTAGAGCGTGCCGGCGTCGGTGTAACTGTGGTTGAGCCCGTAGACGTAGTACGCGAGCCCGCGCCGCTCGCGGACTTCGCTGAACAAGCGCGAGGACATTCCACCACCGAGGGCCGTCGCGAGCAGTTGCAGCGCGTACCGGTCGGGATGGTCGAGCGGGATGCTGTGCACGCCGAGCGACACGTGCGCCTGCTCGGACTGCTTCGTGTGGACGACGACGCGGCCGTTCGCCCGAGCGGCGGCGCGCTCCGGCTCGCCGGTGTCCGCGTCGGTGAGATCCCCCAGCAGTTCCTGCACCTTGTCCAGCGCGCCGTCGCCGATCCGGCCGGCGATGCCAACGACCATCCGCGACGGCTTGTACCAGCGGTCGAGGTAGCCCATGAACGTGTCGCGAGTCGCGTCGCGGATCGTCTCCTTGCGGCCGATGATGTCCCAGCCGAGCGGCTGGTCGCCCCACAGGAGCTGTTCGTACACGCCGCCGATGAAGTCGCGCGGCGTGTCGTAGTACATGTTCATCTCCTCGACGATCACGCCCTTCTCGCGCTCGATCTCGTCGGCGGGGAAACGGGAGTTGCGGAGCATGTCGACGAGGACGTCGAGCGCGACGTCGCGGTGCTCGGCCGCGCACTTGACGTAGTACGTCGTGTTCTCCTTGCCGGTGAAGGCGTTGAACTCGCCGCCGATCGCGTCGATCGCGCCCGCGATCTCCTTGGCGGTCGGTCGCCGGTCGGTTCCCTTGAAGAACATGTGCTCGGAGAAGTGCGCGATCCCGCTCGTCTTCGGCGTCTCGTAGCGGGAGCCGGCGGCCAGCATCACGAGCACGGCGACCGACTGCGCGTACGGCAGATCGGCCGTCAGGACGCGCAGGCCGTTGTCGAGCGTGTTGCGCTGGAAGATCGTCAACCCCTTGCGATCGTATAGACCTACGCCTCGTGCACGGCGAACAGACGAGACAGGCGATCGCCTCCCAGCCCGACTGGTTGGCGCAGGTGCCGACCGAAAGGCGTTTTCCGGACGGTGCGCGCATTCTCTTTTCCGGCTGCGGCACCTCGTTCCACGCCGCGATGACCGGCGGCGAGGCGGTGCAGGCCTTGGAGCTCGCCCTGCGGCCTGAGCGGGAGGCCGACCTGCTCGTTCTCGTCTCCCACGAGGGCGAGACGCCTCTGACGCTCGCGGCGGCGCAGGCGTGGCGTGGTCCGAGGTGGCTCGTCAGCGGCAAGGCCGACGGCCCGATCGCCGACCTCTGCGACGAGGTCGTCGTCTGCACGCCGGCGATCGAGGAGAGCTGGTGCCACACCGCGAGCTACACGGCCGCGGTCGCTGCGATCGCGGCGCTCCACGGCGAGGACGTCTCGTGGCTGCCCGGAGCCGTGGCCGAGATGCTGGAGGCGCCGCTGCCCGAGGTCGGGGAGCAGGAGCGCTTCCTCGTGGCGGGCGCCGGTCGGGAGCTCGCAACGGCGCACGAGGCCGTGCTCAAGCTGCGCGAGGGCGCGTGGGTCGCGGCCGAGGCGTACGAGACGGAGCAGCTGCTGCACGGCTACCTCGCCGCGGTGGACGAGTCGGTACGGGCATTCGTCCTCGAAGGCGAGGGGTTGGCGGCCGAACGGGCGGCGGCCGCGGCGGCGGCGCTGCGCGAGCTCGGCTGTGACGTCGACCTACTGCCGACGAGGCATCCGGTCGTCGACATAGTGCTCCTCCAGCGTTTGACGGTCGAGATCGCCGAGCGGCGCGGACGGGAGCCGGATCGGATCCGCCGTCACGATCCACGTTGGATCGCGGCCGCGGCCGCCGCGAAGGCGGACAACGCGGCCTAGAGCTCGGCGAGCGCGTCGAGGAGGCGGTCGACTTCCTCGAATGTGTTGTAGTGGACGAACCCCGCGCGGACGGCGCCGTCCGGTTGCAGGCCGAGCCGCGACATGGCCTCGACGGCGTAGTAGTCGCCGTCCCAGACGGCGATGTCACGGGCCGCGAGGCGCTCTGCGACCTCGCGCGGCGCGGCCCCTTCGACCCGGAAGGCGAAGGTCGGGACGCGGCCGTCCATCGTGTCGGGGCCGTAGAGCGCGCAGCGATCCGGCAGCCCGTCGAGAAAGCGTTGTCCCAGCGCCCGCTCGTGCGAGCGGATCCCATCCCAGCCGAGCTCGCCGATGTAGTCGACCGCGGCGACGAAGCCCGCAAGCAGCTCGTGCGCGAGCGTCCCCGTCTCGAAGCTCGCCCCAAGCGGCTCGTTCGGTGCCGGCCGAACCTTGTACGGCCGCCATTCCTCCAGCACGTCGTCACGGACCGCGGCCAGGCCCAGGTGCGGGCCGAAGAACTTGTACGGGGAGCAGAGGAGCACGTCGGCTTGCAGGTCGATCACGTCGATCGGGCCGTGGGGTGCGTAGTGCACGGCGTCGACCCAGGTCAACGCCGGGACCGAGTGCGCGAGCTTCGCGATCCGGTTCACGTCGTCGACGGTGCCGAGGGCGTTCGAAGCGAACGGGAAGGCAACGACTCTGGTCTTGGTGCTCAGCTTCCGCTCGAGGTCGTCAAGATCGAGTGTTGCGTCATCCCGGATGTCGACGAACTTCACGACGATCTCCTTGTCTCGCTCGAGTTCGAGCCAGGGCGCGATATTTGCGTCGTGATCGAGCCGCGTCACGAGCACCTCGTCGCCGGCGTTCGCCTTGCGCCCCCACGCGCGTGTGAGGGCGAAGTTGAGCGTCGTCATGTTGGCGCCGAAGATCGTCTCCTCGGTCTCGCAGTTGAGAAAGCCGGCCGCGGTCCGGCGCGCCTGCTCGACGAGCTCGTCACTGCGGCGGCTTGCGCCGAACGCCCCGCCGAGGTTCGCGTTCGACTCGCGCAGGTAGCCGGCAATCGCGTCGATCACCGCCTGCGGGCACTGCGTCCCGCCGGGGGCGTCGAGGAACGCGACGCCGGAGCCGAGCGCCGGGAAGCGCGCCCGGATCGTGTCGAGGTCGAAGCTCATCCCTGTTCGAGCGGAGCCATCGTCAGTCCGTGCTCTCGCAGTTGCTCCCAGTAGAGCTCGGCCTGCTCGCGGAGGCCCGACCAGACGACGGCCTGGCCGGAGGTGTGGATGCGGTTCGCCAAACGCATCCCGGCGTCGTAGGTGACGCCCGGGATTACCGCAGCGAGTGCGGCGGCGACGCCCTGGAACGTGTTGTGGTCGTCGTTCAAGACGATCACGAGCCACGGCCGGCCGAGGCCTGTTCCCTCGCCTCGGTCGAGCCGCTCCCGCGGCGGGGTCAAGGTCTCGCTCATGCACCGACCGCGCGGCCGTTCACGATCCAGCGGTAGCTCGGCCCGGCGGTGAGTGAGGAACCCACGAAGCAGTCGCGCTCGGCCGCCGCGAGCAGCTCGGCGAGCGCGGTCGGCTCCGGCTCGAGCTCCACTGCCAGCTCGACGTCGGTCTCGACGAGCGCATACCGCTCGTCGGTCTCGCGCCTCGTGACCAGCGTTCGGCTCCTGCCGGAGGCGGAGCCGACGGCGACGTTCATGCGCCCCGCGTGGTAGCGGAGGCTCTTGAGCGAGCAGCGGACGAGCGCCGCAAGCAGCAGGTGCTCGGGCGACCACTCCGTCGGCGCATCGAGCGCGACGCCGTGCTCCTCGACGAGTTCGCCGGCGGCGGTGAGGTCGACCGCGTACCGCAACTCCTTCGCTCTGACGGCCATGTCGGACATGGTCTCAGATGCCTGGCTCCGTCCGGGAGGCGTCGTACGCTGCGGCACGTGCGGCGACTGCGCTCGCTGTCGGAGACCGAATGCTATGTCCGCCTCTACGGCGGCTGGGATTCTACAGTGACCCTTGTCAAGATCGAGCCGCGCCGCCCGCGCTACGAGCCGGCGGTGTCGGGCGAGGATCTGCGGCGGGAGTTCGAGGCGCGCATCGAGGCGCGGACGGAGGAGCTCATCGCAGAGCTCGACGCGGCCGAGGCCGCCGCCGAGGCCGCGTAGCCGCGCGCCGGAGTTTCGGCGCAAGGTTGCGACTCCACCGCAACAGCTTGTCGCCTACCGTTCGCGAAGGGAGCCTCGCTCCCCCGAGGGGGGGATACGTGGTTCGTAGGACGGACATGACCGAAGTGGACGCGACTCCGAGTGACGTGCCGGACGTGCTCGCTTCCGATCTGCGGGTCGTCTTCGTCGGCATCAACCCGGGACGCGTGTCCGCCGCTGCCCTCGCGCACTTCGCCAACCCGCGCAACGACTTTTGGCGTCTCTTGCATGCAGCGCGCCTGACCTCACGTCTCTACGAGCCGCAAGAGCAATTCGCCTTGCTCGAAGAGGGGATCGGCGTCACGAACGCCGCGTACCGCACCACTCCCGGCTCCGGCGACCTGCGGCGCGGCGACTTCGCCGGCTCCGCGGAGCGCCTCGAGCGAATCGCCCGCGACCTGAAGCCGAAGTGGCTCGCTTTCGTCGGCAAGGAGGCGTACCGCGGCGCATTCGGCAGCCGCCCAGGCCTCGGGGTCCAAGAACCGACTCTCGGCGACACGAAGCTCTTCGTCCTCCCGTCCACCTCACCGGCGAACGCCGCCGTTCCGTGGAAAGAACGGCTTGGCCGGTTCCACGAGCTCGCCGGTCGCGCGTCCGGCTTGCCGCTCCGCGACGCCGTGCGCGCCGCGGTCGTCGCGCCGGACGGCCGCACGCTCATGCTCCATTACGCCGACGCGTACGACGAGTGGTGGATCCCGCCCGGCGGTGGCGTCGATCCAGGGGAGACCGACGAGGAAGCGCTGCGGCGCGAGTTGCGCGAGGAGCTCGACTTCGAGGACTTCGAGATCGGCCCGCTGCTGTTCGAAAGCGAGCGGTGGTTCCTGCTCGAGTACGGCTACGGCGGTCAGCGGAACCGCGTCTACCTCGTGCGGGTGCCGCATTTCGAGGCGCGCGTCGTGAGCGAGGCTCGGGACGCCCGCTGGTTCACTCTCGAGGAGCTCGGTCGCGAGCGAGGGCGCCCGTGGGAGTACGGCGAGCTCGTCAGCTCCGCCAGCGATTGGTGATCGGCGTCCGCCGGTCGCGGCCGAACGCCTTCGGGCGGAGCCGCACTCCCGGCGGCGCCTGGCGCCGCTTGTACTCCGACCGGTCGATGAGCGCGACCGCGCGCGCCACGACGTCGGGGTCGAAGCCGTCCGCGCTCAGCTCGTCGAGCGAGCGATCCTCCTCGACGTAGGCCTCGAGCACCCGGTCGAGCTCGGAGTAGGGCGGCAGCGAGTCCTCGTCGAGCTGGCCTTCGCGCAGCTCCGCGCTCGGGGCCCGGTCGATCGTCGACTGGGGGACGAGCTCGCGACCGGCCCGCTCGTTGAGGTGACGTGCGAGCCGGAACACGTCTGTCTTGAACACGTCCTTGAGGAGAGCGAAGCCGCCGGCCATGTCGCCGTAGAGCGTCGCGTACCCCACCGAAAGCTCCGATTTGTTGCCACTCGCGACGAGGAGCCAGCCGAACTTGTTCGACAGCGCCATCGCGAGCGTCCCGCGGATGCGCGCTTGGAGGTTCTCCTCGGCCACATCGGCATCACGCCCCGCGAAGGACTGGGCCAACACACCGGTGTACGCCTCCATCACTGGCTCGATCGGGAGCTCGCGAAAGTCGCAGCCGAGATTCTCGGCCAGCCGGCGCGCATCGTTGCGCGTCCCCTCGGAGGAATACCGCGACGGCATCGAGACGCAGTGGACTCGCTCAGACCCGAGCGCCTCGGCGGCGAGCGCAGCCGTGACTGCCGAGTCGACTCCGCCCGAGACGCTGACGATGACGGCGTCGAAGCCGTTCTTCCTGACGTAGTCGCGGAGCCCGAGCACGAGGGCGAATCGCATCTGCTCGAGGTCGTCTGGGAGCGGCGCGAGCCCCGCCGCCTCCGGCCGTTCGAGGTCGACGACGAAGAGCGTCTCCTCGAAGCCCGGTGCGCGGGCCAGCACCGTGCCGTCGTCCCCGATCAGCAGCGAGTGGCCGTCGAAGACGAGCTCGTCCTGGCTGCCGACCGTGTTGCACAAAGCGACGCTGACGTTGCTCTCTCTCGCGCGCGCCGAAAAGATCGCCTCTCGCTCCTCCGCCCGCCCGACGTGAAACGGAGACGCCGACAGGTTGACGATCAGCTCGGAGCCTGCCGCGGCAAGCTCGGTCGTCGGCGGTCCGGGGATCCACATGTCCTCGCAGATCGTGATCCCGACCCTCGTGCCTGCGACGTCGACGAGCGCGAGCTCGTTCCCGGAGGCGAAGTAGCGTTTCTCGTCGAAGACGCCGTAGTTCGGCAGATGCCGCTTCTTCGCCCAGCCGGTGACTTTGCCGTCCGCGCAGATCGCGCAGGCGTTGAAGAGCTCTCCGTCGTGGAGCGGCACGCCGACGAGCGCGACGATGTCTCGCGTCTCCGCGGCGATCTGCTCGAGCGAGTCGCGCGCGGCACGGAGGAAACCGGGTCGCAGCAGGAGGTCCTCGGGCGGATAGCCCGTGACCGCGAGCTCGGGGAGGACGACGAGGTCGGCGCCGGCCGCCCGGGCCTCAGCGATGCGGCCGGCGATCAGCGCGCGGTTTCCGTCGAGGTCGCCGACAATCGGGTCGATCTGCGCGAGAGCGAGCCGCATGGCAGTTTCAGCCTAACAGGCGAAAACCTCTCACGCTGAGCCTTTCGGAGCTAAGTTAGCGTCTGCTAACTTAGTGCGCGCTAACTTCTGGACGAGGAGAGATACGTGAGAGCACGGGTGCTGGCTGTCCTGACGGCCGAGGAGAACCGCAAGTGGTGGACGCTGTTCGCCGTCTCGTTCGGCCTCTTCATGATCATGCTCGACAACACGGTCGTCAACGTCGCGTTGCCGACGATGCAGCGCGATCTCCACGTCTCGATCTCCCAGCTCGAGTGGGTCGTGATCGCGTATGCGCTCACCTTCGCCGCGCTCCTGATCACCGGCGGCAAGCTCGCCGACCTCTACGGGCGTCGCCGCATCTTCGTGCTCGGCCTCGTGGTGTTCACTCTCTCCTCGCTCGCGTGCGGCCTTGCCCCGAGCGCCGGCGTCCTCATCGCCGCACGCGCAGTGCAGGGCGTCGGAGCGGCACTCATGAATCCGGCGACCCTGTCGATCATCGTCGCGACGTTCCCGCCCAAGCTGCGCGGGACGGCGATCGGGATCTGGGCCGGCGTGTCCGCCCTGGCGCTCGCCATCGGGCCGCTGGGCGGCGGGCTGATCACGGAGCACTTGAACTGGAACTGGATCTTCTTCGTCAACATCCCGGTCGGCGCGATCGCGATCGTGGTCTCGCAGCTCGTCATCCGCGAGTCGCGGGATACCTCCGTCGAGCAGAGCATCGACGCGCCGGGGCTCGTCACCTCGGGCGGAGGGCTCTTCTTTCTCAGCTATGCGCTCGTGGAGGGAAACCGGCACGGCTGGACGTCGCCCGAGATCCTCTCGTTCTTCGCGCTCGCAGTCGCTGTCCTGAGCGCCTTCGTGGTCTTCGAGCGCCGCCAGAGGCTCGCCATGCTCGACCTGTCGCTCTTCCGTATCGGCGCGTTCACCGGAGCGAACCTCGTGGCGATGCTCGTCTCGCTCTCGATGTTCGGCGTCTTCTTCTTCGTCACGCTCTACGTGCAGAACATCCTCCACTACAGCCCGGCGAAGGCGGGCGCGACGTTCCTGCCGATGGTGCTCCTGATCATCTTCATCGCGCCGATTGCCGGCCGTCTGTCGGACAAGATCGGGTCTCGCTGGCTGATGGGCGGCGGGATGACCCTGTTGGGGATCTCGCTCCTCCTCTACGAGCGCGTCACGATTCACTCGGACTTCTGGACGTTGCTCCCATCGATGCTCGTAGGCGGTTTCGGGATGGCGATGACGATGTCGCCGATGACGTCCGCCGCGATGGGCGCCGTGCCGGTCGACAAGGCCGGCGTCGGCTCGGGCGTGCTGAACAGCTTCCGTCAGATGGGAGGGTCACTCGGTATCGCGTTGATGGGCGCGATCGTCGGTTCGTACATCCGCCCGGGGGCGCGCGGCCCGGCGGCGGCCCAGGACTACGTGAACGGCCTCCATGCCGGCTTCGAGGTCGGGGCAGGCGTCACCTTCGTGGCGGCCGCCCTCGCGATCATCCTCGTGCGGACGAGGCCGGAGGTCGTGCGCGAGCACATCGTCGAGATGGCGGCATGACGGTCGCCGCGCCGCGGATGGCGGCTGCCGACCGCCGCCGGCATCTCGTCGAGACGGCGCTCCGTCTCTTCACCGAGGGCAGCTATCACGGGACGACGACGGCGGAGATCGCCCGCGCCGCCGGCGTCTCCGAACCGATCCTCTACCGCCACTTCGCCTCGAAACGCGACCTCTATCTCGCGACGCTCGAGCACGTCTGGGCGAGAACACGCGAGACGTGGGAGCAGGCGCTCGACGAGGCCTCCGACGCGTGCGCCGCGATCGAGGCGATCGGCAAGGGACACGTCTCCGTCCGGTCGCCGAAGCTCCAGCTCGCGGAGCTCTGGGTGCAGGCGCTGGGCGAGGCCTCGGAGGACCCCGAGCTGAAGCGCCATCTCCGCAGCCACATGCGCGAGGTGCACGACTTCGTCGCGAACCTGGTCCGCCGCGGCCAGGAGCAAGGAGCAATTGCGGAAGAGCGCGACCCGGACTCGGAAGCCTGGATCATGCTGGCGGGCGGCATTCTCGGCATGGTCGGAAGACGAGTGGGCCTCCTGGACGACAAGGAGCTCGCCTCGATCAGAGCGGCTCGCCTCGAGTGGTTGAGAGGTTGATTTAGGCAATTCTTCGTGCGGTGCCCGACATGTGCGGGCGCCGCACTGTCCACGAGCGGAAAGCACAGCCGAGCGCACGCGCGCGTCGCGCGCCTGCGCGGGCGAGGTGGACCAATGAAAAGGCCCCGGCTGCGGCTCCGGGGCCTTCTCGAGAGGCGCGCCACTCTCGGTGGGTTTCGAGGAAACGGATCTGCGGCCCATCCGTTTCACCTACCTACCGGGAGTCCCGGCGCACCCCCTGCGAACCTCGGCCTGGCGTCCGGCCTGGTTGCAAGGTGCGCTCACTATAGGAGCGTTCCGGGTACTCGTCAAGTAGCTCGGTCAAGTGATTTGCGTTTTGGCTGGTTGACCGACTTTCCTGATGGACACTGCCCAAATGGGGGATGTTCAAATCTGTGAACTTGCGCTTCAGTGAAGTATGCGCTTGACTGAAGCGCGCGAAGCCACTTGCCATGAGAGATACAGCCAGCCGCACCGCTCGCCGCACCACCCCCGAAGGCGTTCGCCTCGGGGAACGGCTCCGCCAGCTCCGCGTCGCCGCCGGGCTGACGCAGAGCGAAGTGGCCGGCGATCGCTTCTCGAAGGAGTACGTCTCGCAGATCGAGCGCGGCAAGACGCGCCCGACTGCCGGCACGATCGAGTGGCTCGCCGACCGCCTCGGCGTCGACGCAGGGTTCCTCGCGAGCGGCGTCGCGACCGACGAGCGCACGCGGATCGAGGGAGCGCTCACCCGCGCGGAAGCGTTGTACGAGGCGCAGGAAGACGAAGAGGCCGCCGAGGCATTCGAGGCGCTTCCGGGCGCCGCCCGCTCCACCGGGGTGCCCGAGCTTCAGGTTCGCGCCCTCGTCGGCAGCGGGCTCGCGAAGATGCGCATCGGCGACCACCGTGGCGCCCTGGTGCTGCTCAACGAGGCGCGCGCGATCTCGGAGGCCGAGGCCTTCTCAGACGTCGAGCGGGCGGATGTCCTGCTCCGGCTCGGCGGCTGCCGCGTCCAGCTCAACAGCATCCAGACGGCACTCGGGCTGCTCAACGAGGCGATGGGCCTCGCCGAGCGCTCGGGTCTCCCGTGCGACGCTCTCAAGGCGAACATCCTGTCCTGGCGGGCCCGTTGCTGGCTCATCCAGCGCGATTACCAGGCAGCGAAAGAGGACGTGGAGCGCGCGTTGGAGCTTGCGCACGCCGTCGACGACCTGCGCACGGTCGGTGCCGCGTACTTCCAGGCTTCGCTCGTCGCCGATCGCGAGGGGCGCTGGGTGCTCGCGCGCAACTACGCCGAGCGCGCGCGCGAGGCGTACGCGCAGCTCGCCGACCGCGTCCACGTCGGGCAGCTGACGAACAACCTCGGCGGCCTCAACTTTTTGCTCGGGAACACCGACGACGCGATCGAGCTGCTCAAGGAGGCGTTCGCGATCGCGCTCGAGGCCGGCCAGGAGGCCGACGCCGGGCGCGCCGTCTCGTCGCTTGCACAGGTTCATCTGCGTACCGGCGACGTCGAGCAGGCCGAGCAGCAGGCACGCCACGCGATCGAGCTGCTCGACGGTCGGGTCGACTACGTCGACGAGACCGGGAACGCACACCTCGTCCTCGGCCGGGCACTGCTCGAGCAAGGCCGGCTTGATGACGCGGAGGCGGCTTTCGCCGCCGCCGAGAACAGCTTCGGCGAGCTCGGGTCCGCCAGTCACCGCGCTGCGAGCTGGATGGCGCGGGGCGATCTCGCGGCTCGACGGGGGGATCACGAACGGGCGGCAGAGCTGTATCGCACTGCCGCAGAGGCACTCCAGGATGTCCGCTTCTAGGAAACGGGAGGAGGTGACGACTTGACGAACGCACGGTTGATCTCGCTCCTATTCATCGCATCGCTCCTCGCGCTCTCGCTCGCGGGTTTGGTCTCGGGCACCGGCATGAGTAGCGGCGGCGGTTTCCTGTAAACCCGCTCGGGCCGCACGGGCCCGACCGCGTTTCCCAGATCGCCAACGGTGGCATGACGCCCACGTGGGCGCACGTCTTGAGCGCGCTCGGCGCGCTCTAACCGTCGGGCGGGTCGCACGCCAAAGTGGATTGCGGCGCATCCTCGCCGAGGTCGGCGTGGCCGGCCGCCGCGAGGCGACCCGCGAGGGAGCGCAGGCGTTTCGCCGCGGCCTAGAAGAGCTCGGCACGACCTTCATCAAGCTCGGGCAGCTCCTCTCGTCGCGTCCGGATCTCCTGCCCGACGTCCACATCGAGGAGCTCGGTCACCTCGTCGACAGCGTCCCGGCCGTTCCCTTTGCCGAGATCGAGGCCGTGCTCCGAGAGGACTTCGGCGCCGATGCGTTCGTGAGCATCGACCCGGAGCCGCTCGCAACCGCGTCCATCGCGCAGACGCACCGCGGCCTGCTCGCCACGGGACAGGAGGTCGTCGCCAAGGTGCGGCGTCCCGGCGTCGTCGAGCAGGTCGAGCTCGATCTCGCGGTGCTGCGCTCGACGGTGCGCCTCGTGATGCCCCACTCCGAAGCCGCGCAGAGGATTCAGCTCGACGAGCTCGCCGACGAGCTCGAGCTTCACCTCCGGGCCGAGCTCGACTTCGTCGAAGAGGCGCACAACACGGATCTGATCCGGGGGCTCCTCGAGCAGTTCGACGGGCTCGTGGTGCCGCGCGTGATCCGGCCGTACGTGACCGAACGGGCGCTCGTGCTGGAGCTGATCTCGGGCGCAAAGGTGGCGGCAGGTCACGGGGTCGCGCCGGAGCGCGCAGCGGAGCTCGCGCGCGAGCTCTTCCGCGCGTACGTGTTCCAGGTCGTGGTCGAGGGCGTGTACCACGCCGATCCCCACCTGGGGAACGTGCTGCTGACCGAGGACGGACGGCTCGCGCTGCTGGACTTCGGCCTGCTCGGGCGCCTGGACGAGGACACGCGAGCCGGCCTTGCGCTTCTGTTGCTCGCGCTCGCCCAGAACCGCGCTGACGACGTCGCCGATCTCGTCGTCTCGCTCTCGCTCACCTCGACGCGCTCCGACCAGGCAGGCTTCGTGCAGGACGTCCGCCGCAAGCTGCCCCGCTTCCACCATCGTCCGCTCGCGTCGATCGCCGCGGGGCAGGCTCTCGCCGACCTGCAGCGCGCTGCGATCCAGCGAGACATCCGGCTGCCGACGTCCTTCGCGCTCGTCGGCAAGACGCTCGCCCAGGCCGACTCGATCGCCCGGCTTCTCGACCCTGAGCTCGATCCGATAGCGCTGATCGAGGAGGAGTCGCTCGAGGTGATGACCCGTGAGGTCGAGCGCCGGCTCGAGCCGAACCGAGCTGCGGCCTACGCTTTCACCCAACTCGCGCCGCTCCTGCGCCTGCCCGGCCGCGTCGGGCACGTCGTTTCCGAGCTCGAGCGGGGCACGCTGACGATCGGCGTCGTCCCGACCGGGCTGGAGGAGCTCGAGCACAACCTCCGCTCGATAGCGAACAGGATCGGCGCCGCGATGATCGTCGGCGCACTGCTGCTCGCGTCCTCGCTCCTGGTGCGCGCCGAGAAGTTCGAGTGGCTCGGCGTCGCCGGCTTCTGCCTCGCCGGCGTCCTCGGCCTCTACATGATCTGGAAGATCATTCGCACCCCAGGGGAGCTCTAGTGCACGTCGGCGTTGCTTGAGCCCATGCGCTCGATTACCACCTGCGGAATACGAGCCTGGGGACTCAGCCGCAGGCACATGCGGACGACCTCGGCGCAGTCCTCCGGCCTGATCATGTCCGCCGGATCGATCCCCGACCACTGCGCCATCGGGGTGTCGACGAAGCCCGGGCAGAGCGCGATCGCGCGCACGCCGGCGGTGTCGAGCTCCTCGTTCAGGGAGCGCGTGAGCGCGATCACGGCAGCCTTCGTGGCGCCGTAGGTTGCGAGGCCCGGCGTCGGCACCGTGCCGGCGATCGAGGCGAGGTTGACGATCCAGCCTCGAGACTCGCGCAAGGCCGGGATCGCCGCCTGCGTCACGAGGAAGAGACCGCGCAGGTTGAGGTCGAGCTGGAGGTCGAGGCTCTTCGGCGGCAGGTCCTCGACTGTGCCGCCGATCCCGACGCCGGCGGAGTTGACGAGCACGTCGAGGCGCCCGAACCGGTCGCGGTGCTCGGCAACGACCCGCGCGCAGTCCTCCGCCTCCGCCATGTTCGCCGCGACCGCTGCGGCGCCGAGCTCGGCTGCCGCCGCCTCCACTTTCTCTGGTCTGCGTGAGACGAGCGTCAGGTCGAATCCCTCGTCCCGCAGCATCCGCGCGATCGCGAGGCCGATGCCCGACGAGCCGCCGGTGACGAGTGCAGCTCCTGCCACTGCGCCTACAGTAAACGGCGTGGAAGCCACGAGCCTCACGAGCCTCACGAGCCTCACGAGCCTCACCGTCGGCGGAGGTTGCGCGGCCAAGTACTCGGCCGCTCGGCTCGAGGAGCTGCTGCGTGGCTTCGTGCCGGCGGAGGCGGAGGATCTTCTCGTCGGGCTCGACCCCGCGGACGACGCCGCCGTCTACCGGCTCGACGACGAGCGTGCGCTCGTCTTCACGGTCGACTTCTTCCCGCCGCTCGTCGACGATCCCGGCCTCTTCGGCCGGATCGCGGCGACGAACGCGCTCAACGACGTGTTCGCCATGGGTGGCACGCCGCTTCTCGCTCTGTCCATCGCGGCCTTTCCGGAGGAGCTCCCGACCGATCTCGTCGCTGCGGTCTTCGCGGGCGCCGACGAGCAAGTGCGGGGAGCCGGCGCGATCCTCGCCGGCGGGCACACGATCCGCGACGTCGAGCCGAAGTACGGTCTCGCGGTCGTCGGCACCGTCCATCCCGACGGCGTGTGGGTCAAGAGCGGCGCGCGCCCGGGCG
Organism: Thermoleophilia bacterium; assembly: GCA_025928515.1. Taxonomy (GTDB): domain Bacteria; phylum Actinomycetota; class Thermoleophilia; order Gaiellales; family Gaiellaceae; genus Palsa-739. The sequence continues at coordinate 14,528 of JAICJI010000042.1, forward strand.
ACGCCGTCTTCCTCACGAAGCCGCTCGGCACCGGGCTCGTGCTCGCGCAGAAGGGCGACCTCGCCGAGGCGGCCCTCTGGATGACGACGCTCAACGACCGTGCTGCCCAGGGGCTGCGGCCGTTCTCGCCCAACGCGGTCACCGACGTCACCGGCTTCGGGCTGCTCGGCCACGCGCACGAGACGGCGGAGCGGAGCGGCGTCCGGATCCGGCTCCACGCGTCCGCGCTGCCCGCGCTCGCGGGCGCAATCGAGGCCGCCGGCGACGGAGTCCGCACCGGCGGAGATCCGCGCAACCGCGACTTCGCCGGCCCGCATGTCGAGAGCAACGGCGTGCCGGACGACCTGCTCGCGCTCGCCTACGACGCCCAGACGGCGGGCGGGCTGCTCGTGACGCTGCCGGCCGAGAAGGCGCTCTCGCTCGAGGCGGAGTTCGAGCGTGCCGGCCTGTTCCTCGCCAGGGTCGGCGCGGTCGAGGAAGGCTCGGGCGTCGTGCTCGAGCCGTAACTTCCGGGAAAGCGCTCTACACTCGAAGCGTGGATGCGGGGTCAGCATCGGCCGCGTTGCCGCGCCGGCTCGCCAAGGCCGTCTCGCCGGTCGTCTTCCAGCGCGTCGCGCTCGCTGCCGTCGGCGTGCTCATCCTCATCGTGGCCACCGGTGCGACCGTTCGGCTCACCGGCTCGGGGCTCGGCTGTCCGGAGTGGCCCACCTGCACGACGAAGCACGCCCTGCCGCAGAGCTATCACTCCTACATCGAGTTCTCGAACCGTGTCGTCTCGGCGATCACGGTGTTCACGACGCTGGCCCTGGCCGTCGCGGCGTGGCTGACCCGAGGGCTCTCGCGCCGCGGCAAATGGCTCGCCACCGTCGTCTGCCTGGGAGTCATCGCCCAAGCGCCGTTCGGCGCGCTCGTCGTCTACTACGACCTGAACCCCTACCTCGTCATCTCGCACCTGCTGCTCACTCTGATCGTGCTCGGGCTCGCGGTGCTCGTGCTGCTCGAGGCGGCGCGCCTGGTGCGCGGTGCCGCGCCCGCCCTGCCCGGGTTGGTGCGGGCCGGCAGCGCGGCGATGCTCGCAGCGGTCTCCGTTCTCGTCGTGAGCGGCACGGTTGCGACCGCGGCCGGCCGCTTCCCGGGGAGCAACGGAAGCCAGATCGTGCCGCGCCTCGGCTCGTTCTATCCCGCCGTCTACTGGCACGTCCGCGCCGTGGCCGCATTCGGGGTCGTGTTCCTGGCGCTCGCAGGCTGGGCGTGGCTCCAGCGCGCGCGCTTGCCCTGGTTGCTGCGCGGGTGCGTGGGACTGCTGGCGATCCTCCTCGTGCAGATGGGGATCGGTGAGGCGCAATACCGCACCTACGGCACCGTGCCGTGGTGGGTTGTCGTGATCCACGTCGCCGCGGCGGCGACGCTCTTCGCCTGGACGGTCGGGCTTGCCGCGCGCATCTGGCGTCCGCTAGGCGCCAACTAGACTCAGAGAATGTCGGAGCTGATCGTCTCCTCGCGGCCCGACCTGCGCCGCCCGGTCTTGATCGCCGCCTTCCGCGGCTGGAACGACGGCGGCCAGGGAGCCTCGCTCGGCGGCGGCTACCTCGCGAAGCACTGGGGCGCGGAGTCGTTCGCCGAGATCGACCCCGAGAACTTCTACGACTTCCAGGCCGTGCGCCCGAACGTCTCGCTCGAGGACGGCCTCACGCGCAGGCTCGAATGGCCGGCGAACACGTTCCTCCATGCGCCGATCCCGGGGCTCGACCGTGACGCGGTGATCCTGCTCGGCGTCGAGCCGAACCTCCGCTGGAAGACCTACTCGGGCCTCGTGCTCGAGCTCGTGCAGAACCTCGGGGTGGAGCTCGTCGTCACGCTCGGCTCGCTGCTCGCCGACGTGCCGCACACCCGGCCGGCTCCGGTGAGCGCTGCCGCTAGCGACCCCGCCCTGGTGGAGGAGCTGGGGGTCGAGCCGTCGCGCTACGAGGGGCCGACGGGCATCGTCGGCATCCTGCTTGACGCGTGCAGGCACGCAGGTCTTCCTTCGGTGAGCCTCTGGGCCGCGGTGCCGCATTACGTCTCGCTCGCACCGAGCCCTCGGGCCGCGCTCGCGCTCTGCGGTCGCCTGGGAGAGCTCCTGCGCGCGGACATCGACGTCGCCGAGCTCGAGCAGGCGGCGGAGGAGTACAGCGAGCAGGTGACCGAGGCGGTCGCCTCGGACGCAGAGACCGCTGCCTATGTGGAGGAGCTCGAGCGGCGCGTCGACCTGATGGAGGCGGCCGAGGACCTGCCGTCGGGCGAGAGCCTCGCGGCCGAGTTGACCCGCTTCCTCCGCGAGCGCGAGCAGAACGGCGAGGACGGCGGCGAGAGCGCCGGCGGCCCCGCGGGCTAGCGCCGACTCAGCGCCAGCTGACGCCTCAGGCGTCGAAGTTCTCCGTCAGACGTGTCAGGCCGCTGCCGTCGGTGCCGACCGTGTAGACGTCGGGCGCTGCCGATCCCTTCGTGCGGGCCGTGACGATGAAGCGGGTGCCGTCGGGAGACCACGCCAGGGAGCTGATGGAGGTGAACGGGAGCTTGACCTGCGTCGAGCCGACGACGACGGTTGCGGGCTTCAGGACGTACGCGAGGCGCCCGTCTGCCGCCCAGGCCGGGTCGTTCCCCTTCTTCGCCACTTGTGCTGGATCGCTACCGTCCGGGTTCGCCGTCCAGAGAGCGCCAGGCCCGCTCGAGTCGATGTAGGCGATGCGGGACGGTCCCCAAGCCGGGCTGTACCCCGCGATCCCGAGGTCGTGCGGAGTCCCGCCTGCCGCGGGCACGGTGAAGAGCTCGCCCGCGGTGTCGCACGTCTCCTCGGTGAAGAGGATCGTCTGCGAGTCCGGCGACCAGGTCGGCGACGCGTCGAAGCTGCAGTCCGTCCCCGGATTGGCGAGGACCCGCGTGGTGGTGCCGTCGGAGCTCGCGACGCGGATCTCCGACGCACAGCCTTTGCAGCTGAACCCGGTGAACTTCGCCCACGTATACGCGATCTGCGAGCCGTTCGGTGAGAGCGCGGGCTCCGTGGCGTACGGCTTGATGCCCTCGATCTCGTGCAGGTTGCTGCCGTCTGGGGCCAACGAGTAGAAGTTGGAGAACGGCTCATAGCAGAGGCTCGCGTAGACGACCGAGCGTGTGCTGCCGACGAACTGCGCCGACGCCAGGGCCGCCTCCCACGATCCGTCGTCCCAGCACCCGGGAACCTGGGTGTACCGCTTCGGCGTGCCGCCCTGAGGCGGCGCCACGGCGAGCGAGAAGGACGAAGGGCTGCGCGGCGTCACGATCGCGAGCTTCTGGTCGGCCGAGAGCGGATCGAACCACCGCGACGACCCTCGTGAGACCCGGCCCGTATTCACGTCCATGTACTCCGTGTGGCAGCCGCACTTGCCCGTGTACAAGATCGCCAGCCGGTCGTCGCCCGCCCAGCCGAGCAGCCCGTAGCGAAGATGCTTCCGCAGCAGAACCGAGCCGCTGCTCGTCGAGACCTGGAAGTCGAAGCCCGAAGCCGAGGAGAGCAGGAGCTTCCGGCCGTCGGGCGACCAGGTCGGCCCTGCATTCGAGAGCGGCGGGTCGAACCGAACCTTGAAGTGGAGCCGACCCTGCTCGTCGTAGACGGCGGCGCCGCGAGTGGCCGTGACGGCAAACAGACCCTGCGGCGACCAGGTGCCGCTCGGTACCGGAGCGAACACGTGCCAGAGCGCGCGGCCCTGTGGCGAAACGGCGCGAAGCTCGCCGTGCGAAGGAACGAGCAGGACACGCCCGTCCTGAGACCACGGCTGCCATGAGCCGAAGCCCCAGCCGCCTCGGACGAGGATCGGCCTCCGCCCCGGCCGGACGATCGCGACACTGCTGCGAACGCGCACGGCAAGCAGGCGGCCGTGCGGCTGCCAGGCGAGAACCGGAGTGTGCGGCTCGAGCCCCGACACGTTGCGGGCGACGGCGACGAGCCCGTGGCCGTTGACCCCGATCTCGTACACGCCCGTCTGGCCTCCACGGGTGCTGATGAAGGCGACGCGCTTTCCGTCCGACGAGACGACGGGATTCGAGTCGCTGTAGGGGCTGTTGCTGAGGTCGACCCGGTGGCCGTTCGGATCGACCCGGTAGATCTCGTCGGTGAGCGCCGGCGCGCGATCGGCGGCGAAGACGATCGTGGAGGTCGGGCTCGCAAGGCCCGAGGCCGCGGTGAGCGGCAAGGCAACGGCCGCAGTCGTGAGGAGGATGCGCAGGCGCGTCATGGCCCGCAAGGTACTCCGGGGCTCCAATGGGCGCCTAACGGGCTAGGACGCTTGCTGCTCCGCCTTTTCCTACTTCTGCTCGGGCGCCTGTGTCTGCGTGGTCTTCGCGGCCGCGCCGTTCCCTTTGCGCCGGCGGCGCCGGCGCCGCCGGCTGCGGCCGCTGCCCTGCTTCGGCGCTGGGAGGTTCTCGGCAAGCGCGAGCGCCACTTCCTGGATCGCGCCGAGCCGCTCGCGCGCCTCGTCGATGAGCTTCGTCGAGCGCGGCGTGTAGCCCTCGGCCGATGCGAGCAGCGCCGCGCCCACCGGCAGCGGCAGCTCGAGCGCTGCCTTGACGAGCTTCGCGGCGTTCTCCTCGTGCCGGTGCCCGCGCGAGTTGGCGAGCGCGCCGAGCAGGCGCTTCGCCTCCGGGTACTCCGCGGAGGCGCGGCGGTCCTGCACCTTGCGCGTCGCGCGGGCGAGCCGCCACGTCCAGCGAGCGAGGATCTGCTCGGGCGCGTCGGGCTTCTCCTCGCCGATCGCGCGGAGGAGCGTCCGGATCCCCGGAAACCGTTCCTTCTCCCACGTCGGGGCCTGGGTCACGAGCGTGACGAGGTCGTCGAAGTCGGCGCGCTCGACGCGCATCGAGACGCGGTCCTGCAGCGCCATCATCCGCAGCCGCCGGTTCGGGTTCTCGGCCGCGGCCGTCGTCAGGAACTGCTCGAGCGCCGCCTTGCTCGCGCTCCGGTCGGTGAGCTTCTGGACGAAGGAGGCGCGCTCGTCGAAGCGGATCTGGCGGCCGGCGATCGTCGCCCAGTAGCGCTGCTCGTCCTCGTCGAGATATTTCGGATCGATCCGCTGCCACTCGCGCTGGATGACGTTGATGCGGCGGCGGACGTCGGGCGTCACAGGCACGAGCCACGGCGCCGGAGTGAGACGGCGGCGGGCGCGGCGTTGCGACCGGCGGCGCGGTGCCGGCGTGACGCGCGCTCCCTCGCGGTAGAAGTCCGCGTCGAGCAGCGAGTGGAGCGAGACGACGCGCTCGTTGTGCGTCGCTCCCTTCGGGACGAAGTCCACGACGATGCCCGCTTCCTTGCGCGGATGAAGGCGCATGATGCGGCCGATCCGCTGCTGGTAGACGCGCTTCGACGCCGTCGGCGCGAGGTGCATGCAGACGGTCGCGCGCGTTGAGTTCCACCCCTCGGCGAGCAGCTGCGCGTTGATCAGGACGTTGATCTCGCCGCCCTCGTACGCGGCGAGCGTCTCGGCGCGGCGCACCGGCGGCGTCCTGCCCGAGACGGCCTC
>JAICJI010000014.1 GCA_025928515.1 Thermoleophilia bacterium
AATCGGTCGTAAAGTAGTTGTCGACCCGGTGGGCGGCGCTGCGCGTCTGCTGCACGACCACCGTGGCGAGAGCGAGGATCGCCAGTGCGACGACTGCTGCAAAGGCGAGATAGACGAGCGCTACCGCCGGTCCGCGAGGGAGCCAGGCCCGACCCAGTGCGCGGACGAGAGGGTTGAGCAGCAGGGCGATGAGCAGCGCCACGAGGAAGAGAAACAGCACGTGACGCACCGCTCCGGCCACCGTCCACGCGAGCAGGAGAAGCAGTGGCAGCAGCACGAGCTGCGCCCAACGCGGGATCTGGATGGTCACCGACGCAGGCGGCGGCATGACCGCGATCGTAACGCCGGCTCAGTACGGATCCAGGGGAATCTGGCGCTCGAGGTTTGGGACGAACCGCGTTCGTTCGATACGCTGCCGCGCGACATGCCGTCCTCACGCCCCAACGGGAGGCGGCGGGTCGAACGCCAACGCGTGCGCACCGCGCGCCGGGCGCGCCGCGTCGCGCTTCTGGTCGTTCTTTCCGCAGTCTTCCTCGTGGCCCTCGGCCTCACCGCCTTCGGCGCCTCGACGACGCCGACCGCGTCCGTCATCCCACGCCGGAGCCAGGCCACGGTCGCGCAGACGCGTCCCACGACCGAGATCGTGGCGGTGCGCAACTCGCTCCACCTCCAGCTTCCGATCTCTCAGAGCCGCCTGACCGCGATCGGTTACCACTCGGCCGCCGGCGCGCTCCCGCTGAATCCGATCGGTCACCAGGCGAACGAGGGTCTCGTGCAGCGAGTCGTGCACGGCATCTTCGGCGGAGGAGGCGGCTCACCGAAGTGGTACTCGCTCGGCGGCGGCGACACGTCCGCGCTCGACGTCGGCGCGCCGATCGGCAGCGACGTCTACTCGCCGATCGACGGCACGGTCCTGGCGATCCGGCCCTTCGTGGTCGAAGGGAGGACGTACGGCTCCGAGATCGACATCCAGCCGCAGACTGCTCCCTCCGTCGTAGTGGCCCTCACGCAGCTCGTCTCCGACCCGGCGCTCACGGTCGGCGCCCCGGTTGTCTCCGGCGCGACGAAGCTCGGCCGCGTGGCCGACCTCGCCCGCGTCGAGCAGCAGGCTCTCGCGCACTACACGAACGACGCCGGCAACCACGTGACGGTCGAGGTCCGGTCGGCGCCCGCACTCGCCACCGGCTAGAGACGTGAAGATCCTCTTCCTCGCGGACGTCTTCGGCGTCCCCGGTCGCCGTGCCGTCGAGGAGCATCTGCCTGCGCTGCGCAAGCGCTACGAGGCAGACCTCGCGATCGTGAACGGCGAGAACGCGGCCGACGGCGCCGGCATCACCGGCAAGCTCGCCGACAAGCTGCTCGCCGCCGGCGCTGACGTGGTCACCCTCGGCAACCACACGTACCGTCGCGGGGGCGTCGCCGCCTATCTCGCCGGAAGCGAGCGCGTGATCCGGCCGGCGAACGCCGGCGCCGAGGCGCCGGGGCACGGCGTGGCAGTGGTCGAGGCGCGGAACGGCGTTTCGGTCGCGGTGCTCAACCTCCTCGGCCAGCTCTTCCTGCCGACGCCCGTCTCGCCGTGGGAGATGGTGGACGCGCTCGTCGAGGACGCGCGTGCGGCGGCTCCCGTCGTGATCGTCGACTTCCATGCCGAGGCGACGAGTGAGAAGATCGCGCTCGCGACCTGGCTCGACGGCCGGGTCACCGCAGTGCTCGGCACGCACACGCACGTGCAGACGAACGACGCGCGCATCCTTCCCGGCGGGACGGCGGCGCTCACCGACGCGGGAATGACCGGGCCGCACGACTCGGTGATCGGCGTCCGCTCCGAGCTCGCGATCGCCCGGATGCGAACGCCCCTACCCATCCGGTTCGAGCCGGCGGAAGGCGATGTGCGGCTCGAGGGCGCCCTCGTCACGTGCACCGACGCGGGACGCGCCGAGGCGATCGAGCTCGTCCGCGTCCCCGCGTAGCGGGAGCTACGTCACTGATCCTGCGTGGTGCACGCCGACGCGTGGTACGCGACCGACCGCGCGGGCGACCACTGCACGAGCCCGATCGGCTTGCTCTTCTTCCCACTGTGCGGCTTCGGGAGCGTCCTGATCGCAACCGTCGCGCTCACCGGCTTGGCCGAGGCGTCGAGGCCGATTACGAAATGCAACAGAACCCGAGGCGACGCGGGGCAATAAACGGCCGGCCGGCGGATATCGCCCGCGTGGACGACTCCGGCCGACGTCAGCCCGCGATGGGTCAAAGCGGCCCGCTTCGCCGCGGTGTGGCAAGCGCCGCCCAGTCCGTAGTGCGGCTGCTGGGTGCTGATGCCGAGGAGTCCATTGGCGGAGGTCGGGTTACCCGTGGTGATAGACACACTCGCAGCGCCGATGCTGGGATTGGCGGCAAACGCCGAGATCTGCAGAGCACGGAGCGACGTGGTGCACGAAACCGTGCGCCGCACCTGTGCCTCGATCCGAACGCCCGCGGCTGCGGTGACGGTTGCGCCATACACGCCAAGCGCGAGCACCGCAGCTGCCACGAGACCCACCGTCATTCTCACGACGCGGAAATTACTGCCCGTGTGGCGTGAGCGCGATTGCGCTTTGCGGTCTGCCGGCGTCGCCCGCCCCGGCCCACGCCGCCGCGGGCTCCTCCGGCTGCGTCACGAGCTGGCGCAGCGGTAGCGCCGGCGCCAGCAGGGCGAGCGCGGCGAAGGGATAGAACCACGGGATGTACGTGTAGAGCCAGTACGTCAGGACGAGCTCGAAGCCGGCGAGCAACACAGCCGTGAACGCCGCGAGTTGCAGCGGCGACTTGCGACGCGGGACGAACGCGACCGCGACCGCGCCGAGCAGGAGCGCGACCTGCAACACGCGCTGCACGAGGTGGAGGTCGGGCAACCCGCGTGCGTGGTACTGGCCCCAGTCCCAGAGCGACCACGGTGCCGCGCGACCGACCTGGAAGCCGACCGTCCGCGTCCAGAACACGTGCGCCTCGTGGAACGGGTCGTGCGCGAAGAGAAGGATCGAGAAGGCCGCGACGGTCGCGGCCAGGAACCCCCACACGAAACCTCTGCTCGGCCGGCGGCCCGGATACGTGAGCCAGAGCGGCGCGATGATCAGCGACGCGAACTTCGTCCAGCCGGAGAGCGCCGCGAGGGCGCCGCGGGCCGCCGGTCTCGAGACGAGCCAGAAGGCCCAGACGAGGAAGCACGGCATGATCGCGTCGTTCGTGTTCGAGTTCGAGACGTACTGGGTGAACGGATACGCGGCCCACGCGAACGCGAGCACCGCCCCGAGCCGCTGGCCGCCGAAGCGCAGCCCGACGAGGAAGAGGCCGAGCAGCGTCAACAGGTCGAAGGCGATCGAGGTGAAATGCGCGGCCGGAAGGTCGTCCCACCTCCCCGTCCAGCCGAGTAGGAGCCGGCCCGGGATGTACGACTCGTACGCGGCCGGCCCGTACGTGTCCCCTTCGGGATTGGCGCTCTCGCAGCGCCCGTTCGTCTGGATCCGCTCGCGAATCTCGCCCGAGGCGTCGGCCGTCACGCCCGGGCAGGGCTTGAGGAATTTGCCGTTCGGCAGCGACTCCACGGGGAAGTTCCCCCACGGCGCCTGCCCCCTCACGATCCTGTCCGCGCCAATCACGCCCGAGTAGCCGACGTCGATGACGTTCGAGCGCTCTACGTTGAGGCCGACGCGAAAGCCGGCGAGAAAGATCGTCGCGGCCAGCAGCACCCAGATCGGCCAACGCGGCGCTCCGGGCGTTCCGCGATTTCGGACGCCGATCCACGTCCCACGCAGCACGACCCAGATCAGCAGCGGATAGAAGAGCGGCACCGACGTGAAGACGTCGCCGTGGTTGAAGTACCAGAGCGACGCCGTCGGCGAGAGCAGGAAGAGCAGGTCGAGGTTCCGGAGCGAGAACGGTCGCCGCCAGTCCCCGAGCCCCAGCAGAAAGACGGCGCAGAACGCTCCCCAGATCCACGGGTTGTTGATCGCCGTCCCGCCGAACGCGCCCGGCGAGCCCCGCGCCATCCCCCAGGCCACCTGCGGTCCCGTCCACGCCTCGGTCACCGAGCTCGTCGAGTCGAGCACAGTCCCCTGCGCGATTTCACCCGCGGCGCCCCACCAGATCTTCACCGTCCAGCCGCCGGTCTTCGAGTCGTACGTGACCTCGTGGCTGCGCCCCTTGCGCGGGTAGCGCGACAGCCAGGCCGAGACCTTCGGATCACTCTCGAACACCTTGAGCGCCTGCTTCTGCGTCAGCGACCGGTGCGGTCCCGCGGGGACGAAGGGCGTCTGGACGAGGTGTCCCTTCCCGTCGTAGGTGGGACCGGTCGAGGTCGCGGGAGCCGAGGCGAACGCCGCGGGGGCGAAGAGGGCGGCGACGAGCGCGGCGAGGGTGGCGGCGAGGAGACCCCTCACCCGCGCCAGGCTACTTACGGTGTCGCTCGACGAAACGACCAGAGCTTGTTCCCGACGAAGTTGAGCGGCATCACGACGACGATCGCGATGGCCTGCGAGACGAGCTTGCCGAGCCCGCCGTCCGCGATCAGCACATGGAGCACGACGAGATTCGCCCCGAGCGCGGCGAGTGAGACGACGAAGAACCGCAGCCCCTGGATGCCGAGATGACCGCGGTGCTCCCGGAACGTCCAGATTCGGTTCCATGTGTAGTTGCTCGTGACGGCGACGAGGAACGAGCAGGTCGCGGCCACGAGATAGTGGAGCTTCTCGTGGAGCAGCGCGTCGTAGACCACGAGATTGAGTAGATAGCCGACCGCGCCGACCGCGCAGAACTTGCCGAGCTGCTGCCAGTTGCGGACCGAGAGGAGCGATTTGAGCATCCGCGGCCGCTGAGAATCGAGAGTGGCGGCCGGACGGTCCACGGTCGTCCGCGAGAGTAGCGCCTCGTCGGGCTCAGGCCGTGGAAACATGTTCGGCTTCGACGGTTGCGGCCGGCTGGATCTCCCGCAGTCCGTCGTCCCCGTCCACGAGGAGCGAGTCGATGCAACCGTCGGCCCGCAGGAGCAGGTCGCGAAGCTCGCCGAGCTCGGGCGCGCCGTCCACGACGGGGCGGCCGAGGAGCCCTCTCAGCGACCGGGAGCGATCCCGGTAGAAGTCGAGGTCCTCTAGCAGCAGGAAGGCCGACGGCACTTCGATCGCGTCATCGCGGAGATCGGCTGCGGCGAAGACGAGGAAGCGGAGGCTCTCGTCGCCGCAGAGCACGACGAAGCCGAGCGCCCGCCACTCCGCGGCGTCGAGCAGCAGATCGACAGGACGGCCGAGGCGGATTCCGTGCAGCCGAATCGGGAGTTGGAGCAGCGCTGTGGCGGACCTCGTCCCCATTCGCTCCATCGTTTCTCACCCGTCGGCCGGTGCGGAAAACGCGCCTGCCGGGCCGGCCACCAAGGGGACGAAGCGGCACGGCACGGTCCGGAGCACGGCGGGGCCTTCGGGAGTCCGCACGACGACCTCGAGCCACTGTCCGTCTGCGCTACCGACCGGGACGACCAGCCGGCCGCGCGGCTCGAGCTGCTCGTAGAGCGCGGGCGGCGCCTCGAGTGCGGCAGCCGCGACTGCGACCGCGGCGAACGGCGCCCGCCCCGGAACCCCGAGCGTGCCGTCGCCGACGTGGAGGTGGACGCGGCCGCCGTAACCGGCCGCGGCGAGGTTCGCGCGGGCGCTCTCGGCAAGCTCCGGGATCCGCTCGATCGTGTGCACCTCGCCGGCAAGCTCGGCGAGCACGGCGGCCTGGTAGCCGGAGCCCGTGCCGACGTCCAGCACTCGCTCGGTTCCGTGCAGCCCAAGCTGTTCGCAGATGAGCGCAACCATGTACGGCTGCGAGATCGTCTGTCCGCCGCCGATCGGCAACGCGGCGTCGGCGTACGCGGCGTCGCGCTGATCGGGGGAGACGAAGCGCTCGCGCGGCACCCGGCCCATCGCGTCGAGGACGCGCTCGTCGGCGATGCCGCGACGGCGGAGCTGCCCCTCGACCATCCGAGCGCGCTCGTCAGCCGACACCGGTGAGCGCCTCCATCGAGGCCGGAACGGCGACGCCGAAGTGGGCGAGCACGGCTGGAGCCACGTCGGTGATCCGGCGCACCTCGCCCTCGACCCCGACGGTCACGACTGGGACGAAGGAGTCCCCTGCGACGAGCGAGCCGTGACTGCCGCCGCCGGCGTGATGCCGGCCGCCGAGATCGGTGAGCTCCCAGTCCTGGGCCGCCGAGACGAGCAGCTCACCGGCATTCGGATTCGCCAGCGCCGAGCGCGCGCGCCAGGCGGCGTCCGGGTGATCGAGCTTCTCGACGGGAGCGTCGGCGCCGTCGCGGCGGGCGATCACGTCGTCGCCTTCGCGACGAAGCGTGACGTCGACGGCCGGGAAGGTGTCCAGCCGCTTCGCGAGCCCGGCGACGTCGACGCTTGCGTCGGGACGGAGGTAGACCTGCCCTGCCCGGTTCGAGGCGGCCACGACGACCTCGTGAGTGAGATCGGCGAACGGCTCCTCGAGCCTCGCCGCCCGTTCGACCGGAGTCTGCCCGTGATCCGAGAGAAGCACGACGGCGTAGCGAGCGAGGAACTCGTCGGGGCCGCCGGCAGCCTCGAAGAGTGCTCCCACCGCGGCGTCGGACTGCTCGAGCGCGCGCTCGGCGTCCTCCCCCTCGGGCCCGGAGGCGTGCGAGGCGAAGTCGTACCCGGAGAGGTAGTAGGCAAAGCAGTCGAAGCCGTCCCGCGTGACGAGCCAGCGCCCGACGGCGGTCGCGTACGCGTCGACGGAGCCACCGCGGCGATTGCGGACCGCGAACGGCGCGCCCGTGCGGTCCGACTCGAAGAGGCCGTAGTAGAAGAACCTGCGTGGCCCGTAGGCGGGGCGGGTCAGGCCCGGGACGGTCGGCGGATAGCGGTGCGGGCCGCGGTAGCACGTGATGTTGACCGCGGCGGCCACGAGGCCGGCGTCGTCGAGCGCCTCGTACATCGTCGTCGCGTCGCGCGAGAGGTGGCTCGCATTCATGTTGTAGATCGTGTCGACGACCGACTGCGAGAGCCCCGCTGCGCGAATCGCCGGAAACGACGAGCCGTACTCGACGATCCGTTGCTCCTCACGGTTCCACCAGACCAGCGACGGGATGTGGTGGCCGCCCGGGCCGGCTCCCGTGATGATCGACGAGATGCAGACCGGCGTCAGCGACGGGAAGACAGAGGTCGCAAGGCGATAGTCGCCATGCTCGGCGAGAAAGGCGAGCGCGGGCGCGCGGCCTTGCTCGATTGCGCGCTCGAGCGCCGCCGGGGTCATCCCGTCGATGACGATGAGGACGAGCTTCTTGGGCACGTGGGGCTACTCGTCTCGCGCGAGCGTCCGCAAACCGGCGTACCGCTCGGGACGTGCCCGCCGAAGCCGCGTCGCCAGGGCCGGCAGCGCGACCGCCTCGAGGTAGCCGACCGCGGGGATGAAGGCAGCGGCCGCGACGACGAGCGCCGCGCCGGCCACTAGGGCTGCCGTCCCACTGCGCGTCCCGCCGCGCCGCAGCGCCCCGCCGACGACCTGCGCCACGCCGAGCAGACCGAGGAGTCCACCCGCAGCTCCTGCGGCGACGTCGCCCCAGCCACCGGGTTGCCACTCGTCGATCCCGAAGCCGAGGGCTGCGCCCGCCAGAGCCGCGGCCGCCGCCGACGCAAGGAGGACGCTCCGAGCGGCGCCGACGGCGCCTGCGACGAGAACTCCGACCCCGGCGCCGAGACCCGCGCTGACGCCGATCCAGTACCACGAACCCATGCCTGAACCGTAACCGCGGGCGCCTCTCGTCCGTTGTTTCCGCGAGACCCCACCAGGAGGTTCCACGTGGCCCCCGATCGTCCCCAGCTCGTCTTCTTCACCTCTCACCGCTCCGGTCCCGCTCGGCGGATGGAGAGCCTGCTTGCGCACATCGCCCGCAAGGAACGAGGGCGTCTGCGCGTGAGCAAGGTCGACGTGGACGACCGCCCCGATCTCGCCGAGCGCTTTCGCGTGGATCAGGTTCCCGCGCTCGCGCTCGTCGTGGGCCGGCGCGTCGTCTCTCGGCTCGACGGCCGTGCGACGGCGCCGAAGATCGAGTCGATGCTCGAGCCGTACCTCGCCGGCGAAGAACTCGCCGAAGCTGTGGCCTAGGTCTCGAGCCGCGCGATCACGGCCAGGCCGAACTCGGCCGCGCGCTTGCCGTCGACCACGCGATGGTCGAACGTGACCGAGACATTCGCCATGCGGCGGACGACCACCGCACCGTCGCGAACGACCGGCCGATCCTCGATCCGGTGGATCCCGAGGATCGCCACCTCCGGGTGGTTGATCAGCGGCGTCACGAATAAGCCCGCCGCCTTGCCGGCACTCGTCACGGTGAAGGTGCCGCCGCGCAGCTCCTCCGGCTTCAGGGTGCCCGCTTGCGCCGCTTCGGCGAGGCGCCGCACCTCGGCGTCGAGCTCGTCGAGCTCGAGCCGGTCACACCCGTGCACGACCGGCACCACGAGTCCCTGCTCGGTCTGAACCGCGACCCCGATGTCGTAGCGGTCGAGCAGAACGAGATCGCCGTCGCCGACGCGCGCGTTCAGCTCCGGGAACTCGCGTAGCGACTCGACGACAGCCGCCAAGACGAGCGGGACGAGGCGCTTCAGCTCGACCTCAGTGAAGTCGCATTCCTCCACCCACGTGACGGCGGGGACCTCGCGATGCGCGCGCGTCAGGTGCTCGAACATCTGCCGCTTGACGCCGCGCAGCCGGACGTGTTCCCCCTCGGCCGCGGGCGCGGCCGTCGAGCCTCCCGCTGCGTTGCGAACGTCTCCCTCGGTCACGCGACCCTGCGGCCCGGTCCCAGCGACGGTCGCGAGGTCGACGCCGAGCTCCGCCGCGACCTTGCGGACGAGCGGGGTGGCCCGAACCTTCTCCGTTGCCGGGCGAGTCCCGGTGTCGGCCGCCTGCTTCTCCGGCTCAGGCCTAGGCGCCGCTCCGTCACCGCCGATCACGACGAGCACCGTGCCGACCGGAACGACATCGCCCTCCGCGACGAGGATCTGCGAGACCTTGCCACCCGCCGGCGACGGGATCTCGACGGTCGTCTTGTCGGTGGCGATCTCGACGAGCGGCTCGTCCTCGGCGATGTCCTGCCCCTCCTCGACGAGCCAGCGCGCGACCTCGCCTTCGGTCAGGCCCTCGCCGAGGTCGGGCAGCTTGAACTCGTAGGCCACGGGGCGCAGTTCTAGCGGATCGCGTCGTCGCGGAGGAGCGCGTGGACGCCCTTGACCTCGTTGACGACCTGGGTCACGCGCAGGTCGACGGCGACGCTGGCGAGCCCGAGGCACTCGCGCCTCGGCGCGCCGAGCTCTCGCTCCATCAGGTCGAGCATCGTCGCCAGGGCCTGCTCGGCGGCGACGTCGAGATCCTCGTCGAAGCCGAACGCGAGCCAGGATTCCGCCGTCCGGGCGATCGGGGAACGCAGATCGCGGTCGTCGACATCGAGCGTCAGCCTCACCCGTTCGAGCGGGCACTCGATCGCCGTTCCCGACACCTCGCCGTCGCCCTGCGCGCCGTGGCCGTCGCCGGCCAGCAGCAGCGCGCCGTCGACCGGGATCGGGAGATACAGCGTCGTCCCCGCGACGAGCTCCTTGCAGTCGATGTTCCCGCCCCAGCGCCGCGGCGGGGTCGTCGAGTGCTCGCCCGGCTCCGGCGGCGGCATCCCGATCACGCCGAGGAACGGTGCCGAGCGAACGCGGCGCTCGCCCAGATGCCACCACTCGCCGTCGAGCCGCCACGTGAACGTCTCGCCGTCGGCCCACGTCCGTCCCCAGTCGCGCGGCACGACTTCGTCGATGCGCACCGCGAGCGTCTGGCCTGCTCGCGCTCCACTGACCGCGATCGGGCCGTGGAGCGCGTGACCCGCCCCCTCGGGCCGCTCGGGCTCGACGTCGGCGTCCCAGAACCAGCCGGCGTTCGGCACCTGGAACGAGACGGACCCGCCAGGCTCGATCGTCTCCGCCGGCTCGTACTCGCGGGAGAACCAGCCCTTCACGCGCGCGGCTCCTGGATCCAGGCACCTGCCGGCGCAAGCAGGACGCGCAGGCCGATCCGCTGCCCGTCGTCGCCGCGGAACTCCCATAGCGAGACCGCCTGCTCGTCCCCGTTCAGCTCCGGCGCGACCTCGGCCGGGACGTAACCGGCCTGCATGTGCTTGTCCGCGTCGTAGACGGCGACGGCGTGCGGGTCGTGCTCGTTCTCCGGCTCGCGAACGAGCGCGAGCCGCCGACCCGGAGCGAACACCTCGGCCTGCAGCGCGCCGGCGCGGTAGGACGCGCCCGCGAGCTTGACCACGCGGACGCGGGGGTCGTCCCACTTCATCGCATCGCCGCTCTCGGCATCGCGGAGCCAATACCCCGACTCGCCGCGCTCGAGCCAGATCCGGAGTCGCGGCTCAGAACTCGAGGAGCTTCCGGGCGGCACCGACGACCCGTTCCACCGACGGCATGTAGCGATCCTCGATCTTCCAGTACGGGTACGGGACGTCGAAGCCGGTCACGCGCAGGACGGGACCGTGGAGGTCGAGGATCGCCTTCTCGGCCAGGATCGCGGCGATCTCCGCCCCGAAGCCGGCGGTGCGCGGCGCTTCCTGCACGACGACGACGCGTCCCGTCTTCGCAGCGGACGCGAGCAGCGCATCCTCGTCGAGCGGCCGAAGCGAGCGCAGGTCGAGCACCTCGACCGAAGCCGCGCCCTCGAGCTCGTCCGCGGCGCGCTCGCACACCCGCACCATCGCGCCGTAGGCGACGAGCGTCACGTCCGTCCCCTCCCGCGCGAGCCGCGCCTGGCCGAGCGGGACGACGTGCTCACCCTCCGGAACCTCCTGCTTCTCGCCGCGATAGATCAGCTTCGGCTCGAGCACGACGACGGGATCGGGATCGCGGATAGCCGCCGCGAGCAGGCCTTTTGCGTCCGCGGGCGTCGACGGGATCGCGACCTTCACGCCGGGCGTGTGGACGTAGTACGCCTCGGGCGAGTCGTCGTGGAGCTCGGGCGCACGCACGCCGCCGCCGTACGGCATCCGCACGACGAGCGGGAACTCCATCTTCCCGCCGGTGCGCCAGCGGTAGCGGCCGACGTGGGTGATCAGCTGGTCGAGGCAGGGATACGAGAACGCGTCGTACTGCATCTCGCACACCGGCCGCCAGCCGGCCATGCAGAGCCCGATCGCGCTACCGAGGATCCCGGCCTCGGCGAGCGGCGTGTCGACGCACCGGTTCTCGCCGAAGCGCTCGCGCAGGCCCGCGGTCGCGCGGAAGACGCCACCCGCGCGCCCGACGTCCTCGCCCATCACCATCAGTGTCTCGTCACGGGCGAGCTCGACATGCAGCGCGTCGTTCACGGCTTCGACGAGGAACTTCTCAGCCATCCCAGCCCTCGCGCAGACCGGGCGGGGGGAGGACGTAGGCGTTGTCGAAGACGAGCTCGGGATCGGGCTCCGGCTCGGCCTCTGCCGCCGCGATGCCCCGGCGCATCGTCTCGAGCGCGTCGTTCTTGATCTCCTCGGCGGTCGCGTCGTCGAGCACGCCGAGCCGGCGGAGGTAGGCCTCGTAGCGGCCGACGCACTCGTTCCGCTTTTCCTCCTCGACGCGGTCGAGGTCGATGTACACGCGCGGGTCGTCGGCCGTTGCGTGCGGCGCGGCGCGATACGAGACGGCCTCGATGAACGTCGGCCCGCCGCCTGCGCGCCCGCGCTCGACCGCCTCGCGCGTCGCCTCGTACACCGCGAGCACGTCGCCGCCGTCGACCCGCACGCCCGGCATCCCGTAGCCGACGGCCTTGTCCGAGAGTGCCTCGGCGCGAGTCTGGGCCTCGAGCGGTGTCGAGATCGCCCACTGGTTGTTGTTGCAGAAGAGGATCAGCGGTGCCTGCATGACGGCCGCGAAGTTGGCGCCCTCGTGGAAGGCGCCCTCGCTCGTCGCGCCGTCGCCGAAGTACGCGATCGCGACGGCCGAGCTCCCCTTGAGCTTCTCGCCCCAGGCGAGCCCGGCGGCGTGCGGCACGTGTGTCCCGATCGGGACGCAGATCGAGGCGACGCGGTGCTCGGCCGGGTTCCACCAGCCGGCCGGATGGCCCCGCCACCAGTGGAGCACCGTGCTCGCCGGAATCCCGCGCAGCAACCCGATCGCCGACTCGCGGTAGCTCGGAAAGATCCAGTCCTCGTCGGCGAGCGCGTGCACCGAGCCGGCCTGCATCGCCTCGTGGTTCCAGAAGATCGCGTACGTGCCGATCCGGCCCTGGCGGTGGTAGACGACCGAGCGCTCGTCGTATGTGCGCAGCAGGATGAGCGAGCGATAGATGGCGAGGAGGTCGTCCGCGCCGAGGCCGTCGACCTCGCGGTCCTCGTCGATCACGCGCCGCAGCTCGTGCTCCTCTGACGCCACCCGGGCCACGCGCGGAAGCGTACTCGCGCGCGCCTAGTTGAACTTGAAGTCGGCCCGGTGCGTGACCCCGTCCTTAGTCTTCACAATCAGCGCGCGACACGTGCCGGCCCAGCTCTTGTCCGTCTTCCAGACATACGTGTAACGACCGGTCGACGTGTTGTAGCTCAGCGAGCTCCCGCCAGCGGAAACCGTCGACTCGATCCCGTCCGCGGGCGCCGAGGCGTCGCACGCGATGGTCTGGGACCTCGGGTAGCCAGATGCGAAGATGTCGAGGCCCTGATTACCTCCGAGGCCGAACACGACCGGAACCGCGCTACCAGCCTTGACCACGTTGAGCACCGGCTCGTTGTCGACCGGCGCGAAGAAACCGGCGAACGGGTACTGCACGACGTAGGTGCGCTCGAGAGAGCCGATGAGGATCCCGTCCGCGTCGAACGCCTGGACGACGAAGGTGTGCACGCCGAACGTCGAGGTGTCGATCGGGCTGCCGTTCGGCACCGTGCCGATGCACTGAGCGGCGGCCGGCCCGCACTGATACGTCGCGATCACCGTCTGGCCCTGTCCGTACGGCCCGACGGGCGCCTGGAGCAGGATCCGAACGCCGCTCGGTGGGGTGTTGCTGTTCGTCGAGGTGAAGTTCTGGCCCTTGTTCGCGCTGTAGCTCACGTTGCTGCCGTCGGTGGCTTCGACGAACACCTCCGGATCCCGTGAAACGGAGATCGTCCCGGTCCAGAGCGTCGGATCGAGCGTGGACTGCGTGAGCTGGAGGTAGTGCCAGCTGCCGTCGTTGACAAGCGCGGCGACCTCGGCGACATGGCCTGAGTCGTCGCTCACCCGCGCAGTGACCGTCGCGACCCCGCCCGTATCGGACACGTTTACCTCGGAAATCAGCGGCGCGACCTGGTCTGCGCTCTGGGAGTAGAAGATCTCGAACGTCCCGCTGCCGAAGTGCCGCTGCGTCCCCGCGTCGCCGACGCCCGTCGGCCGGAACTGGTCGCTGACGTTGAGGTAGTCGCGCTCGCTCCCGAAAGCCACCGAGTGCTCGAGCGTGAACGGGCTCGCCGGGAAGAAGATCGGCGACACGTCCGGCGCCGGCTCGTGGGCGCTCAGGTCGACGGTCGGGTAGCCGAGGTTCGCGGTGACGTTCATCGCGTCGTTGGAGGAGAGGTTCTTGATCCAGACGCCCCGGGCCGGCAGAGACGAGGTCACTTGCTGGCTCGTGATCGGTAGGTTCGGCCGGTAGAGGCCGAACTGCGTCCCGGACGTGGCGCCGGCGCCCGGGAAGGTGATCGTCGCGCTCTGCGTGCCGGTGATCGGGTCGGCGCTCGTCGTCAGCGGAGTGAAGCTCGAGCCGCTGGGGGCGCCGCTGAAGTGCCAGAACGGCAGGCCGTAGAACGTCGTCTCCTCCATCACCTTCTCGTCGTAGACGTCGTAGGCGCCCGCCGTCGCGAAGTACTGCTGCAGCGCGTTCACCCACTCCTCACCCACCGAGCCCGAGTCGGAGCGGAGGTTCTTCGCGAAGAGCGACATCAGGCGCTCGGAGAGCGCGACCGATGCGGTGTCGCCGTAGCCGTAACCGGTGTTCGCGATGTACGTCGCAACCTGGTCGCGGGCGTAGAGCTGCGGCCAGTCGAGGTACTTGCCTCCGGGCGCGGTTCCGCCGCTCAGCGTGTCGGGGATGTTGAGACCGCCGTGGCAGCCCATCGTGAAGAGGATGCGAGCCGCCAGCGCCGCGCTCGCCTGGCCGCTGTTCGCGAGATCGCCGTTGGCGGCCTCCAACTCGTACTGGTCGTAGTGCGCGTTGATCGCAAGGATCGACGGCGGCACACTCGTGGACGCGAGAGCGGCCGAGAGCACGTCGCTCGCCGTCCAGGGCGCGATCGCCTGCCAAATGATCCCGTTGTCGGACGGCACGACCCCGACGACGGTGAGCGGCCACAGTGGCTCGGAGCGGCCTGACGTGCCGGCGTTCTGAGCCTGGAACGTGAGGCCGTTCGGAATCGTCGGGTGGACGATGTCACCTATGCGGTAAGCTGTCCCGGCCTTCCACGCCGAACCCGGAACGTTGATCGCCGGCGCGCCGGACGGGAGGTTGTCCGAGACGCTCAATGCGCCGGGGAAGTTCGACTTCAGGTTGCTCTCGACCGACTGCGCACCATCGGCGAGGAAGTCGTAACCCGTGACGAGCGCCGAGGTCGGGTTCAGCGTCCCGACTCCGCTCTGCGGCGTGCCGGTGTACCCGGAACTCTGCAGATAGCGGGTGATCTGCCCCACCATGTCGGCCGGCGTCTCGACGAGCCGCGAGATCGAGATCTGCGGCAGGAGCAGACTGCGGCCGAGCCACGGGATGTTCGTGAAGGCACCGTAGGCACCGTCGGTGAGGATGTTGTTCTGCGCGGCCGACGCGTAGGTGGCGTTCCCGTTCGTCAGGCCGTTCGTCGTGAACGCGAGATCGTTGGCCTCGTTCTCCTCCGGCGAGAGGAGGACCGGATCGGGAGCGTCCGCCATCGGCGGGCCGGCTTCGTCGGAGCCGACGAGGACGATGTAGTGGAGGTTCGGCAGCCCGGCCGACGAGTTGCGGTACGTCGCGACGACGTCGTTGATCGACCGCACCACGTTGTTGCGAGCGGTCGTGTCGCAGGGCGTCGAATCCCAGGCGGAATAGGCGCTCCGCACGCCCGCGTTACCGTCGACGAAGAGGACGGAGCCCGCGACCTCGGAGCGCGCGGCGAGCGTGCCGAGCGAGTTGAGCAACGGCGTGACCGCCGTGCTCCCGTACATCGCCGTCAGCCGCTGCTTGTTCACGATGAAGAGCGTCTTGGTCGTCGTCGGCAGCGAGCTCGGCAGCGCCCCGGCGGCGAAGCTCGACGGCGCGCCGTTGGGGAACGTCCGCGCCGAGCAGTGCGGCAGCGGCGGCGGCGGGGTCTCCTGCACGCGCAGCACGAACGGCTTCTGGCTCGCCGCGCCGTTGTAGCCGCTGACGCCGATCGTCACGTAACCGCCCTGGCCGGCCGTGATGATCCCCGCGTCCTCGTTGACTCCGCTGTCGCGGTTGGCCGAGGTGCTCCCCACGGGGGTCGAGCCGACCGGCGTGGAGCCGACCGGAGTCGAGCCGACCGGGACGTCGCCGAGCGTGTCCGGCGGCAGCGCGACCCCGGAGCCCTGGAAGCCGATTGCGCTGTCCTCGATCGGGGTCGAGCCGACCGGGGTCGAGCCGACCGGCGTCGTGAAGAACGACGGCGCGGCCGGCGCGCTCATCGTGAGGTCGAGGTCCGCATTGTCCGGCACGTTGAGGGAGGCCGAGATCCTCGTGCCCGTCGGCAGCGGATTCCCCTGCGAGTCGGTGAGCTTCACCTTGTAGAAGGCCTGTTCGCCGCTGAACGCGATGTGCCCGGCGACGAGCGTGTCGGGCTTGATCTCGCTCGCGGTGGTGGGGTCGCTCGCCTCAGGGTTCTGGTGGACGGTGACCGGCGCTCCGGTGGCGCTGATCTTGGCGACAGCAGTCGCGACGTCGACGTTGGTCTTGAAGGTGCCGAGGTTCAGCCCGACCCAGGCGTCGAAGGAGAGCGATACGGACTCGATGGCGTTGTCGCCCGCCGGGCAGCCGATCGTCCACTTGTACGCGTTCTGCTTCGCAGCCTCGGCTGCGTCGATGCCGACGACGTCCGGCGCTCCCGCAGGCTGCGCAGGGTTGTTGCCGATCGAGAACTGGGCCGACCCGTCGACCGGGAAGAAGCCCGCGGGCAGGTGGGCGGTGAGCACGAACTGCGACACGAGCGAGCAGTCGACGTCGTTGCCGATCGTGTACGTCACCTTGGACTTCGTCGCCGAGTAGGGCTGGAGCCCCTGGATCGGCAGTGTCTCCCACGGGAAGCCGGCCGCGCCGATGATCGCGACGACGAGATCGTTGATCGTGATGTTGTTCGCCGCCATCGCGTTCTTGATGGCCGCGAACTTCACGTTCGGCAGGATCGCGTTGGCGGTCTGGGCGTCGCCGAGCGTGGCGGTGGTTCCCGGCGAGCAGTCCACGTTGCCGCAGTCGACCACAGTCGCAAGGTCGCCGTCGAGGCGGTCGATGTCGGCCAGCGGAATGGTCGCGAGCCGCGACGCGAGGATGTCGGTCGAGCCGACCGGCGTCGAGCCGACCGGAGTCGAGCCGACCGGAGTCGAGCCGACCGGAGTCGAGCCCACGGGCGCCGAGCCGAGCTGGCCGGCGACGTCCAGCTGGAGCACGGTCGTGTTCTCCGTGGCGTTGCTGCAGCTACCGCCGTCCGCGGGGATGTTGCCCTGGGTGCCGCACCAGGCCTCGAAGCCACCCGGCAGCGCGGACAGAGGCGTGTTCCCCATCAGCAGCGTCGCCCAGTGCACGGTCCGGAGAAGCGTCGTGCCCAGATCGACCTTGCTCAGCGGCAAGGCCTCGAGGTGCTGCAGCGACGTGTTGCCGTCCGAGCACTGCTCGGCGCTCTGCTTCACGTCCTGGAGCGTGATCGCGGTCAGCGGCTTGTTCACCAGCGAACCGCAGAGGATCTGATCCCACGCAACGCCGTGGAGCTGAACCTGCGACAGCAGCACCGACGACAGCGCCGTGGAGCCGACGGGAGTCGAGCCGACCGGCAGGTCGAAGAGGCCGGTGGAACCAACCGGCGTTGAACCGACCGGCGTGGAGCCGACGGGGGTCGAGCCGACCGGAGTCGAGCCAACGGGAGTCGAGCCGACCGGCGTGGAGCCGACGGGAGTCGAGCCGACGGGCGCCGAGTTCGTCGATCCGGCGAAGAACGAGATCCAGGCGTTCGGAATGATGTTGATCGGAACCTGGTCGATGCCTGCGCCGGCGCTCGACGGCGTCGCGTTCACCGTCAGGTTCGAGAGCCCACTGTCGAGGGCGGCGGCGTAGAGGACGATGTCGTCGCAGCCGGGACAACCGTTGTTGGTGTCGTCCGTCCAGGTGACGGTCAAGGTCTGGCCGGGGCCCGATGCCTCGTACTCGAGGGTGAAGATCGTCGGGACGTTCTCGCTGACGCCCCCGAACTGGCCCGGTTCCGCGTCGATCGTCTGCGAGTAGTCGGGTGCGCTCCCGTCGGACAGGTGGGCGGTGAGCGTTCCGTTGGCGTAATGCGCGGACGTCCAGATCGTCAGCCGCTGCAGACCCTTGCCGGCGGGGACCGTGAAGGACAGGCCCTGTCCGACGGCGGGAGCCGTCAGACCTCCGTGGCCGCCCGAGACGGCAGCGTCCGGAGAACCGTCGGTCCAGTCGAAGTTGAAGGGGACCAGGTTGTCGGTAAAGCCGCCGAAGCCCCTCGTGGGCGTGCCGTTGCCGTTGACGACGGTCAGGTCGCTGATCTTGCGGCCGCCGCTCGCCTTTGTCTCGTTCGGCGTCAGCGACGCCGGGACCGCAGAGCTGTTGTAGCTCCAGAGAGCCCAGTCCGAGGTGCCGGCGCCCGTCAGATCGACTGGCTTGACGACCGCCTGCGTGAAGCTGCCCTCAAGCTGACCGGCGGCGCTGGGCTGCGTGCCCCAGTCGGGGAACGAGTTCCGCGAGGGCGCCGACCCGAACGTCAGCTGCACCTGGTTCGTGCCGTCGGCGTTCGCCGTGAAGACGTTGAAATTCTGGCCGCCGAGGTCGCGGACGAACGCGATCTTCGCGCCGTCGGGCGACCAGGCGGGATCGGCGTCGAAGATCGGCGCCTGAGTGAGGTTCTGCTGGTTCGAGCCGTCGGCGTTCATGAGGAAGACGGAGTCGCCACCGCCGCAGAACGGAGCTTGCGAGGTGCAGCGGTCGCTGACGAAAAGGATCTCCGAGCCGTCGGGGGACCACTGCGGATTCCGGTTCTGTCCGGATGACGTGAGCGCCGCGCTGGGGGTACCCGTCCCGGCGTCGACCGTGTAGATCTCGTTGTTTCCCGACTCGTCGTCGCTGATGGCGATCCGCGACCCGGTGGGGCTCCAGGACGAGCCTCCGACGCCGACGGTCCCGCCCATGTTCGTGACCTGCGTCTGGCCCGAGCCGTCCGCGTTCATGACGAAGAGCTGCTGCGTCCCGTTGCGGTCGCTGTCGAAGGCGATCTTCGTGCCGTCGGGCGAGAACGTCGGCTGGAAGTTCGAGCCCTGCGTCGTGAGCGCGCGCGGGTTGGTGCCGTCGCCGTTGATCGCCCAGATCTGTGTGATGCCTGCGGCGGTGTGCTGGTAGACGACCGTGTGACCGTCCGGCGAGATCGACGGCAGCGAGTCGGTCACCCCGTCATGCGTGAGCTGCGCGGGGTTCGAACCGTCGGGATTCATCGTCCAGATCTCCGAGTTGCCCGTGCGGTTCGACTCGAAGGCGATCGCCTGCGGAGCTGCCGGTGCCTCGACGAGCTCGTAGGCGCCGATGTCGCACTGCGGCCCCTGCGGCCTCGTGATGCCGCGCTGGTCGACCGGCAGACAGTTCCCGTTGTCGCCGTGGTCGACTGCCTCACTGCCGGCCGAAAGCGCCATCGTCGGCGTCGGGCCGCCGTCGTCCTGCAGCGGGCCGAGCTGCGGGTCGACCTCGGGCCAGTCGGTCGAGTCGACGAAGTTGCAGCTCGTGTCGCTGTCGAGATTGTTGTGCTCCGAGGTCCAGTTGTCGGCGACATTCGTGCAGTCCCCGTCGGGGTTACTGCCGATGATGGTGCTGACCGCCGTGCTCGGCGTGCGCAGATCGAGCCCAACCCCAGGGTTGTCCGCGATCGTGACATCTGTCAGCTGAGCACTGCCGCCGCTGTCGACGTAGATGCCGCTGCCGTTGTTGCCTGTGATGGTGGAGTTCGTGACGGTGATCGGCGCTTCCGAGAAGATCCCGCCGTTGAACTGGGAGTCGACGCCTGCGGCCGCGTTCCCGTTGCCGGAGATCGTGCTGCCCGAGACGGTCAGACCCTGGTTGTTGTTCTGGATCCCGACGTCTGTGTTGTTCTGCACGATGCTGTCGTCGAGCTCCAGCAGACCGCCGTCGTTGATCCCTGTATCCGTGGCGTTCTCGACCGTGACGTCCTTGATCAGCGTCGCGCTGCCACCTCCTCCGACGTCGATGACGTCGCCGACCATGCCGTCGCCGTCTAGGACGGTGTTCTTTGCCCCGGCGCCAGCGAGGTCGATCCCCCCGGCGTCCGTTTCGGTACCGGTCAAAATGCCGAGGTCGTAGTGACCGGCCGCGATGTCGATCGTCGCTGCGGCCGGCTGCGAGTTCGCGTACGTGAGCACTCCATCGAGCTGATCGGCGGTCGAGACGAGATAGTTCGTGGGGGCCGCAGGCGTGAACTCATAAGCGCCGATGTCGCAGGGCGATGCCTGCGCCCGTGTGACGAGACGCTGGTCGGTCACCGGGCAACCGAAAGCGTTGCCCGCGTCGATCGCCTGGCTGCCTGTCTGGAGGGGTAGGACGTCCGTCGGGGCGTTGCTGTCTACGGCTCCGAGATTCGGGCTGGCGTTCTGCAGATCACCCGCGCCACTGAAGCCGCAGCTCGCGTCGTCGCTGAGGTTGCCGCCGAGGGACGTGAGCCCCCCGCCCGAACAGTCTTGGGCCGCTCCGTTGCGGGTGTTCCCGGCCAGCAGTGTGTTGGTGAGCTGGAAGGTTGCGGTGGGAACTCCATTGACAAAGATCCCGCCGCCGTTGCCACCTGCGAGACCGGCGTTCGCGCCGTTGTTCGCAATCGTGGCGTTTGTGAGCGTGGTCGACCCGACGAGATAGAGGCCGCCGCCGTCGGCCTGCGCCGCGTTGTTCATGATCGTGCTGTTCGTGACCGCCAGCGACAGGAAGTTGATGATTCCGCCTCCGGTACCGCCGTTGCCGGTCGTGTTGTTCTCGACCGTGCTGCTGAGAATCGTGAGCGTGCCGTCGTTTCCGATCCCGCCACCGGAGTTGTCCGCCTCGTTGCCCGAGACCATCGAGTCCTTAAGCGTCAGCGTTGCTCCAGAGTCGACATAGATCCCGCCGCCGATCCCGTGGTGAGGCTCGGGTCCGGTGGCTGCATTCGTGCTGCCGTGCTGGATCGTGACGCCGCCGATGGTGACGGTCCCGGACGTGACTTCGAAGACCCGCTGGCCGTCGGCTGCGCCGTCGATGATCGTCGAGCGAGCGCCCCCGCCGACGATGTTCACGCTGTGCGAGATCTCGAGCTGGCCGAGCGCGAGGTTGTACTGGCCGGCCGGCACCTCGATCGTCGTTGTCCCGCTCGAGGCGGGGTTGGTGCAATTACCTTCGCCGACGCCGTCGTTCACCGACGCGATCGCGGCTCGCAGCGAGCATGTGCCCGACCCGTCGTCGGCGGTCGTGCCCACGACGATCGTCCCCGGAAGCGGGTCGGCCGACGCGCTCGCCGGAAACGCGAGCAGCGTGAACGCGGCCGCCACGGGCAACAGGCCCAGGAGCCGCAACCTCAGGTTTTTCACTCCCGGTCCGTCCGGGTTGGCCATGCCCTAACTCCCCCTTGCCGCACCGACCGGCACCACCCGGTCCCGCCTTGGACAATGCGCCCCTTCCCGTTTCTTGTCAATAGGGGCAGAATCGATCGCGTGGGGGTACCGCAGGACGAGACCCGGGTCGACGGAGGGAGTGCGCTCGTCCCCTACCTGCCGCGGATCACGCTCGAGTGGCTGCGGGACGCGCCCGCCGAGCGGCACCGCGTGCTCCCCGGGACGATGGCGTTCGTCGACGTCTCGGGGTTCACCGCGATGTCGGAGCGGCTCGCGCCGAAGGGCCGCCTCGGCGCCGAGGAGGTCACAGACGTCATGAGCGCCACGTTCGGGCGGCTCCTCACGGTGGCCTACGAGCTCGGCGGCGGGCTCGTCAAGCTCGGCGGCGATGCGTTGCTCCTCTTCTTCGACGGCGACGGGCACGCCGCTCGCGCGTGCGCCGCGGCCTGGGGCATGCGCGACTCGCTCGCTGCGCTCGGCCCGCTCCAGACGTCCGTCGGTGCGGTGGAGCTGAAGATGCACGTCGGTGTTCACAGCGGCGACTTCGAGTTCTTCCTCGTGGGCAGCCGCCACGGCGAGCTGATCGTCGCAGGGCGGAACGCCATCGTCACGGTGGAGATGGAGGACACGGCCGAAGCCGGCGAGATCGCGTTGAGCGACGCGACGGCTGCCGAGCTCGACGCGGCCTGCCTCGGCGACCGCAAGGGTGCAGGGACGCTCCTCGCGGCGCCGCCGCCCGTGGCGTTCACCGGCATTCCGGCCCTTCCCGACGCCGGCGAGCTCGCCGTGGCCGGCTGCATCCCGGAGGCACTTCGCGGGCTCCTCGCGGCCGGGCGGGTCGAGAGCGAACATCGGCGCGCGGCGGTTGCGTTCGTTCGCTTCGGCGGCGGCGGGGAGGAGCTCGACACCGACTCGGTCGAGGAAGTGGTCGACGTGCTGCAGGAAGCCGCGGCCGCCCACGGGGTCTGCTTCCTCGAGACCGATATCGACGGCGTCGGCGGCAGGGCAGTGCTCGTCGCGGGGGTGCCGACCACCGCGGGCGAGGACGAGGAGCGCCTGCTGCGCACTGTGCGCGCGGCCGTCGACGCAGGAACGAGGCTGCCGCTGTACGTGGGCGTCGCCGCCGGCAACGTCTTCGCCGGCCGCATCGGGCCGCCTTACCGACAAGCATTCACGATCCTCGGCGGCACCGCGGCACTCGCCGCCAGGCTGATGGCGAAGGCTGACGCACGGTCGATCTTGACCACTCCCGACCTGCTCGAGCGATCGCGGACGGTGTTCGCCACCGAGGCGGTCGGCTCGCTGGCGCTGAAGGGAAAGGCGCAGCCGGTCGACGCCGTCGCGGTCGGCGAGGTGACCGGTGCGCGGACGCTCGTCGCGCCGAAGCGGCTGCCGCTCGTCGACCGCCAGCGCGAGCTGCCGATCCTCGACGCGGCACTCGTGCCGGTGCGGATGGGGTTCGGCAGCTTCGTCGAGCTCATCGGGGACGCGGGCATAGGCAAGTCGCGGATCCTCGAGGAGCTCGTCGACCGGGCGGAGGGCCTCACGCTCGTCAGCGCCGCGTGCGAGCAGTACGAGGCGACGACGCCGTACTTCCCGTTCCGGAAGCTGCTGCGTGGAGTGCTCGACGTCGAGGTCGACGGCGACCCCGACGCGAACTCGGCGCTGCTCGCCGAGCGGCTCGAGCAGATCGACAGCGAGCTCGTGCCGTGGGCGCCGCTCGTCGCCGACGTCATCGACGCCCCGGTGCACACGACGCCCGAGGCGGACGACCTGCAGCCGGCGTTCCGGCGCGCGCGGCTGCACGGCGTCGTCGAGACCGTGCTCGGCGAGCTGCTCGAGCCTCCGACGCTTCTGCTCATGGAGGACGTGCACTGGATGGACGAGGCGTCGTCGGACCTGCTGCGGCACCTCGGCAGCCGGGTCACGTCCAAGCCCTGGCTCGTCTGTGCGACGCGACGGCCCGGTGAGACCGGCTTCCTTGCCGCTGCCGGAACGCCGCCGGTGCCGGCGATGTCGCTCAGGCTCGACCCGCTGCCGGAAGCGGACGCGAACGAGCTCGCGGTGGCCGCAGGGGCGGAAGGGCTCCAGCCCGAGGAGCTGGCCGCCCTCACCGAGCGCGCTGGCGGCAACCCGCTCTTCGTCCAGGAGCTGGTCGCAGCCACGCGCGGCTCGGACCAGGGCGTCGACGAGCTGCCGGAGAGCGTCGAGGGCGTGCTGACGAGCCGCATCGACAGCCTCGCCCCGGGAGACCGCTCGCTGCTTCGCTGGGCCTCCGTCCTCGGCTCCAGCTTCTCGAGCGACTTGATCGCGCGGGTGCTCGAGGACGACTCCGACGCCGCCCTCGACGCCGAGTCGTGGGACCGTCTGGCGGAGTTCGTCGAGCGGGACCCGTACGTGCCGGGCACCTTCCAGTTCCGCCACGCGCTGATCCGCGACGCCGCCTATGAGGGTCTCTCCTTCCGGCGCCGCCGCGAGCTGCATGCACGTGTCGCCGACGTCCTGCGCGAGACGGCGGCCGACGAGGAGGAGGCAGCGGCGACGCTCTCCCTCCACTTCTCGCTCGCCGACCGGCATGCCGAGACGTGGCGCTTCTCCCTGCTCGCCGCCGAGCGCGCGCGGGCCAAGTTCGCGAACGCCGACGCGGCGGAGCTCTATCGACGCGCTCTCGCCGTCGCCGAGCAGGTGCCCGAGCTCGAGCCCGCAGAGGTCGGCCGGGTGTGGGAAGGGCTCGCCGACGTGCTCGAGCTCGGCGGCGACTACAAAGAGGCCCGCCTCGCCTACCGCCACGCGAGGGCCCGGCTCCGGCTGGATCCGGACGCGCTCGCCGGCCTCAGCCTCAAGGAGGGCCGGCTGCGCGAGAACGAAGGGCACTACGCCGAGGCGCTCCGCTGGTACGAGCGCGGACTGCGCCGAGCGGACGAGCTCGCCGGCCCGGCCCGCACCCTCCACCGGCTCCGTCTCTCCCTCGGCTATGCGGCCGCGCGCTTCCGGCAGGGCGCGTTCGAGGAATGTGTCGAGTGGGTCGAGCGCGTGATCGAGGACGCGCGTGCCGCCGGCGCACTGCCCGACCTCGCCCATGCCTACTACCTCGGCCACCTCGCGTACACCTCGCTCGGCAGCCCGAAGCGCAACGAGGTGCGCGAGCTCGCGCTGCCGATCTACGAGGAGCTCGGCGACCTCCTCGGCCAGGCGAATGCACTTAACAACCTCGGGATCGACGCCTACTACGAGGGCCGCTGGGACGAGGCGCTCGAGTTCTACAGCCGCAGCCGCGCGGCCCGCGAGCGCATCGGCGACGTGGTAGGGGCGGCGACGATCCTGAACAACATCGCCGAGATCCTGTCCGACCAGGGGCGGATCGAGGAGGCCGAGGCTGAGCTGCGCGAGGTCCGGTCTGTCTGCGAGGCGGCGGGCTCGCGCCTGATGACGGCGGTCGCCGACGCGAACCTGGGCCGCGCCGCGGCGAGGGCCGGCCGCACCGACGAGGCGCGCGAGCTCCTCTCCGCCGCCATCGCTTCACTCCGCGAGATCGACGCGGGCAGCTTCGTGGTCGAAGTGCAGGCGCGGCTCGCCGAGGCGGCCCTCTTCGCCGGCGACTTCGAGGGAGCCCTCACCGGAGCGGGCCTGGCCGAGGCGATCACAGGCACGTCCGCGCCGCGGGCTGTGCAAGCGCTCCTCGATCGGGTGCGCGGGCAGGCGCTTTCGCGCATGGGCCAAAGCGACGCTGCGAGTCGAGAGCTCGACGAGAGCCTGCGCATCGCGCGCGAAGGCGGGATGCTCTACGAGGTCGCGCTCACACTCGACGCGCGAGCGCGTCTCACGAGCTCGAGCGAGGACGCCGCAGAGGCACAGGGCATCCTCCAGGCGCTCGACGTCGTCCGCGTGCCCGAGATTCCCTAGACGAGCACGGACACGGCGTCGCGCTCGGCTTCGAACAGCGCAGCCGTGACGTCACCGAGGTCCTCGCCGTCGACGTGGAGCGGCATCGGCCGGTCGCACGTGATCTCGACCCGGTCGAGGTCGTGCCCGTACAGGTACGGGCCGTGGCGCACCCGCCCGGTGAGCAGGCGAATCGCAGTCCCCACCAGCGTCCGGCGGCGGACACGTATAGGCGCCACGAGGTCGAGCCCGAGCTCGAAGCGAGCCTCCGGCGCGATCGGGAGCGGCAGGCGCTTCGCATACGTGTACGGGTTGCCGTTCGCGATGAAGGCGAGCGCCGCCCGCCCGTAGCCGGCGATCTCGAGCTGAGGCTCGAGATGGCCGCGCTCGGCGGCGAGCGCACCCACGATCGCGAGCGCGAAGGCGAGGTCGCCGGGACGCTTGCCGTCCTCCCTCCGGCCGAGCGCATCGACGCGGCGCACGGCCTCCGCATCGAGCCCGATGCCGGCGCTGAACGCGAAGCGTCGCTCGTTGACTCGGCCGACAGTGATCCGCCGGGTTCGCTCCTTCTCGATCGCGTCCGCCACGGCGCGCGCCGCCTCTACCGCGTCGGCCGACAGACCGAGACCACGGGAGAGGACGCTCGTACCGCCGCCCGGAAGAAAGCCGACCGGCACGTCGTGCGGCAGTCCGTTCAGCGCCTCGTTGAAGCCGCCGTCGCCCGAGAAGACGACGACCGCGTCCGCGCCGCCGCCACCCGCCTCGGTCACGAGCTCCGTCGCGTGACCGGGGCGCTCCGTCAGCACGACGTCGACCGCGGCGACCCGCTCGAGCTCGGCGCGCACGGCCGCGAGCCCTTCCTCGCTCACGCGGGTCGCGAACGGGTTGACGACGAGGAAGACCTTCACCGGCTCGCGTAGCCGCGCATCCCGTCGAGCAGGAGCGCGGTGAATCGGTCGGCCAACTCGTCCGTTTCGGAACCCGGCCGGAGCCAGGTGTACGCCCAGTTCGCCGCAGACAAAGCGAGCAGCGCCGCCGTCGCGTCGTCGAGGTCGGCGCGCAGCTCCCCGAGCTCGCGTCCCTCGCGGAAGAGCGCGCGGAACCGCTCCTCGTAGCGGCGCCGCTCGGTGACGAACTCGTCACGCCGCTCGCCCTCGAGGTAGCGCCACTCGCGGACGAACACCGTCGCGACATCGAGCTGCTCGGCGACGACGCGGAGGTGTGCCCGGAGCGCAGCCCGGATCCGCTCGACGACCGGCCCTTCGTCGGCCACCGCGTCGAGCGCGGCATGGAAGGCGGCGGAGCCCTCGCGCGCGACCTCCCACAGCAGGTCCGCCTTCGACTCGATGTGCGCGTACAGCGAGCCTTTCTGCACGCCCATCGCCTCGGCGAGGTCGCCGATCGACGTGCCGTGGTAGCCCTTCTCCGCGAAGAGGCGAGCGGCGGTGCGGGTCAGCTCGGTGCGGCGGGCGGACATCTACAATTGAGAGGCTAACGATCGTTCGGAAGGTGGTGCTGCGTGGCAGCGGTCGAGATTCCCCGGGATGAGCAGGCATTTCTCGAGTACGTCCAGTCCGGCGGCCAGGTCGAGACGACCGACTGGATGCCGGAGGACTACCGGAAGAAGCTGATCAAGTTCATCGAGATGCACGGCAACTCCGAGCTCATGGGCGTCCTGCCCGAGCGCGAGTGGATCCTCCGTGCTCCGACGCTCCAGCGCAAGCTCGCGTTGACGGCGAAGGTGCAGGACGAGGTCGGCCACGCACAACTCATCTACCGCGTCGTCGAGGATCTCGGCAAGCCGCGCGAACAATGCCTCGCCGATCTCGTGGACGGGAAGGCCAAATTCCACAACGTCTTCCATTACCCCACTCAATCTTGGGGGGATGTCGGGGTCATAGCGTGGCTCGTCGACGCAGCCGCGATCATCAGCCAGAAGGCGTTGCTCAAGTGCTCGTACGCGCCATACGCGCGGATCATGAAGAAGATCTGCTGGGAGGAGTCGTTCCACATCCTCCACGGCCGCGACGTGATCCTCGCCATGGTCACCGGCACGCCAGCGCAGTTCGAGCTCGTGCAGGAAGCGCTCGACAGGTGGTGGGGGCCTCTGATGCAGTTCCACGGCAACCCGATCCCAGCCGACGAGGACCCGATGTTCCTCTGGCGGATCAAGTCGCAGGGGAACGAGGAGGCGCGCCAGCAGTTCCTCGACGGGTACGTCCCGCAGATCCACGAGCTCGGCCTCACGGTGCCCGACCCGAAGCTGCACAAGCGCGACGACGGCGTCTGGGAGTACACCGAGCCCGACTGGGACGAGCTCAAGCACGTCGTCACCGGCCACGGCCCGAAGACCGAGGAGCGCCTCGCCTTCCGGCGCCGTTTCCTCGAGCAGGAACAGTGGGTCCGGGACGTCGTTCTCGCCGCATGAGCGAGCATCCTGTCTGGGAGGTGTTCCGCAAGGAGCGACGCGGTCAGCCGTTCGAACACGCCGGCTCGGTCGTCGCTCCCGACGCGGACTTCGCCGAGGCCTGGGCGCGCGAGCAGTACGGCCGGCGCGGCGAGTCGGTCGCGCTCTGGCTCGTCCCTCGCGACTCGATCCGCGACGTCGAGGACTGGGCCGACGAGTTCGACCTCAAGTACCGCCGCGTCGACGGCTACTCGATCAAGGCACGCCTGAAGGAGGCTCGTGAACGAGCAGGTACTGCTGGGCCTGGCTGACGACGAGCTCGTCCTCGGCTGGCGCGAGTCCGAATGGACGGGGATCGCGCCGCTGCTGGAAGAGGACGTCGCCTTTTCCTCGATCGCGCAGAACGAGATCGGGCACGCGCGCGCCGTCTACGAGCTGATCGTGGGCGAGGACGGCGACGCCGACGCGCTCGCCTTCGACCGCAAGCTGGACGAGTACCGCTGCTCGCCGCTCGTCGAGCTCCACCTGCTCGAGTGGGCGCACACGATCGCGCGGCGTTGGCTCTACGAGGTCGCGGACGAGATCCGCATCACCGCGCTGAAGGACGACCCCGACACGGCGGTCGCCGGGCTCGCGGCCAAGATCGACCGCGAGGAGGCGTACCACCGCATGCACGCCGAGATGTGGCACGACCGGCTGGGCGACGAGCCGCGCTTCCAGGCGGCGGTCGAGGACCTGTGGCCCTACGCCGTCGGAATGCTCCCGGAAGGCCTTCGGGCCGACCTCGCCGTCCGAACGGGACTCGACCTTCCAAGTAACAACTTGTTACAAGGGCACGAACGCGGCACACATACGCCGGAGCTCGCGCCACTGTGGGACGAGATGACGATCGTGCGGCGCTCGGCGCCGACGGGGGCGCAGTGGTAGCGGAGGCGGAAGTCTGGGAAGCGCTGGAGGAGATCCCGGACCCCGAGATCCCCGTCGTCTCGCTCGTCGACCTCGGGGTCATCCGTTCGGTCGATGTCGCCGAGGGACAGGTCCGGATCGAGTTCACGCCGACCTTCCTCGGCTGCCCCGCGCTCGAGTTCATGAAGCGGGCGATCGAGGAGAAGGTTCCCGGAGCCGTGGTGAAAGTGATCCAGGACGACTCGTGGTCGACCGACAAGATCACTCCCGCCGGCCGTGAGAAGCTTCGCGCCGCCGGTTTCGCGCCGCCGGCTCCTCGCCTCGTCCAGCTCCAGTCGCAAGTCCACCGCTGCCCGTACTGCGGCTCGACCGAGACGAAGCTCGAGAACATCTTCGGCCCGACGCCGTGCCGCTCGCTGCGCTACTGCGAGAGCTGCCGGCAGCCGTTCGAGCAGTTCAAGACGATCTAGCTAGTAGCGAGCCGGTCCGCGAGCTCGGGATCCTCGGCGCACAGCCGGTCGACCTCGGAGCGATCGACGGCGATCACGACGCCGTGGGTCAGCGCCCGCACCCGCGCCGTGCGCAACCCATCGTCCGAGAAGAGGGCGCGCTCTCCGACGACTGATCCGGGGCCGAGCTCGCGCGTGCCTTCAGGAGCCTCGACGACGATGTGACCCTCGGCGACCACGTACAGCCCGGTGCCAGGCTTCCCGCTCTCGATCAGCATCTGGCCGGCGCCGAAAACGAGCCGCGAGCCAACCGCCTCGAGCTTGCGAAGATCGTCCTCGTCCACGGCGCGAGTATCGCATCGAGCGCTTCGTAGAGCGACGGCGTCCGGCTACGCTCCGGAACGTGGCCGTCGAGATCTTCTACTGCCCCGTCTGAAGCGGGTACGACCGACGGGCCGCGAGTCTCGCGGCCGAGCTCAACGAGAGCGGGATCGACGCATCGGCCCGCGAGGGCAAGAAGTCTCAGTACGACGTCGTGGCCGACGGCGAGCTGATCTTCTCGAAGCAGAGCGAGGGACGCTGGCCGGATGACGGCGAAGTGCTGGGCCTGCTCAACTCCCGCTGAAGCGCGCCTCCCGCTTTTCGCCGAAGGCTGCGACTCCCTCGCGGAAGTCCCCTGTCTGTGCGGCCTCGGCCTGCGCCGCCGCCTCCCGTTCGAGCTGCTCCTCGAGCGTCGAGGTCGCCGCCTCGTCGTAGAGCCGTTTCGTGAGCGCGATGGCGCGCGTCGGGGCGGCGGCAAGCCCGGCGGCATGCTCCGCCACGCGCGCCGAGAATGCGTCCGCCTCCACCACCTCGGAGACGAGCCCCCAGGCAAGCGCCTCGGCCGCCGTCAGCCGGCGGTTCGAGGTCATCCACTCGAACGCACGCGGCGTGCCGAGCAGGCGCTGGATGAAGTACGTGCCGCCCGAGTCGGGGATCAAGCCGATCCCGACGAAGCCGGGGACGAAGAACGCCGCGTCGGAGGCGAGCCGGATGTCACACGCGCAGGCGAGCGAGAGCCCGGCGCCGGCGCAAACGCCGTTCACCGCCGCGATCACCGGCTTCTCGAGCGAGCGGATCGCCGTGACGTTGACGTGGTACGTCGCGCGCAGCATCGCGGCGACGTCGCGGGCTTCCCCGAACGCCGTCAGATCCTGGCCCGCCGAGAACCCACGTCCGGCTCCGGTGATCACGACGGCCCGTACTGCCGGATCGCGAGCCTCCTCGAGGGCAGCCTGCAGCTCTCCGTGCAACGCGTGGGTGAACGCGTTGAGCTTGTCCGGCCGGTTGAGCGTGATCGTCTGGACGGCGCAGTCGTGCGAGACCTCGACCTCGGCCATGCCCTAGCCCAGCTCGAGGAACTCGACGGTCGGCTGCGGGATGCCGCGCTTGTATGCGTCCTTGCCCGTCGCCAGGAACTCGTCGCTGCGGATCGCGGTCTGGAAGGCCCGCTCGTCGGCGAACTCCCACTCGGCGTAGTACGCGTGCTTCGGCTCGCCCATCGGCGAGCCCGTGACCTTGCCATGCCGGAAGACGCCGTCGGGCACGCAGCGGCACATTTCGGCGTGAGCCGCGTACTCGTGCGCGTCCGGCTCCTGTTCATAGAGAACGGTGACCCGGTACATAGACTCCTCTCGAGAGATTCCGGACGGACGATAACCCGGTCAGGAGGAGGAGCGATGGCAGGCAAGGTCGTGCATGTGGAGATCGGTGCCGCAGACACCGACCGCGCGCAGGGATTCTGGAGCGGAGTCTTCGGCTGGCAGGTCGGCCCTCCGATGTCGCCGGAGATGGACTACCGGATGTTCCAGAGCGCCGACGACCAGGGCGGCGCGATCGTCGCCACCGAGCAACAGGGCAATCTCACTGTCTACCTCGACACCGAGGACATCGACGCTTCGACGGCGAAGGTCCGCGAGCTCGGTGGGGAAGCCGGGGACAAGGTGCCCGTGCCGGGTCACGGCTGGTTCGCCCCGTGCAAGGACACCGAGGGGAACGCGTTCAGCCTCTGGCAGGGTGACGAGTCGGCGGCGTAGCGACCAAGTCCTGCTCCGACCACACGACCGCGGGCGGATCGAGCTCGCGGAGCACGTCGATCGACGGCACCGGCCAGGCGTCGGCTTCGCTCGCGGAGTCCGGCTGCTCGTTCATCCAGTTGCTGAACGCGCGAACGTCGGCCGCGGTTACGTGCTGCGCCGATCGACGACCCGCAGCGCCTTTCCTTCGCTGCGAGGGACGTGGCCGGCCGGGACCACCTCGACGCGAGCGGTGAGCCCGAGCACACTGTGGAGTCGCCTGCGCACTGCGTCCGCGTCGGCCGCTCCTTCCACCTGAACCGTCAGCTCGTCGAGATGCCCGGGACGCTCCACGACCAGCTGGTAATGCGGCTCGAGCTCCGGCGTCGCGAGGAGCGCGCGCTCGATCTCGCTCGGGAAGACGTTGACGCCGCGGATGATCAGCATGTCGTCGGTGCGCCCGAGCACGCGCGACATGCGGGCGAACGTGCGACCACACGCGCACGGCTCACGCGTCAGCGAAGCGAGGTCGCCCGTGCGGTAGCGCAGCAGCGGCAGCGCCTCCTTCGTCAGCGTCGTGCACACGAGCTCGCCGGCCTCGCCGTCCGGCAGCGGCTCGCCCGACTGCGGGTCGACGACCTCGACGAGAAAGTGGTCCTCGTTCACGTGCGCGCCGTCGCGGGCCTCGGCACACTCCGCCGACACACCCGGGCCCATCACCTCCGACAGTCCGTAGATGTCGAGCGCGGCGAGTCCGAGCGCGCTCTCGATCGCCTCGCGTAACCCTTCGGTCCAGGGCTCGGCACCGAAGAGGCCGGCGCGGAGCTCGAGGCGCCCGGGGTCGGGGACGTGGTCGGCGATCGCCAGCGCGTAGCTCGGCGTGCAGCAAAGGATCTCCGCGCCGAGATCCTCGAGCAGCTGCGCCTGCCGCGGCGTGTTGCCGCCCGAGACCGGCACGACCGTGCAGCCGAGCCGTTCGGCGCCGTAGTGAAGGCCGAGCCCGCCGGTGAAGAGCCCGTAGCCGTATGCGTTGTGGACGATCGTGCCCGGCCCGGCGCCCGCCGCTGCGAGCGCCCGCGCACAGCAGTCCGCCCACGCCGCGAGATCGGCGCGCGTGTACGCCACGATCGTCGCCTTCCCGCGCGTGCCGGACGACGCGTGGATCCGGACGCACTCCTCGAGCGGCACCTGCAGAAGACCGAACGGATATGCGTCGCGCAGGTCCGACTTCATTCGGAACGGCTGCTCGGCAAGCGCCTCGAGCTCGACCCCGAAGCGCTCGCGCAGCCGCTCGCCCTGGAGCCGCTCGAGCTCCGGCCGCGGCAGCGTCTCGAGCTCGGGCTGGAAGATCGGCACGGCTCTGATTATTCTCTCCGCGCAAGCGCCAGTCGGAGCGACCAAGGAGGAGCGGCGTGCGCACGACGTTCATTGCCATCGAGAGGGCCGGAGTGACCTACTTGAAGGGATGGACTCGTGCTTCGCAGAACGCTATTGAACCTTGGGATCCTGGCGCATGTAGACGCCGGTAAGACAACGCTCACCGAGCGGCTGCTGCATGCGGCCGGCGTCATCGACAGCCTCGGCAGCGTCGACAAGGGGACGACGCAGACCGACTCGCTCGCGCTCGAGCAGCAGCGCGGCATCACGATCCGCTCGGCGGTCGTCTCGTTCCCGATCGAGGACGTGACGGTGAACCTGATCGACACGCCCGGGCACCCGGACTTCATCGCGGAGGTGGAGCGGGTGCTGAGCGTGCTCGACGGGGCCGTGCTGGTCGTCTCGGCCGTCGAGGGAGTGCAGCCGCAGACACGCATCCTGATGCGCGCACTGCAGCGGCTCGACGTGCCGACGCTGCTGTTCGTGAACAAGATCGACCGCGCGGGAGCCGACCCGGAACGCGTGCTCGACGAGATCGCGCAGCGCTTGACGCCGGCGGTCGTGCCGATGGGCTCTGCCACGGCGCTCGGTACGCGTGCCGCGTCGTTCTCCGGGTTCGGCCCGGCCGACGACGACCTCACCGCGCGAGCACGAGCCGCGGAGCTGCATCCGGTCTTCTTCGGCTCGGCGCTGACGGGCGCGGGCGCGGCAGAGGTGATGAGCGGGATCGCGCGGCTCCTCCCTGCGCGCGTGCCCGACGGCGACGGGCCGCTCTCGGCGCGCGTCTTCAAGATCGAGCGCGACCCCGACGGCCACCGAATCGCCTACACGCGCGTCTTCTCCGGCACTGTCTCCGTCCGCGACCGCTTCGACGCCGGCAGGGTGACCGCGCTCCGAGTCTTCGCCGACGGGGACGCAGAGCAGCGCGACGCGGTGCACGCAGGCGAGATCGCGAAGCTGTGGGGGCTCGCGGAGATCCAGATCGGTGACTGGCTCGGCGAGGCGCAAGGCGGTGTCGAGCACCATTTCGCGCCGCCGACGTTCGAGTCGGTCGTGGCGGCCGCCGATCCTGCAGACGGACAGCGGCTGCGCGTCGCGCTCGGGCAGCTCGCCGAGCAGGACCCGCTGATCGACGTCCGCCAGGACGACACGCGCGCCGAGATCTCCGTCTCGCTGTACGGCGAGGTTCAGCGAGAGGTCGTCGAGGCGACCCTGGCCGACGACTACGGCCTCGAGGTCGCGTGCCGTGACACGACGACGATCTGCATCGAGCGCCCGTCGGGCTGTGGCGAGGCCGTCGAGATCCTCAACACGCCCACCAATCCCTTCCACACCGATCTCGGCCTGCGGATCGAGCCGGCCGCGCCGGGCTCGGGAGTTGCGTTCCGGGTCGACTCAGGCCTCGACCCGCGCGACGCGCCTCTGGCTGTCTTCAAGACCTTCGAGGGCTTTGCGCAGCACGTGGACGAGTACGTGCGCGTCGCGCTCCGGGAGGGTCTGTACGGCTGGCATGTCACCGACTGCGTCGTCACCCTGACGGAGATCGGCTACAGCCTCGCCGACGGCCCCCCGTCGCGCCGCGGGCCGATGCCGACCACCCGCGACGTGAAACGGCTGACTCCGATCGTGCTCATGCAGGCACTCGAGCGAGCCGGTTCCACGGTGTGCGAGCCGGTCTTCCGCGTCAGCGCCGAGGTCCCGACGCAGGCGATCGGCCCGGCCCTCGCCGCCCTCGGCCGGCTGGGAGCGGCGGCCGCGCTGCCGACGACACGAGGCGAGCTCTCGGTCCTCGAGACGTCGCTGCCGGCCTCGGGTGTCCAGGAGCTCCGCCGCCAGCTTCCCGGCCTGACCGGAGGCGAGGGCGTCCTCGACTCGGAGTTCGCGGGCTATCAGCCGGTGACCGGCGACCCTCCATCCCGCAGACGGACGACGCCCGACCCGCGCAACCTCGAGGAGTACCTCGCGCAGGTCGGGCGTTGAGCGGGGCTACGCCGCCTCGGCGAGCGCCGGCTCCTCTTCCTGGACCGTCTCGACGGCGCGGGCCGGCCGGCGGATCAACGCGGCTGCGACCGCGCCGAGCGCGACCACCCCGCCGCCGATCCAAACGGCCGTCGACGTTCCGTGCGTGAACGTGTCTGCCGTGCGATATCCGCCCGCGTGCGCGAAGACCGAGGCGAGCACGGCGACGCCGAAGACCCCGCCGAGCTCGCGGATCGCATTCGTGGCACCCGAGGCCTTGCCCTCGTGCTGCGGCGCGACCGAGCTGAGCACGACGTTCGCTACGGGAGCGAAGAAGAGCGCCATCCCGGTTCCGGACACGATGAACGGCAGGACGAGGTGGGTGTAGGGCACGGTCGACGACTGCAGCGCCGCGAGCGCCATCAGCCCGCCGGCCTGCAGCGCGAGCCCGGCCGCCATCAGCCGCTGGCCGCCGATCCGATCCGAGAGCGCACCCGCGATCGGCGCGACGAAGATCGGCATCGCCGTCCACGGCAGGATCCGCAGTCCCGCAGAGAGCGGGCTCATGTGCTGCACGGTCTGGAAGAACTGCGCGAGCAGGAAGATCGAGCCGAACATCCCGAAGAACATGAGCAGCGACGCGAGTTTCGTGAGCGCAAACGTCCGGTCGCGGAAGAAGTGCAGCGGCAGCATGGGCGAGGACGCACGCCCTTCCCAGGCGACGAACGCGGCCACGAGCACTGCGCCCGCGACGATCGGGAGGACGACGCCGACGCTCGTCCAACCGTGCGCGTTGCCGCGGACGAGGCCCCAGACGATGCCCAGCAGCCCGCTGCTCGCGAGCCCCAGGCCGGGGATGTCGAGCGAGGCGTCCGCGCCGCGTGTCTCGTCGAGCCGCGCAGACGCGAGCGGAGCGAGGACGAGCCCGATCGGCACGTTCAGCCAGAAGATCCAGTGCCACGAGACGCCGTCGACGATCGCGCCGCCGACGAGCGGGCCGAGCGCAATCGCGAGCCCTCCGATGCCTCCCCAGATCCCGAGCGCGAGCCCGCGCCGTTCACGCGGCACCGCCGCCGAGAGGATCGTGAGCGTGAGCGGCGTGACGATCGCGCCCCCGACGCCCTGCACCGCCCGTGCGATGTCGAGCGCGTCGGCGCTCGTGGAGAGTGCGGCGGCCGCGGAGGCTCCGGTGAAGAGGAGCAGGCCGAGCGCGAACATGCGCCGTCGCCCGAAACGGTCGCCGAGCGCCGCTCCGGTGAGGAGGAGCACCGCGAACGTGAGCGTGTACGCGTTGACGGTCCACTCGAGTTGCGAGATGGACGCGTGGAGATTGCGCCGGATCACCGGCAGCGCCGTCGTGACGACGAGGTTGTCGAGGCTGACCATGAAGAGCGCGACCGAGGTGATCGCCATCGTCCAGATCATCGAGCGCTTTTGTGTGTGAGTCATCACTTCCTCCTTGCTGAAAAAAGAGAGTCAGAGTTCCTTGCCGGAACTGGAGCCGGAGAGGAGATCCTGCATCCACGGCTCCGGCGAGTCGTCGACGTGCATCGAGGCGAGGACGTTGAGCAGCATCCCGCCGGCGAAGAAGCTCCAGACCGTGGCCCAGTCGGCGCCGGACACGCGCCGGACGTAGGCGACCAGGTCGCCGTAGCCGGCACGAACGACCTCCCGGATCTCCGGGTCGTCGCATGCCACGTACGCGGTCATCTGGGCCCGCAGACGTGACCGATCCTGCTCCAGTTGCTGCCGGTACGCCTGGCCGATCGCTGCGAGCGCCTCGTTCCCCCGCTTCCCCTCGGCCGCTCGCTGGAAGACCTCGAGCGTCTCGCGGAGGCAGCGGGCGACGGAGGCCTTGAAGAGCTCCTTCTTCGTCCCGAAGAGGCGGAACAGATACGGCTGTGAGATGCCGGCGCGCCGCGCGATGTCCTCCGTCGAGGCGCCCTCGAAGCCGTGGTCGGCGAACTCGACCATCGCAGCGTCGAGGACGTCGTCCCGCCTCGCCGCCGCTGTCGATCTCGTCGTCGCCATCTCCATGCCCTCGCTTATGTTAGTGATGACTCACAAGCTTGTCAAAGCCTTCCGTGCCTCGGATTATGGTTGGCCGATGTCCGGGAGCGCACTCGCAACAGCGCTGGCGATCGCGGCCGGCCTCGCCGGCTCGATCCAGGTCGCTCTGATGTCGCGGCTCGGCGAGCGAATCGGCGTGCTCGAGGCGCTCGGTTTCTCGGCGGCGCTGACCGGGGTGCTCGCCGTCGCGATCCTCGCGCTGGCGCACCGGAGCCTCGACGGCTTCGCGCGTGCCGTCCAGCAGCCGTGGTGGATGCTCCTCGGCGGCGTGATGGGGCTGCTGATCGTCTTCACCGTCACCTACGCCGGCCCCCGCATCGGCGTCGCGGCGACGGTCGGGATCCTGATCGGCGGCCAGCTCGTCATGGGCGCCGCGATCGACCGCTGGGGCTTGTTCGGGTCGGACCGGATCGCACTCCACTGGCCACGCCTGCTCGGCCTCGCGCTGCTCGCAGCGGGCGCTGCGCTCTCGCTCAAGAAGTAGCGACCCGCTCGATCAGGTCGGCGCTGAGCACCGTGCCCGGTTGGCGGCGGAGCCGCTCACCCGCGGCTGCGCACCGCACGCGCAACGCCTCGTCCGCGAGCACGCGGTCGAGCGCGGCCGCCAGCCCGCCGTCGGCGAAGTCGTAGGTCGGCAGCCGGATCCCGTAGCCGCACTCGTCCACGCGCTGCGCGTTGTCGTGCTGATCCCAGAACACGGGGAGCACGAGCATCGGCTTGCCGAACCACATGCACTCGGTCGTCGTGTTGTTGCCGCCGTGCGTGATCACGGCGTCGACGTGCGGCAGGACCGACGTCTGCGGCAGGAACTCCGCCCCCAACATGTTCTCCGCCAGCTCGTACTCGGCGTGCTGCGGTCCCTTGCTCACGACGTAGCGATGCGGCGTGTCCGCGAGCTCCGAGACGAGGCGCTGCATGAGCGGGACGTCGGCGGAGCCGAGCGAGCCGAGGCTGAGGTAGACGAGAGCACGGCCGTCCACCTCCGGCGGCGACCACGGCGCATCGGTCGCACGCACGCTCGTTTGGACCTTCCGCCAGCGCTCGCCCAGCGGACGGCTGCGCGGATAGTCGAGCTCGTCCGGATAGATCGTGAGGTTGAGCCACGGCGACTCGTGGATGAAGTCGACCTCGGGCAAGGGCGGCGCGCCGCGCTCGACACAAAATTCGGAGAAGGACGCCTGCAGCTCGCCAGCCCGGCGTACGTACTCCTCCCGGAACGCGTCCCAGTCGGAGCGGTCGTCGAGCGGGAGGCCCGAGAACGTCGGCGGCAGCGCGGGATCCTTCACCTCGAGCGGGTTGCAGGAGACGATCCGCACCCACGGGCGACCGCTCGCAAGGATCGCGGGGAAGCCGACCACGTTGTCCTCGGCCACGACGTCCGGATCGACCTCGGCGAGGATCTCGGTGAGCCGGTCGTCGACGTACCGCGCCCCGTCGACCAATGCCTGCCACGTCGGTGCGATGAACTCGCCGAGCTGCTCGAGGGTGCTCTTGCGGAAGACCGGCGCGGTGTCGCGGATGAAGTCCTTCCAGAACTGGCCCGGTTCCTCCGGCTCCACGGGCGGCGGCGCGAGCCGCATCGTCCGTTCCTCGAATCCCTGCGCTTCGAGCGTGCCGGCGAACGACTCCTCCACGATGAAGACGACCCGGTGCCCGCGCCGCCGCAGTACGTCGCCGATGCCGACGCAGTTGTTCGTGGGGCCGAAGGCGCCCTCGGGAAAGAAAACGATCGTCCGGCCGACGGCGCTCGACGCCACGTGGCGGAACCTAACGCTTTGCGCTCCGCCGTTTGCCGTCCTGCCCGTTGCGGTAGATTTCGGATCCGAAACCATCCAGGAGGAGACGACATGCCGAGCACAGTCCGCGTCGAGGCCGCACGCATCCCAGACCGCAACCGGCTGCTGGAGGCGCTGCGGGACGAAGGTCTCGACGCGCAGCCCGAGGACGAGGTCGGCATCGTCGTGCCCGTGGGCGAAGGCAGCAACGAGCTGTTCCATCAGGTGGAAGGCGTCGTCTTCAGCGTCGGCGCCCCCTTCGTGCCGATCGAGCACGAGGGCGTGATCTACATCCGCCCGCCCGTCGGCTAGACATCGGAAGGCTCAGCGCTCGAACAGCGCGGCCTGGCCCTGGCCGACGCCGACGCACAGCGTCGCGAGGCCGTACCGCCCGCCGCGGCGGCGGAGCTCGTGCAGCAGCGAGACGACGAGCCTCGCGCCGCTCATCCCCAGCGGATGGCCGAGCGCGATCGCGCCCCCGTTCACGTTCACCTTCTCCGCGTCGAGGCCGAGCTCGCGGATCACTACGAGGCTTTGCGACGCGAACGCCTCGTTGAGCTCGACGAGGTCGACGTCCTCGAGCTCGATTCCGCTCCGACCGAGGAGCTTGCGCACGGCCGGAATCGGCCCGATCCCCATCAGCCGTGGGTCGACGCCGGCGACGGCACTGCCGACGAACGCGCCAAGCGGCTCCACGCCGAGCTCGCGCGCCTTCTCCTCCGACGCGATCACGAGGGCCGCGGCGCCGTCGTTGATGCCGGAAGAGTTCCCGGCCGTGACGGTGCCACCTTCGCGGAACGCCG
This sequence comes from Thermoleophilia bacterium, assembly GCA_025928515.1. Classification (GTDB taxonomy): domain Bacteria; phylum Actinomycetota; class Thermoleophilia; order Gaiellales; family Gaiellaceae; genus Palsa-739. The sequence goes on from JAICJI010000014.1 coordinate 38,529, forward strand.
GCTTGAGCGTGGCGAGCTTCTCGGCGCTCGTGTCCGGGCGCGGGTGCTCGTCGCGCGTGAAGTCGCCGACCGGGACGAGCTCGTCGGCGAAGCGGCCCGCCTCGTCGGCGGCCGCCCAGCGCCGCTGCGACTCGAGCGCGAACGCGTCCTGCTCCTCCCGCTCGACGCTCCACCGCTCGGCGACGTTCTCGCCCGTCTCGCCCATCGACTCCGGCGGGAACAGCTCCTCGAGCTTCGGATTCGTGAAGCGCCAGCCGAGCGTGGTGTCGTAGAGCGGCCGGTCGCCGCGGCCGAACGACTTCTCAGCCTTCGGCGTCACGAACGGCGCGCGGCTCATCGACTCCTCGCCGCCGGCGACGAACAGGTCTCCGTCGCCCGCGACCACCGCGTGGCAGGCGCCGACGACGGCGGTGAGGCCGGACGCGCAGAGGCGGTTCACGGTGACTCCGGCCACCGCCTCGGGAAGCCCCGCGAGCAACGCGGCCATCCGGGCGACGTTCCGGTTATCCTCGCCGGCCTGGTTGGCCGCACCGAACCAAACGTCCTCGATCTGCTCCGCGGGGACGCCGGCGCGGGCGACCGCCTCACGGATCACGACGGCGCCGAGGTCGTCGGGGCGCACGCCCGACAGCGCACCGCCGTAGCGGCCGATCGGGGTGCGAACGGCGGAAAGGATGACGGCCCGGCCCATCGGAGCCAGTCTAGGCAGCGGCGCCGGCGCGACCGAGCAGCCGCTCGACGGCCACAAGCCCTTCATCGCCGATGTGGACGCTGTGGTCGTTCACGTACAGCGCGATGTGCGCTGCGCAGACCTCGTCGGCCATCTCCTGCGAGAGTGAGCGGACGTAGTCGCGGCTTGCGTCGGGATGCGCGAACGCGTACTCGACGGACGCCCGGATCGCCGCCGCGGCCTCGTCGGCGAGCTCGGGATCGAGGTCGTTGCGCGCGAAGATCCCTGCCAGCGGCACGGGCAGGCCGGTCTCGCCCTCCCACCACTCGCCGAGGTCGGCAACCGAGACGAGGCCGTGCTCGCTGTAGGTGAAGCGGCTCTCGTGGATGATCAGGCCGGCGTCCACCTCGCCCGCGACCACTGCCTCGAGGATCCGGTCGTAGCGCAGCTCAACCACCTCGCCGAGCGACGGCGCCGCGAGCCGGAGGAGCAGGAAGGCGGTCGTCTCCAGACCCGGAACGGCAACACGTCCCGCCGCCGCGTCTTCGAGCGCGCCCGCTTCGCGGGCGACGACGAGCGGCCCGACGCCGCGGCCGAGCGCGGCTCCGCTCCGCAGCAACCGGTACCGGTCGCCGGCCGCGGCAGCCGCGCCGAAACTGAGCTTCGTGAGCTCGAGCTCGGCCCCGGCGGCGCGCCGGTTCAGCTCCTCGATGTCGAGCAGGACGGGCTGGACCTCGAACGGCGCAGGCACGAGCCCGTGCACGAGCGCGTGGAACGCGAATGCGTCGTTCGGGCACGGGGTGAAGCCGAAGCGGAGCGTCACGTTCGCCCGAAGAACCAGCGCTCGAGCGGCTTGAGGAGCTCGTCGCGGGTGAACGGCCGGACGTGCTCCGCATGGCCGTCCTGCTCCGAGACGGTGAAGTCGTCCTCGAGCGTCTCGTTCGCCTCCTGCAACGCGTCCCCCATCTCGTAACCCTCGAAGATGTAGTCCTCCCGGCGTGGCTCCTTCGCCGAGCGCCGGTCGGGATTGACGGCACGTCCGACCGCCCAGACGCCGCCTTCCTTGCGCTCGATCCAGATCACGACCGTCTCGGGGTCGCCGTTCGAGTCGACGCCGTGGAGCACGCGCTCCGCGAACCGACCACGGTCGCTGGACGCCTTCACCCCTCGGACTATGACAACTCTCGCCCGCGTCCCGCCGCCTGCGCGAGCTCGACCACGGCAGCGGCGACGGCGACGTCCCAGGCAGCGAGACCGTTGGACTTGAAGACGACGACGTCCTCGTCGGACTGGCGCCCCGCGACCTCCTCGGCGACGACTTCCTGCAGCTCGTGCACCTCGAGCCAGTCGAGGACGCCCGACTCGATCGGCTCGATCAGGTCGGCCGACTCCAGCTTCGCGTCGTCGAGCGAGTCGCAGCAGACGAACGCAGCACGCTCGAGGACGACGTTGTCGAGCTCGCGGCGGCGACCGTCGTTCGCACCCACGGCGCAGACGAGCGCGCCCGAGCGCAGCCACTCGCCGCGCAGCACCGGGTCGCGGGAGTTGGTCGCGGTGACGACGACGTCGCACGCGACGGGATCCTGGTGGCTCTCCCCCGGCTCCGCGTCGTGCTCTTCGCAGAACGCGCGCAGCCGTTCCTCGGTCCGGCAGTACGCCACGACGCGCTCGAGGCCGGGAAGCGCGGCGCGGATGCAGGCGACCTGCGACTCGGCCTGCCAACCGCAGCCGATCACGCCGAGCGAGCGTGCGTTGCTCCTCGCCAGATACTTCGTCGCGACGCCGCTCGCCGCGCCGGTGCGCAGCTGGCCGAGCTTGTCCGCCTCGAGCACGGCGACGAGATCCGGCGAGTCGGCTCGAAAGAGGAGAACCACGAAGCGCGCGCCCTCCGCGAACCCGGCGTAGACCTTTGCGCCGGCGAAGCCGAGCTCGAGGTCGGCGGCGGCCATGACCGCGAGCGCCCCGCCCTCGAGACCGAGCCGGTAGCGCGGCCGGTTCTCGACGGCTCCGGCCGCGAGGCGCCGAAAGCAGCCCTCGATGGCCTCGACGGCGTCGGCCGGGGAGAGCAGGTCCGCGACGTCCTGCTCGCTGAGATAGAGGGGCATGGACGGATTCTGGAGAATCTCAGCCTGCCGCGATTCCGCGGACGAGTGCTGTAAGTGCGTCTCTCCAGAAGCGCGCCTCGTCGCCTGCGGGCAAAAGCGAGCGGAGCTCCATTGCGGCCAGGCCTTCGCAGAGTGCGTCGAACGCCGAGACGGCTTCCGGGACGGGATAGGAGCCGAGCAACCCGGCAGCCTCGAGGCGCTCGATCCGTCCCAACTCACCGGCGACCGGTCCGACGAGGTCTGGACGATCTTCCAACGTGACATGAAGATGGAGGCCGATCCGGCGCCGCACCGGGAGCTCCTCCGAGTCGGCGACCACGCATCCCAGGAGGTCGTCCTGCGCTACCAGGCCGACCTGCTCGACGGGTCGTTGGACGACGTCATTCGCGGGCAGGCGAGCGGCATGGCCGAGCTGCGCCGGCGCGGCGTGCCATACATCTCGCTCCACGCGAAGCCTGTAGATCAGGACGGGCGACACTGGCTCCTCGAACGGATCCCGCAGGCCGAGATCGTCGTGTGGCCGGTCGAGCATCACTTCCCGCATCTCGCCGCCCCTGACCGTCTCGTCGCGCTTGTCACAGGTCTGGCCGCTGGTGCCACAGCGCCACTCCAAGAGCACGATGAAATGCGCCCGGCATGATTCGAACATGCGACCTCTGCCTCCGCAGGGCAGCGCTCTATCCCCTGAGCTACGGGCGCTCGGGACGGTCAGTGTAGCGCCGGGTTAGCCGCGGCCCAGGAGCCGCGAGAGCAGGCTCGGCCGAGCGGGAGGTCCCGGCAGGTTCGCCGCGGCGACGCACTCGAGATGGGCGTGCCGGCGGCGGCTCGTGTCCCCCTCCGGCGAGATGAGGACGTGGTCGCTCATCGCGTGGAGCTGGTGGCCGCAGAGCGGGCACCGGTACGTCGCCGGCTTCATGCTCCGGACCGGGCGGATCGAGTACCAGTCAGCCGGCTCGAGCCGCGAGCGCGAGCGGCGCGTCATCCGGCACCTCCGTCCGCACGTACGCGAGCGCGACGACGGTGCCGTCCTCGCGACGCGCGGCGCTCGTGACACGGCCGACCTCCCGTCCGTCGTGGAGCAGCGGCGCGTCGTACTCCGGCACCTCGTCGAGCTCGACAACCCGCAGCCCCCGGTTCGGATGGCCGCGGAAGTGCAGGCGCGCGATGGGCTCCTGCCCCGGGTAGCAACCCTTCGAGAAGGAGACGTGCGTCTCGTCGAGACCCGCCTCGGCCGGCAGGATCCGGTCGTCGATCTCGCGCTCCCAGCGCGGGACGGCGCTCTCGATCCGGCGCAGCTCGAGCTCTTCGGCCGAGAGCGTCGGCTCGAGGCCGGCGTCCAGTGCCTCTCGGGCGTCGCGCCAGTCGGTGGCGAAGCCGTCGTTGCCGCCGAAGACGAGCACCGAGTCGTGCTTCTCGGCCTCGATCTCGCACTCGGCGCGCAGCCGCATCCGCGTCAGGTGCGTGCGCACGTGCTCGCCTTGACCGGGCTCCGTCAGGAGCAGGAAGTCGTCGTCCGCTCGGCGCAGGACGACGAGCGGCGCGATCACGCGGGCCTTCGCGGTTAGGAGCAGCGCCGGAGACGCCTCCCCGGCACCGAGCGCCTCGACGTCGTTCGAGACCATCCGCTGCAGGTAGTCGGCAGCATCGGGCCCGGCGACGCGGACGAATTCGCGCTCTCTCGCAGCCACCTCCACGCCGTCTAGTGTGCCCGGCGATGCCTCTCTTCCGCTCGAAAGCCGAGGACAAGGTGCGCGCCGCGGGCTACGACCCGGCCCGGCTGCCTCCGGGCCAGTACCTCACCGAGAAGTGGCCCGTGCTCCACGCCGGCGACGTCGCGCACGTCGACCTCGCCACCTGGAGGCTCCGGCTGTTCGGCGAGGTCGAGGAGGAGGTCACGCTCGACTACGAGCAGCTGCGCGCGTTACCCGCGACGGACGTCACGACCGACATCCACTGCGTCACGCGCTGGAGCCGCTTCGACGCCGGGTTCCGCGGCGTCCACTGGCGGGAGCTCGCGAAGCTCTGCCGGCCGAAGCCCTCGGCGCACTTCGCGATCGCGCACGCCGAGGCCGGTTACACCGAGAACCTCCCTCTCGCGGCGCTCGACGAGGAGAACGCGGTCGTCGCGTACGAGGCCGACGGCGAGCCGCTGACGGCGGAGCACGGCGGCCCCGTTCGCCTGGTCGTTCCGTCCCGCTACTTCTGGAAGAGCGCGAAGTGGCTCAACGGGATCGAGCTCGTGCCCGCCGACCAGCCCGGCTTCTGGGAGCGCTACGGCTACCACAACGACGCCGATCCCTGGCGCGAAGAGAGGTACGGCTTCTGACGCGGAAGGGCTAAAGGCCCGACGGGTCGTGGCCGATACGGACTGCGAACCACCTCCCCCTACGAGAGCGGCGCCCCAACGGGCGCCGTTTCTCGTTCTGGGTAGCTTGGAGTGTCGTGCCGGCTTACGACCCGACGATCTTCGAGGGCGCCGCCGCCCACTACCGATCCGGCAGACCGCCTTACTCGCAACAGCTCGAAGCCGTCCTCGCGGAGGAAGTCGGGCTCGACGGCACCGGCAGACTTCTCGACGGTGTCTGCGGCCCCGGCATCCTCACCCTCCGGCTCGCTCACCTGTTCCAGGAGGCCGTCGGTGTCGACCCCGACGCAGCGATGCTCAGCGAGGGTCGCCGGGCAGCCGACGACCTCGGAATCGCGCGTGTCCGCTGGGTGCACGCCCTCGCCGAGGGTCTTCCAGAAGTCGCACCGGGGCCGTTCCGGCTGATCACGTTCGGCCAGTCCTTCCACTGGACGGACGAGGCCAGAGTCGCCGAGACCGTCTACGACATGCTGGATCCGGGCGGCGCCTTGGCTCTCATCGTCCACACGGTCGAGGGACGTCCGAAGCCGCAGAGCCCCGGCCCGCCGCCGATCCCGCACGCCGAGGTCAGGGCCCTCGTGAAGAAGTACCTCGGCTCGACGAAGCGTGCCGGCCAGGGCTTCGCGCCGGCCCGGACGCACCGCTTCGAAGACGTTCTCGTCCGCACCAGGTTCGGCCCGCCGCAGTCGCTCTTCGCTCCGGGCATCCCGGATCTCGTGCGCGACACCGAGAGCGTGCTGTCCGGCTACTTCTCCATGTCCTCGTCGGCCCCGCACCTGTTCGGCGACCGCGCCGAAGACTTCGCACGTGAGGTTCGGGAGTTGCTCGCAGCGCGTTCTCCCGACGGCGTTTTCTGGGACTGGCCGGGCGACACGGAGGTCGTCTTGGCGCGCAGGCCGCGCTGAAACGACAGAGGGCCGGCTGAGCCGGCCCTCTGCGCAAAGCCCGAGTCGGGCTCGTTACATCATCCCGCCCATGTCCGGCATGCCGGCGCCGGCGCCCACGGGGTTCTTCTCCGGGGCCTCGGCGACGACCGCCTCGGTGGTGAGGATGTTCTTCGCGATCGAGGCGGCGTTCTGGAGCGCCGAGCGAGTGACCATGGTCGGGTCGCCGATCCCGCTCTTGAGCAGGTCCTCGACCTCGCCGGTCTCGACGTTCAGGCCG